>JANMIF010000277.1:0-10136 GCA_031375695.1 Planctomyces sp.
CCAGGGGAAAAACAGCTACGTCAGTAATCATGGTGACCGCACAACGAGCTTGGAGGATAATAGTCCGGCAAATTTCCGAGGCATATTCGGCGGCCGAACTCCGGTTGGTATTCGAGATTTGAAAGATGGGACGAGCAATACGATCGCTCTTTCAGAAACCAAACGTTCGCCTGCGGATGGGGGCGACAATTTGGAAGTCGATGGCCAGGTTCGCGTACAGTCAGCCGCGATTGATACGAATCCCTCTGCGTGTCTGGCCTTCTTGGATCCTGCTAACAAAAAGCGTTTCATTGCGGGATCTAACGGAGATGCTACTCGAGGATATCGATGGGGAGACGGACGTCCAGCATTTACTGGATTTCAAACGGTTCTCGCACCAAATTCTCCCTCATGTACTGTGAACAACAACAACGAGGATCCGAACCAAGCCATCTATTCGGCATCGAGCTTCCACCAAGGGGGAGTTCATGTGGCCATGGCCGACGGTGCGGTCCGTTTCGTCAACCAAACGATCAACGCTGGAAATCCGGCTGCGGCACCACCTGGAGCTGGAAGCCTAGGAACTCCGAGTCCGTATGGGATTTGGGGTGCGCTGGGGACACGAATGGGCCGAGAAGTCGTCTCTGAGTTCTAAGTCCTCATGACCAAATCACAGCTCGATCAATTCGATCAATTCGAGCTTCGGCTAAATCTCAATCGCCTGACGATATTAGGAAATCGTCAGGCGATTGTTTTGTTTGTTTTCAGCACACAATTAAGGAGCGAATATGAACCGATACCGATCGAATTCACAGGCCATTCTTCTGGCTTCATGTTGTCTAGCGTTTTGGATTGTCGGTTGCGGTGGGGCCGACGACAAAGGGGCCGCAAGTCGTCCGAAAACAATTTCTGTGAGCGGCAAGGTCACCTACAAAGGAAGCCCATTGGCAGGCGCTACGGTTGTGTTTCATCCGACGACCGGACCCGGTGCGACAGGAATGTCGTCCGAAACCGGAGAGTTTTCATTGACGACCTTTGAGGCTGGCGATGGAACTGTTGCGGGAAAGCATAAGGTCACGGTTTCGAAGATCGAAACTGTGGGAGCAGACAATTCTTACTTCGATACGGCCTCTCCAAACTATGGAAAAGAACAGCCTCCTGAGGCACGTGGCACCACGAAACATCTCGTTCCTGAGCGTTATGGAGTTGTGGAATCGAGTGACTTGACCGCTGACGTTCCAGAATCGGGAAAAGCTTCTGTGACCTTGGAACTAAAAGAATAACGCCATTTCGCCATTGAGCTGGTCGTCACCGTTGGGTCGAGAGCAACGTCAGGTTATGCGATACTTGCGCTGCGTTTTTTCCCCATGTCGGCGACCGCCTGGCGCTACTGCTTTTCGGGCATTCAACGAATGCTTCTCATCCAGCCGCTGAGTCGGAGTGGTCCCACCCGCTTCTTGACGACCACTTCCAACTCCGCGTCCGACGAGTCAATTCCTCATTCCGGCGACGATGCTGCGCATCATCATCCCGCTAGCCGCTCACACTCGACATCCTTTCAAATTCCACGTTCATCCTGATTTTCTGGAACAGACCGCGTTCCAAGGCAGTATCAGTTTTCCGCAATCGATGGCTGCGATCGACCGAGGTTCCCTCTTTCGGCAACTCGGCGGGAGAGATTGATGAGACAAAGCATTCAATGTGCTACGAGTTGCCGCAAATGACGAGCGCTCGTTTGACGCGATGTGTGCTCTCTTTGGTCGCGATTTCCGCCATTCTGAAATTCGTCGCGATTGTGTCACGTTTGCAGTTCATCCGTGGCCACGCCGGAATCTTGCAAAAATAGCCAGCATTCCGATCCTTGAAATCACGTATTGCTGGAAATCGAAATCCCCCGACTTGAGCGAGACACACCATGTGGTTCACTGAAACACCTTGGCCGCCGATCATTGGGATCAGCATTTTGGGCGTTTTGCTGTTTCTCGGATTTTTGTCGCAGTGGCGGACGGGGTTCTTGGCCGGAGCCTGTTTATGTGTGGCGCTGTGCGGGATCGTGTTCGTGGTCGAGCAACTGATCGTCACGGAGAGCGAAGTGGTGGAGCAGCGATTGTTGGATCTGGTCGAAACATTTCAGCGGGAATCGCGGGAGATCGGGCTAGTGAACGCGCTGGTTCCTGGCCCCGAACCGCAGACGCTGAATTTCATCTCGCCGAACGCTCGGGAAGTTCGCGGGATGGTGGTTGGGGCTTTGCGAATGGTCGATCTCGAAGACGATGTTCGCATCTCTGACGTGCGAACCACGCTGTCGAATAATAACAGTCGCGCGGTCATTCACTTTCGTGCTTCCGCCACGGTTCGGCAATTCGGCCATCGTCCGACTCGCTGGGAATTGACTTGGCAACGCGAACAGAACGAATGGCGAGTGATCGGCGCGACGCGACTGAACTTCCTGACCGGTAAGGCCCTGGACAATCCGTTCGTCGGCGGAGAATGAATATGTCATTGTCAGCCCGCTCGTCGTCGCGGTGACTCCGCGCGAGCTTCGATTGGCTCCGACTTCATTCGCCAGGAACGGCGATCCAGTACGGCGGACTGCGTTTCGAGCGCACTTTCCCACGTTGCACCGACGGCCCAAAACATCAACGCCGAAAGGCTCAACCCGACCGTCAGCAGCGCGAGTGGCCAGGCCGCGACCGACGACCCAGCTAACAAGGCGATCACGACGTTCAACGCCAGCAAGCCGGAAACCGCCAACAAACCCAAACTGATCCGGCCAAACAAGTACACCGGCCGACCGTGTCCCGACGTTTGGCTGGCGAAGTACGCCACATCCAACAACACATCGACCGTTCGCGAAATTCCGTAATGGCTCTGCCCCGCGAATCGCGGATGGGCCGCGACCGGTATCTCCGTGACATTGCCGCCGAGTACATGCACGGTCGCCGGCAGAAACCGATGTTGACCGGGCCGAAGTCTGAGCGACCGCGCGATCTCGCCACGCAATGCCTTGATCCCGCCCATGTCTCGGACGTCGCAGCCCGTCGCACGCCGCAATAACCAATTCGCCGTGCGGCTCGGAATCGCACGCCAGAATTTGGAGATCGTTCGATTCGTGCGCCGACCAGACACGAGATCAAAGCCTTGCCGAAGCTGTTCGATCAACCGCGGAATTTCCTCTGGCGGTTGCTCCAAATCTCCGTCGAGCATCACGACGTGCCGGCCGCTGGTTTCCTGAAACCCCGCATCCGTCGCGACCGCTTGTCCGAAACTCCGCTTCAAATGGACCGGCCGCAACTGTGGAAACTCCGCCGTCAGTTCATCCAGCAACTCGCCCGTTCCGTCGGTTGAGCCGTCGTCGACAACGATGATCTCGTAATTCTCACTCATGGATCGCAGGACGACATCGACGCGGCGCACGAATTCACGCACGCACGGCAGCTCATTCCGCATCGGAGTCACCACACTGATTTCGATCTCGGCGACTGCTGTCTGTGTCAGCTTCATAAGACTTGTACCTCACGCCGCCTGGGCTGCTTGATTGGGACGCAGCGGCAGAATCATTTCTGCCGCGTCATTGTCCGCCGGAGATAACTCGCCGTAATGAGTCAACTTCAAATCGTGTTCACGAAAGACCGCCAACCAGTCGGGATCGAGCAAGGTTCTAACTTCGGTCTGCCACCAATCTGCCACGCGGAGTCGGCCGAATTCCGCTGGCAACTCGCCATCCTGCTGATGGGGCAAACCCGGATGACAAGAGATTTCGACAACGCCGCAGCCGCGCAGCTTCGGCAAATCCGAGCGCCAACGAGATGCCGTCAGATTACGCCCTTGAGCGGCCAGCCCCCACAACGCATCCGGCCAACCGATGCCCGGATGAGGTTCATGCCAACGTCCCCAAATCGACAATGCCCGTGCTCGCCAACCGCCAACTCCTTGATTCCACCAAGAGACTGGTTCGACCGATCGCCGCACCCAACTCAAGCCGTGCTTCTCCGCCAATCGGCAGGCGATTGGCATCAAACGTGGCCAGCAGTGAATGTGCTTTTCGCTATCCAAATGTGTCAGCGGCAAGCCCAACTCCAACAAGCTCGTGATCTGCCGGTCCCATTCCAGTTCGACTTCCGCCAGCACGAGTTGTCCGAACGCATACCGTCGAAATAACTCGGCATAATTTCCCAACATCAAGCCATCGGCGCGCAACAAACTGCGCACGTCCGCGGTGGGACTCAGTGGCCGGCCGCGCAACACATTCAAATGCGCCGCCAATCCAATCCCCTTCAGCCGCCGAGCATCACGCACACAAGGCCCGTTCGCCAGCACCGACGCGCTCGTCACCACTCCCGCCGACGCGCACACCTCCACGGCACGCTGCACCGACGGGTGAAGACCTACGTCGTCCACGTTAACTATCACCTTCATCTGCTCGGTCCTTAAGCCAATCACAATTCCGTGTTGTGTCACGATCACGCGGCGTCTCGCAATCTCTGAGCCTGTCGCAACGACTCGGCATCGGTAATCGCACGCACGCGATAATTTCGCCGATCGGTTACGGCGGTGTGAGTTTCATCCAACAACTCCAGCAACACGCCCAACAACAACACCCCGACCGAAGAGGCCGCCACGATCCCTGCCGAGGCCACGATGGGCCAAACGGACGTCTGCGTCCGCCCCGCCATTCCGTACGCCAATCCCAGCAGCAACACGCTCAGCCCAATTAGCGTCAATCCCAACCGACCAAACCAATAAATCGGCCGCCCCTTGCTCGCCTTCCGAATCGACAGCGCTCCGATCTCCAAAATCGTCGTGATCGCCGAACGGAGCGAGATCGATTCACGTGGCTCCAGCGGTTGAGCAACCGAAAGTGGAATTGTTGCCACTCGGCCACCGTACAAGTTCGCCTGAGCAGGCATCAACAAATGCTGTCCGGACCGCAATCGGATCCGCCGCGCCAAGTCTCCTGACAGCCCAAACAATTCTCCCGGGAGAACCATCGAGAATCCCGTCACCCGCTGAGCTAAGCGATTCAGCGCCTGCTCGACCAGTCCCTGCGATTTTGAGCGAACAGCCACCGCATCGAAGCCCTCGTCAAGCGTCGCCCGAAGACTCCGAATCACCTCAACGTGAAATACTCCCCCAGCGGCGGCAATCACCACCAATGAGCCTCTCGAAGCTCGGCAACCGACCTCAATCGCGGATGCAAGACTCAAAAACTCATTCACCCAGATGGCTCGCACCTGCCGGTTCGAACTCACGGTGTTTTCCGGTTGTGCGCTGGCCGCGTCACTTGCCGAACGACAAACCACAATGATCTCGAATTGCTCCGTGATCTCTGCCGCCGCTGCTTCGGCCTCCGCGATAATTCGCCGTACCGAAACCGTGACATTTGTTGCCACGACGACGACAGAAATGTCCAAATTCGTTTTTGGAAAGGGATTCATTGACGCGGCTCAAGCCCAAAGAAAGTTGACCGGGTTTTCTAGCTCGCTCCCGCAAATCACCACAACATCAATTGTTCCATTCCGCCGTTCGCTCCCGCCATCACGAACCGTTCGCCTCGACAAAACTCGCGGCGAGCCTTGGAGGCACGTTCCAAGGAAAGGCATACTTTTGGCGTATATGGTGAGACAGGTAAGGCGGTCATGTGGGAATCTTCTCGGAAACGAGTTGATTGGAGCTGGGTAAAAGGCAACGGGAGGTGTTGTCACTCTTCAGTTCTTTGGCCACATTTGATTTTTCGTCGAGACGGCGCTGTAATCCCTAGCCGCAAGTCCGATTCATTTTCGAACCAATTCCGCGAGCAGGAGACAACACGATGGACACCACGAACGGCGCACTCAATCGGAAACTTCGAATGGCTTTGGTTGGCGGAGGCCAAGGGGCGTTCATTGGGCGAGTTCATGCGACCGCTGCGATTCTCGACAACCGAGCCGAACTTGTGGCCGGAGCGTTGTCGTCTGATCCAGAAAAAGCCAAGGCGTCGGCTCCGGCCTATGACATTCGGCCGGAACGAGCTTACGGTTCGGTTGCCGATTTAATCGCTGGTGAAGCGAAGTTGCCGGCCGGTCAGCGAATCGACTTCGTCACCGTCGCGACGCCGAATCACACGCACTTTCCGATTGCCAAGGCAGTGCTCGAAGCGGGGATCAATGTCATCTGCGATAAACCGATGACGTTTGATTTGGCTCAGGCCGAAGAGTTGGCGGGAATCGTGGCGAAGTCGGGAGCGGTCTTTGCCGTGACTCACAATTACACGGGCTATCCGTTGGTCCGCATGGCTCGCCAGATGATTCTCAATGGTGAGCTGGGAGAAATTCAGGCGATCCGGTCGTGCTACATTCAAGGTTGGTTGCGAACGCGGCTCGAATCGAGCGATCAGAAACAAGCAGCGTGGCGAACTGATCCGAGCAAGTCGGGAGCGGCCGGTTGCTTCGGCGACATTGCGACTCACGCTTACAACTTGGCGCGATACATGACCGGACTGATTCCGGCTGATGTCTCGTGTAACTTGAAGGTATTTGAACCGGGTCGCAAGTTGGACGATTACGGTCACGCCGTGATCCGGTTTGAAAACGGCGGGTTGGGAACGGTCACGGCCAGCCAGATTTCGCACGGTCGCGAGAACGACGTGTTCATTGAAATCGACGGCACAAAGGGAGCCATTCAGTGGCGGCAAGAAGATCCGAACCAATTGATCCTGCGCCGCAATGGCCAGCCGCATGCAATTTACACACGCGATCCGAACGCTCCGTTCATGAACGATTCGGGGAAAGCCGCGTGCCGGTTACCGGCGGGACACCCCGAAGCATTCTTTGAGGCGTTCGCAAACGTTTATCGCGCGGCCTACGACGACATGGTCACTCGCGCGACTGGGGGTACTTGGGACAAAACTAACACGATCTATCCGAACGTGAACGACGGTGTCGAAGGGATGTATTTCATTCAGCAGTGCGTTGCCAGCAGCCAAGAAAACGGCATGTGGTTGTCGTTGAAGCACAAACTCGCCCGACGATGAAATCTGTCGCCGCGTCACGGCTCACAGGTTTTCTGCGGGCTGACGCCCGCAGCTATGTGCTTGAGCCGCTATCGCGGCTAAGGCGAATGGCAGAACTTCGTTTACCAGATGTAGGACGGGCACTCTTGCCCGTCTGTCGCGCGACGGCCAAGAGTGGCCGTCCTACAGGTAAAATTTGAGTTGCCATTCGCCTTATGGCTGGGAATGCATGGGCTTTTTGTCGACGATCGCTTTGCAGTGTTTGCGCCAGTCTGCTGTGAGCTGAGTCCAATCGGTCTCCCAAACCGGTTTGAGATGCGGACCAAGGTCGACCGAATTCGCGGTCGAGAGTCGCTCGAAGAATTTCGTGAGTTGGCGGCGATACTTCGGTTCCGACAACAACAATTGGCAGAGCGTTGCCGCTTGCCAATAACGGCTCGTCGAAATTCGGCGGCCGTCGCAGAGTTCGTTCAACGGCAGAGATTTTTGGGAGGAAAGTCCGGCCGCAATGATTTGAGGCAGATCGTCTTGCGGATGAAGGCGCAGTTGAAAGTGCGTCGCCAAACCCTCGTGCAGCCAATCGCCTTGCAGCGGCAGTCTCGCCGTACGCGACAAATATCCGTGTAGAAATTCATGTACATAGACCGGTCGCAGTGTGCCAAACTTGTCATTCCACGCCGACAAACTGATCCCTTCCAGCGTGTAGCCATCCGAGTCGGGTGGATCAATCCTCAGGCTGAAACGGCGAGCCAAAAGGGGAATAAATTGGCGATATTCGTCCGCCGATTGAAACACGATGAGCACCGGTCCGCGGTTTGGTTCGGCAAGAAATGGCAGTTCGGACCGCACCAAGCCCGCCGCGAGTTTGAGATGCGCGGCCAATTGCTCAAGGTCGAGTGTGGAAGCATTCGTGAGCAACTGCACATCGCGAGTTTCCAGCGTGCGCGATCGCGGCGGTTCCGTAACCGCCGTTGGCGGCGGGAACGCGATGTGACCGATGTCGGCCGCGTCTAGGAATTCGTCTCGTTCCTCGTTCGCTGGTTCAGTCCAAACGGTGTCGATTGTCACGCTGCCAGCATCACGCAAACTAAAACCGAGATAGCGGACGTGGCCCCAGCGCGGAATGCGGTCCTGACTCCAAACGAACCAATCGAGCGGCAGCACGACCTGCTGCCAGCCAATATGCGCGACTTCCAGACGCCGCCAAAAGTGGGCCTGCCGATCCTGTTCGATCAGTCGGATTTCGAGTTCGATGGACGGATGCTCGCGAGCCTCGTCCGCCGTGCGATGCAGCCACAGGCCGAGCGACTTAACCTGCCGCCAATCGGTGTTGCCGATGAAAGCCCCCTTCGTGACGAAGCCTCCGCGAGCTGGTGCCGACAGGCGAACGGCCCGACCGCTAGGCCGAGGACGGGATGAATCGACATTCGACTCCGGTGTCCAGCCAACGACGTTGGAATTCGGCAACGCATCAAATAGGTCCGTGAGCTTGCCGTCTTCAAACGTCAACAGCTCGTCGCCGAAAACGGCCACTGACAGAGACAGGCTCAGGGCCATTCCGCAAACAGCCACCCTCGCCGACGACATCTGTCACTCCTTTGACCCATCGTCGATCAAACCGCACCGGATTCCGAATCGGTCAGCAAGCGGACGTCACTGCCGGACGAATCACCGACCGGCACCACGTCATTGTCATCATCATCGTCGAGGGCCTGCGGTTGATCGTCGTCTTGGTCTTCGTCGTCTTGGTCCAACTCGTCGAGACGCTCTTCTTGATGCTTGTGGTAGGGCACTTTGACCATGACTTCAGTGCCGGCGTCGTGCTCAACCAAATCGGGATCGTCGGGACCGAGATGCACTTTGTACTTCGAGTTGGCGAAGGCCAATTCGTCTCCGGGCAAGAGCGCGCCACGAGTGACTCGCTGGCCGTTGACCTTGGTGCCGTTGGTGCTGCCGAGATCGCGAATGAACAACAGTCCGTCAGTCTTCACGATCATGCAATGCAATTTCGAGATGCTGCTGCGGTCGATGTAGATGTCGCAGATCCCCCGCTTCCGGCCGACGATGATCACGTCTTTCTTAAGCCGGATGGTCCGATCGCCATCAACCGAAATAAGCTTGGCTTCCATGGAGTCGTCTCCCAAGGGACCGTTGTTCTGTCGGTCACCAAGATAACCTGATCTCAAGGAACCGGAAGCGTAAGAATTCAGAAAAGCCTCGGATTCGTTGGGTTTTATTCGGCCTCGACCGGGGCACACGAGTCAGGTTGGTTTTTCGGCATGGGCAAGCCGAATCGGTGGTACGAGTCGCGAAGTTCGGTGAAGGACACAAGAAAAACGCGAGATTTACACAAAATTTCGGAGTTTTCATCGCTTCGCAGGCTCGGAACGACGTGGGGGAATTGCGGCTCGGAATCGACAGGTCTACGATTTCCCCGTTCTTGTTGACTGCGGAATCAGACTCTTACAAAGTAAAGCACGATGGCAAAGGAAGCTCCGGTTGCGGCAGGTGACACCCCCTGGCTCTTGGTGAGCGTACGGGATGCTCGCGAGGCCGAGGCGGCTATGGCTGGAGGCTGCGACATCCTCGACCTCAAAGAGCCGAAGCACGGACCGCTCGGCATGGTTCTCCCACCCAACATCGGCAAAATTGTCGAGTCGATTCGCAAGTCGTCTAAAGTGATTCCGATCAGCGTAGCGCTCGGCGAGCTATCAGATTGGACCGACCTAAAGAAGGTGCCGAAACTCCCGGCGGGGGTGACGTATTTGAAAGTTGGGACGGCGAAGGTCGGCAAAGACCCAAATTGGCCGGAGCGGTGGCGCGAAGTCCGTAAGAAATTTGAATCGGTCAGCAAAACGAAATACCGCTGGGTGGCGGTGGCTTATGCTGATTGGCGCGCGGCCGGTGCTCCGTCACCGACGGCGATCGTCGATGCAGTGCTCAGCGAGTCCGCGATTAAAGGGAGCGGATGTGTCGGCGTTTTGTTTGACACCTGGGCCAAACAAGGTCGCAGCTTATGGGAGTGGATCAGCCGCGCCGACCTCAAGCGACATGCTGACGCGTTGCATCAAGGTGGCCGGATCGTCGCGTTAGCCGGCAGCTTGGGCTGCGATCGGCTGGAAGGTTTGCCGTCGCTCGACCCGGACATCGTCGCGATCCGCTCGGC
>JANMIF010000287.1:0-2293 GCA_031375695.1 Planctomyces sp.
CACCGGCAACGCCCGTCGGCTTCGCGGCGGAAAATACGTTGTGGCCTAACCCGTGGCGTGGCGGACGCTGCCAGCGTCCGTCAAACTCAGCCAATCACAGTCCTGCTGATGCTGGCAGCATCAGCCACGAGACTCCGCATGTCGCATCGCGAAATCATCACGAAGGGAGACTTGCCGCATTGGTACATGCCGGGGGCCGCTCATTTCGTGACGTATCGCTTGGCCGACACGATTCCGGTCGAAGTGTTGAAGCGCTTGCGAGCCGAACGCGAAGCATGCCTCGGTCAGGTGATGAAGCCGACGCTAGCAGCGTCGGCCACGGCCGCGAAGGCTCAAGTGCACAAGCAATTCTTCGCGGCGTATGACCGGTATTTGGATCAAGCGTCATCCGTCCGCTGGCTGGAGAATCCCGCTGTGGCCGAGATCATCATTGGGAATCTCTACCACCATCATCAGGTGAAGTATCAGTTGCTGGAATACAGTGTGATGCCCAATCACGTGCATGTGTTGTTCGTACCGATCATTGCTGATGCTGGCAGCATCAGCCACGTGGCGGACGCTGCCAGCGTCCGCATTCAAACACAGGAGTCGAACGAACCTGACCTCGACTACTTCTCCGACGACATCACAGACACTCACAGTCCTCTCAGCCAAATCATGCACAGCCTGAAAAGCTACACGGCCAACGAAGCCAATAAGGTGTTGAACCGTGACGGTCGGTTCTGGCAACGCGAATCCTACGACCATTGGGTCCGCGACGACGCGGAGTTGGTTCGGATCGCCGAGTACATTGCCAACAATGCCGTGAGCGCGAAGCTTGCGGAGAATGCCTGGGATTGGCCGTACGGTTCTGCTCACGATCGAAAGCACCCACGCGACAAACGACTTGCCGAATGGTGGTGACGTCGTGACTGTGGCGGACGCTGCCAGCGTCCGTCGATCATTGCCGATCACAGTCATTGCCGACGCTGGCAGTGTCGGCCACGATTCCACCGATTCGAAACGGCTGAAGTGACCCAACCAAACATCCACAGGAAGGACACAACGATGAAATCAAAACACTTCACGCTACTCTCCGCCCGCAGCCTTGCGCTGATCGCGACGCTCGTGCTACCAGCGCAAGCGCAAGAAATCCTGCCCCGGCCCGACCAGCCTTTCAAGGGCACGATCGGCCGCACCGGCAAGGAGTCCAAGCCGGATTTCCCCAAGCCGATCGCAGCGCCCAAGGGTGCGCCCAATATCCTCGTCATCTTGACCGATGATGTGGGCTTTGGCGCATCGTCCACCTTCGGCGGGCCGATCCCCACGCCGACGATGGACCGGCTGGCGAAGAACGGCCTGCGCTACAATCAATTCCACACCACGGCGCTTTGTTCGCCGACGCGCGCCGCGCTGCTCAGCGGACGCAATCATCACAGCGCCAACACCGGCGTCATCATGGAACTCGGGACGGGCTACCCAGGGTACAACTCGCTGATGTCCAAGAGCTGCGGGACGTTTGCCGAGATCCTAAAGCAGAACGGCTACAACACGTCGTGGTATGGCAAGAACCACAACGTCCCCGACTGGCAGTCCAGCCAGGCCGGGCCGTTTGACTTGTGGCCGACGGGACTCGGCTTTGAATACTTCTACGGCTTCATCGGCGGCGACACGAGCCAGTGGAATCCGGCGATCTTCGAGAACACAAAACCGATCGAGCCGCCGCACGGTGCGAAGGATTATTTCTTCGACAAGGACATGGCCGACCATTGCATCGACTGGATTCGTATGCAGCACGCGACAGCACCGAGCAAGCCGTTCCTCGCTTACTACGCGACCGGCACAGCCCACGCGCCGCATCACGCGCCGAAGGAGTGGATCGCCAAGTACAAGGGCCAGTTCGATCAAGGTTGGGACAAGGTGCGCGAGGAAACATTCGCGCGGCAGAAGACGCTCGGTGTCGTCCCGGCGAATGCGAAGTTGACGGAGCGTTCCGCCGGCATTCCCGCGTGGGACACTCTGAACGCCGACCAGAAAAAAGTCTTCGCGCACATGATGGAGGTGTATTGCGCGGCGCTCTCGCACGCCGACCACCAGATGGCCCGCATCCTCGACACCATCGAGGCGCAGGGAGAACTCGACAACACGCTCGTCATCTACATCCAGGGCGATAACGGCGCGAGCGGCGAAGGGGGCATGCAAGGCTTGCTCAACGAGATGACGGTGTTCAACGCCATCCCCGAAGATATGAAAGAAGTCGTCCGTCGCATGGACGAACTCGGCGGCCCAACCACGTTCAATCACTACCCGGTCG
>JANMIF010000296.1:0-1634 GCA_031375695.1 Planctomyces sp.
AGGCCGGAGTAGGCGCCGTCTGGATGCCGGCCTTGGCGGCAATCCTCTTGGGAACGTTGATTTCGCTTTGGAGCTATCCCATCTTGCGATTCGTGGGGCGTCTGCTTGCGGTCGATGCGGCGGCGCTGGCAGCTCACTACGGATCGTGCAGCGCGGTGACATTCATCGCCGCAACAAACTTTCTGAAATCTGTGAATCAACCGTTCGAGGAATACGCTTCAGCATTTCTCGCGGTGATGGAGTCTCCCGCAATCATCGTGGGGGTCGTTCTCGGCAAGCTGGCGACTCGAACTCCCGGCGAGAAGCTGGGCCCGATGCTGAAAGTCGCGTTGCACGAAGCGTTGCTTGGTCGCAGTGTGATCTTGCTGGTCGGAGGACTCTTGGTTGGCTTCTTGTCTGGTCAGCCAGGTCTCGATTCAACGGCTGGATTTTTTGTCGCACCGTTCCAAGGAGTTCTCGCTCTGTTTCTGCTCGAAATGGGTATGGTCGCTGCGAGGCGATTCGGTGACTTGCGCAAGGTTGGAGTCTTCCTCGTTGCCTTCGGAGTGGCTATGCCGATCGTGAATGGAGCTGTCGGAGTCGCGCTGGGCCACTTCACTGGCCTGAGCCTCGGCGGCTCAATGCTGATGGGCGTCCTTGCCGCAAGCGCCTCATACATCGCCGCTCCCGCCGCCGTCCGCCTATCGCTTCCCGATGCGAATCCGACTCTGTATCTCACGTCCGCGTTGGCGATCACGTTCCCGTTCAACATCACCATCGGACTTCCGATTTACTTTCAAATCGCCAAATGGCTGGCAGGAGGCGCGTCATGAAACTGCACTCGATGAAACTCGTGACGATCGTTTGCGAAGCATTAGCTCGCTCAGCCGTGACCGAGTTGTTGAAAGAAATCGGCGCTCACGGCTACACGCTATTCCCAGTCGAAGGAGTTGGCGCTCAAGGCTCGCGTGTTGCCGACATTGAAGAGTTCGCGAACATCCAAATCGAAGTCATCTTGCAGCCCGAAGCGGCTCTGCAACTGCTTGCCCGTTTGGAACAAGACTTCTTCGCACGCTTCGCAATGATTGCGTACTCCACAGACATCGCAGTGATCCGCAGTGCTAAGTTTTGATCGAGTTGAATACTTCGGAGAACACGGGCACCCCATGTTGCCAGATCAGCTACGGAATTTATTGCAGGCGGTCCGTACCGGAGAACTCGCGGTCGAGTCGGCCGTGAGCGAACTGGCGGACTTGCCCTTCGCTGAATTGGGCTACGCGACCGTGGACCATCATCGCGCACTGCGACAAGGCGTTCCCGAAGTGATCTTTGGCCAGGGCAAAACGGCCGAGCAGATTGTCGGCATCGCTCGCGAAGTCGCGAGCAAACGGCAGAACGTGTTGATCACTCGCATCGGCCCGACGCTGGTGGATTCATTGCGGCAACAACTTCCCGATCTGCGATATGTTCCATTGGCCAGCGTGGCCACGCTGGAGTTCGCCGCCGCCACGCCGATCGCCGGGACCGTCGCACTGGTTTGCGCGGGAACGACCGATCTCCCCGTCGCCGAAGAATGTGCCGAGACACTGCGTTTGCTGGGAATCTCTTGCGAGCGACTGACCGATGTCGGAGTCGCCGGCCTGCATCGCTTGCTC
>JANMIF010000309.1:0-6025 GCA_031375695.1 Planctomyces sp.
AAACCCCTTTTTTGTTTAAACCTCCTCCCTCCCCCACGCTTCGAGTTAGTGGCGGCGCACAAGCCGCGCACGCCACAGGATCAGGGACGAATTTATGAAAAAACCAATGCAAATTTTGGACAGACCGAAAAACACGACTTAGGGTTTTCGGAAACCTTGAAATCCTGGGAGCAACGATTGTGTCAACCTTGGCGGCGACAACCAATTCCACAGCGGCGGCGCACGAACCGGGGCGGGCGAAGTCCTCTCGTGAGACATCCGTGTCAGATTCCGTGAACCACAATTTGGTGCTGCGAGGACTGCTGACGATTGGCGGCTCGGTGATCGTGGTGTCTCGGCTGGCGGCGTTCGATCCGTGGATCGCGGGGTTGAGTACGTTCATCGTGCTCATGGTAGTCATGGTCATCGTGGCCTTGAGGGGTGAGCCGAAGAACACTTGGGTTTTGGGGGGAGTCGCGGCGTTCTTGGGCGCGGCGACCAGCCTGTTTTCCGGCTGGAATCAATCGCTGCCGTTGTCGGCGCTCGTCACCGTGATCGGTCTGTCGGCGTTGGCGGCGATCAGCGTGATCGTGTGCCGCACCAGCCAGCGTCGGCGGCAGCAGTTGAGCAAGTTCAAAGCCAAACATCACGAATTGGAGCGGCAATTGACGGTTGCCAAACAGGCGGCGGCCGCGGTGCAAGCCGGAAAACCGAAGCCGTCCGAAAGTGAAGTCGTGGCCGCGCCCTCCATGGCGGATCGCGAGTTTTTCGATTTCGCCATGCTGTTGCTCTCGATGCAACAGGTCGGGCACCGGCTTTCGTCCGAACTCGACTTGCGTGAGCTGGTCTCCACGATTCTCGACACAACTCAAGAAGTTTTACATTGCCGCAAGGCGGAGTTGTTTTTGTGGGACGCTCGCGAAAGCCGCCTGTGCCGGATTGAAACGAACTCAGTCAACGGTTTGCAATCTCCAATCAAAGTCGAGCAGATCGCTCGACCTGCGAAACCCAACGTGGCGTTTGAGTGGGTCTTGCAAGAACGCCGCATTTTGTCTCGCCGCGATGTGGTGGAAGGTCGCGTGACGTTGATGTCGACGATGGCCGAACGGTTGCCGACTGCCATTGCTCCGTTGATTGTCGGCAAGGAATTGGTCGGATTGCTGACGGTCGATGAGGTCGAAGAGGACAATCCCGCATTTGTGCGGATGCTGTTTATTCTGTGCGGGCACTGTGCGATGGGACTGAAGAACGCACAGCTCTTCCGCCAGATCGAAGAAATGGCCCGCCGTGACAGCTTGACAGGATTGCTCAATCACCGCTCGTTCTCGGAAGAATTGGACCGCTTGGTGGAAACGTATCGGGCCACCAAACAGCCGCTCACCGTCGTGATGGGGGACGTCGATTTCTTCAAAATCTTCAATGACACTCACGGACATCAAGCAGGCGACGTGGTGTTGCAAACGGTCGCCAAATGGTGGCACGCGATCATGCCGGATCAGGCCGTCTTGGCTCGATATGGCGGCGAAGAGTTCATCTGTGCCTTGCCCGGAAAAACTCTGAAGCAGGGATTTGAATTGGCCGAGATGCTGCGTGCATCACTGGAAACAAATCCGGTCAGCCACGGCGGCAAGATGTTGAGCGTCACGTCCAGCTTCGGCGTCGCCCAACTGGGATGACCGGCTGTCAGTGCCACGCGACTGGTGCGACTCGCCGACAAAGCGCTGTATCGCGCGAAAGACGAAGGCCGCAACCGCGTCGAAAGCCATGACCCCGCCCGGCCGGAAATCGCCTCGATGTTGGAATCGACAGCATTTGAAATGCCCGAATGGTCGGACCCACCAACGCCCGCCAACGTCGGCCGCTGACGCGGTTAGTCGGCCGGACGCCACATACCGAAGGGGCCGAGAGTCATTGGTTGTATTTCGGATGTCGCGCACGTCGCAGGTGAATTTCACTCAATGCCGCCCGGCCGACACTCGCGACAGCACGAGTCGACAATCACCGTTGCCGCGCCTGACCAAATTAACTTCCACCGATGCGACATCCAATCTGAACCGTCAAGCACCCAGTGGAAGCGTATTGACCAATCACTGTGATCTTATTGGAAGCCAACTCTCGACTTCTCTTTCCATCTCTTTTCTTTTGGCGTTACAAAGTTTCCGGCCGTGATGTCTTCATCCGCTTGGCGAACGTCGGCGACAATTTTCAGTTCTTCGATGATTTCATCCCAAGACAACCCCTCGGGCATTGCTTGGTAAAGAAAGAAGCATCTGCTCTTTCGCGGGCATCGGAAACCTCAATTCGTCGTTTAGATCGTCGGCAATCCGTCTGCGTTGCGTACCCGGGTTATTCAGCTAAACCCTACCCCAAGTTCACCGTCACCGTCTTCGACTCGGTGTAGTTGGCGATGCCGGCGGCACCGAGTTCGCGGCCCATGCCGCTCATTTTGAAGCCACCGAACGGGGCGGCGGCGTCGAAGACGTCGTAACAGTTCACCCACACCGTGCCGGCTCGGACGGCGGCGGCGAAGCGGTGAGCTTTCTGGACGTCCTTCGTCCAGACGGCGGCGGCAAGGCCGTAGTTCGTGCTGTTCGCTCGCTCGATGATTTCATCGACACCCTTGAACGGGAGGATGCTCATGACCGGGCCGAAGATTTCGTCGGTGGCGATTGCCATCTCGTCGCGCACGCCGGTAAAGACGGTCGGCTCGATGAAGAAGCCTTTGGTTCCGACGCGGCTGCCGCCGGTCTGACATTGGGCACCTTCCGATTTGCCCTTGTCGATGTATGACATGATCTTATTGAACTGGTCGACATCGACCTGTGGGCCTTGAGTCGTCTTCGGATCGAACGGGTCGCCGATCTGACGCAGCTTCGCGCGGGCGACGACCTTCTCGACGAACTTGTCGTGGACCGATTGCTCGACGAACACGCGGCTTCCAGCGCAACAACACTGACCTTGATTGAAGAACAAGCCGAACTCGGCTCCGGCGACAGCGGCGTCGAGATCCGCGTCGGCGAAGACCACGTTCGGGCTTTTTCCACCCAACTCGAAGGTCAGCCGCTTCAGCGTTTGAGACGCATCGACCATGATCTTCTGAGCCGTCTCGTAATGGCCGGTGAAGGCGATCTTGTCCACGCCCGGATGCTTCACGAGCGCGGCTCCGGTCGCGCCGAAACCCGGTACAACGTTGATCACGCCATCGGGTATGCCGGCCTCTTGAGCCAGTTCGGCCAGCCGCAAGCAGGTGAGTGGCGTTTGCTCGGCCGGCTTCATCACGATTGTGCAACCTGCGGCCAGAGCCGGTCCCCACTTCCAGGCTGCCATCAACAATGGAAAATTCCACGGAATGATTTGACCGCAGACACCGACCGGCTCGCGACGCGTGTAACAAAAATAGTTGCCACGAATCGGGATTGTGTCCCCCGTGAGCTTGTCCGCCCAGCCAGCGTAATAACGGATGCAGTCAATCGACAGCGGCAAGTCAGCGGCTCGTGCGTCACTGATTGGCTTGCCATTGTCGAGCGTTTCGAGCGCGGCCAGTTCATCGAGATTGGCTTCCATTAAATCGGCCAACTTGTTCATCAAGCGGCCTCGGTCGCGAGCGTCCATCTTGGACCACGGCCCGGAATCAAACGCGGCTCGCGCGGCCTTCACGGCAGCATCGACATCAGCGGGATCGCCTTCGGCCACTTCTGCGATGACGGTTTCATTGACGGGATTGATCGTCTTGAATCGCTTGCCACTGCGGGACTCGACCCACTTGCCGTTGATCAGCATGTTGGTTTGACGAATTTTCGGTGCGGCAAATTTGGATTCAGCGAGAGCGGCCATGACATGTCTCCTTGAGCAAGTTGAGAGTACGGGGAGCCGGATTCCACGCACACAAGCTACCAAGCAGAGGCCGGACTCTCCAGCCGTTCATTTTTTCTACGCCCCATCTTTCTACCATTCGATTTTGGTAAAAAGATGAGGGTAGAAAAAGCATTCCCAAGCCGTTGTTTGACCCAGAATTCCTTCGGGACTAACATCCCGCCCCTTTGCGGGGTTCAGCGTGAGCCTCGCGGGCTGAAATGCCTTTGAGTTACGAAAACTTTCGAACGCCTTCCGAGCGAAGGTGTGCTTCTGGGTTGAGCGGGGTCCGTCAGCGGGCCAATCGCCGCCGGAGGTGGAAAGGGGACAATTCGCGTGTCAACTATTGTCGTCAAGGATATCTTGGAAGCCGGGGTTCACTTCGGGCATCGCACGAGCAAGTGGAATCCCAAAATGAGGCCGTATATTTACGGCAAGAAAAATCAAATCCACATCATCGACATCAAAGAAACGGTGCGTGGGTTGTTGCGAGCGAAGAAGTACCTCGAAAAAGTTTCCGCTCAGGGAAGCTTGATTCTGTTTGTCGGGACCAAACGACAGGCTCAGAACCCGATCATCGAAGCGGCTCAAGCCTGCGGGATGCCGTTTGTCTCCGAACGCTGGCTCGGTGGAACGTTCACGAATTTTCGGACGATCCGCAATCGGCTGAAGCGACTGGAGGAACTGGAAGGTCTCGTCAGCACCGGTGAGATCAACACCTATTCGAAGAAGATGCAATCCACTCTCGCCCGCGAACGTGAGAAAATCTTCCGCAACCTGAACGGCATTCGGACGCTCAATCGCATGCCCGAAGCGGTCGTGGTGATCGATCCGAGCAAAGAGCACAATTGTGTTCACGAATGCCAAATCATGGGGATCAAGGTCGTGTCGCTAATCGATACTGACAGCAATCCCGATGAGGTCGATCTGCCGATTCCCGGCAATGACGACAGCATCCGTTCCATCCGTCTGGTGTTGACGCATCTATCGGAAGCGGTGCAGCTAGGCAAAGGGCCGGGGACGGAGAAAGAGGCGGAAGCTCCAATCGAAGAGCACAAAGCCGTGCCATCGCTGGCGTAACGACCTAATCCGAAGCGTAAGCGAGGGCGGACGCTTCGAGAGACTCTCAATTCATGGCGTTGTGGAGCGTCCGCCCTCGCTCACGCTTCGGGTTACTGCATTCATTTACGAGGAGAATTTTCATGGCTGACATTTCCGCCGCAGCAGTCAAGGCACTGCGAGAACTAACCAGCTTGCCGCTGATGGATTGCAAGGCAGCGCTCACCGAGGCTAACGGCGATCAAACCAAAGCGGTCGAAATCCTGCGAGGCAAAGTCAAGAACCTGATGCTCAAGCG
Source organism: Planctomyces sp. (assembly GCA_031375695.1). GTDB lineage: Bacteria > Planctomycetota > Planctomycetia > Planctomycetales > Planctomycetaceae > SXKJ01. Next base: position 5,189 of record JANMIF010000309.1, read on the forward strand.
CGGTGCCAATGCCACCGGCGAAGGCAAAATCTGGATCCAGATCAAGTCCGACGGTTCCGAAGCCGCGATGATCGAATTGCAGTGCGAATCGGCACCGGTCGCTGGAGCCGAATCGTTCGTGTCGCTCGCTCGTCAATGTGCGTCTCAACTTCTGAATGGCCCCGGTGCCGAGACGCCGGAAGCACTGTTGGCTCAAGCCGCTCCCGATTCAACGGGCAAGACGCTGAACAACCTTTACGAGGATGTCGTCAACACGATCCGTGAAAAGATCGTGCTGGCGCGGATCGTGAGACTCAAAGGACCGGTTGGTGGCTATGTGCATCACGACGGGAAGCAAGCAACGCTGTTTCAGGCGACCGGTGCGAATGCGACCGCTCCGATTTTGCGAGATGTCGCCATGCACATCACGGCGCTGAACCCGACCTGTACGTTTCCCGAAGAGCTTGCGCCAGAGGCGGTCAAGGCCGAACGCGAACGACTAACGGCCGATGCCAAGAAGAGCGGCAAGCCAGACAGCATCATCGATAAAATTGTCGATGGCCAGTTGAACTTGTTCTACAACCTGCAAGGGGTGTTGATCGCTCAGCCGTTTGCAAAAGAGAATTCGAAATCCGTCAGCCAAGCTCTGGCCGAAGCGGGGTTGAAGGCTGCTGGGTTTACGCGCTGGTCGCTGGGCCAATAATTGGTCGCGTGCGCGACCGGGACACTAACCCAACGCGCGAGCGAGGGCGAGCGCGCTGAATTACAACCAATCCACGTTTCGTGAAGCGATCGCCCTCGCACGCGCGTCGGATTAGTGTGAACTTATGTCGGGCAAGCCGAAGCGCCTTCTGCTGA
>JANMIF010000331.1:0-7466 GCA_031375695.1 Planctomyces sp.
CGAGCCGCGACAACTTCGGCGGCCGTGTGCCCGTGCGCGGCCCAATGCATCTTGTTCTGCACGGTTTGGAAAAAGAGAGACGAAGCCTCGGCTCGTGGGTCATAGTCGATGCTGGTGGCGTAGATGTCGAGAATCTTTTGGTGGAACATCCGCTCGGACGAGCGGATGTCGCGGATGCGGGCAAGCAGTTCGTCGAAATAGTTGGTGCCGAGCGTTCGTCCTTCTTTGAGCCGCTGGTCGTCCATCGTGAACCCCTTGACCAGGAGTTCGGAGAGACGCGCGGTGGCCCACTGACGAAACGCGGTGCCGCGGGCCGAGCGGACGCGGTAGCCAACGGCGAGGATGGCGTCGAGGGAGTAGTGCTCGACGTTGCGGGAAACGTCGCGGGTCCCTTCGCGTTGAACTATTCGGAAACTCCGAATAGTTGCCCCTGCGTTCAATTCTCCATCTTCGTAAATCCCAGCCAAATGCTCATTGACGGTCGGGACTGTCACGCCGTAAAGCTCGGCGATGAGCTTCTGCGTGAGCCAGACAGTGTTGCCCTCCAAGCGGACCTGAAGCTGCGATGCGCCGTCGGCGTAGATGAGGAACTGCCCCTGCGGCGCGGGCTGGCTGGCGTCGTCAGACATGTTCGATCCTCCCAAGTTGAGCGCTGATGCTGTGGATGGCAAGGTTCATGTGCGCCAGTCGCCAAGTCGTCGGGTTGGACTCCTGGCCGAAGATGGAGACGTCGGTCTTGTTGCCGCCGTGGGCTTCGGCAAACTTTTCGGACTGGACGAACATGCCGCCGGAGCCGCAAGCGGGGTCGTAGACGCGCCGGGCGTAGGGTTCGATCATCTCGACCAGCACGCGGACGACGGAGCGCGGCGTGTAGAACTCGCCGCCCAGCTTGCCTTCGGCAGCGGCGAACTTGCCCAGAAAATATTCGTAGACCCGGCCGAGCGTGTCGCGGGCCTTGTCGCGCGAGCCCTTGAAGCCAATGCCGGCGATGAGATTGATCAGCCCGGCCATCTTCACCGGGTCGATGCCGCGGCGGGCGTAGTCGCGCGGGAGTTTGGATTTGAGGTTCGGGTTGTCGCGCTCCACGGCGAGGATGGCGTCGTCGATGAGCGTGGCGATGTCGGGGCGGGTGGCCTGGTTCTGCAGGTTGGGCCAGCGCGACTCGGGCGGCACCCAGAAGACTCGCTCGGCGGTGTACTCGTCGCGGGATTCGAGAAGCTTTTCGAGTTGCTTGCCCTTGATGCCGTCCTTGGTCAACTCGGCTTGCAGCTCATCGCGACGCGACTGAAAGCTATCGGAGATGTATTTGAGAAAGAGCAGGCCGAGGACGACATGCTTGTACTCGGCGGCATCGACCTGCCCTCGAAGCGCGTCGGCGGCTTTCCAGAGGGTGTCGGCGTAGGAGAGGTCGGAGACGTTTTCGTTGGTCATGTTTGGATCAACTGCTCTTCAAGTTGGCGTTCGGGTGTCGTCATGGCACACATTAGATTGAACCTACCGCCATTTTGCGACGCGAACGGCAATGTCAGATTCCGCAGCCGCGCTCAGCACAAACACGCCAGCTCCGCCAAAGAGCCCGCGATTCACCCGTTGGAGTCGCTCGAGCTGGCGCTGCTGGTGCTACATCAAGCGCTGCCGCAGTTCGCCGTCGAGACCAGCGTCGACTCGCGCCTGCCGTCGTGCATCGAATACTTGCAGACGCACATGCCGGAGAAAGTGACACTCGCCGAACTGGCTCGTTTCGCGGGCATCAGTCCTCGGACGCTCTCGCACCTGTTCGTCACCGAACTCGGCTTTCCGCCGATGCGTTACTTGATCGAACTGCGACTCAACCGAGCGATCAAACTGCTGCGACACACGGACCACTCGATCGAGCAAATCGCCGACGAGTGCGGCTTCCCCAACTGCTACTACTTCACCCGCATGTTCTCCAAATACCGCCGCACCATCCCCGCCGCCTTCCGAGCCGGAAACAAGGCCGATCGATAGTCGTCGGCTTTCGAAGAGCGGTTATGTTGTTGTGGACTGCGGCAGCCTGCTGCTGAGGGACTTGATTGGTCGTCGGAAATGCTCGTCCAACAGCAGGCTGCCGCAGTCCAAAGTAAGGGAGCCGGCGGGGAGCAGAAAGTGGGCAAGTCTCTTTTTGTGGCCCGATTTTCATTTTCCGACAAACTGAATCGCGAACAAATCGGCGTCGCTCATTTCAAATCGCAGACGAACCGGCTTTCCAGCGAGTGTGCTGAGGTCGTCGCCGGTCTTCCATTTGACGATGCGTGCGGTGTGGTCTCCCCAGATCGGTTCGCAGTCGGCGAGCGAGAATCCTGGGATCGGTTTGTTGTCGGCGTCTTGCAGTTCCACTCGCATCTGACCGGCGGCGCTGGTGGCGTAGTTGATCTCCAATTGTCTGCCGGAAAATATCAGCGGCTTGGTGACGAATTCGCCGCCAGCCAGCGGAGCATTCACCGACGCGAAGCCATCCAGCCGCAGTGTGTAGCGGCGGCCGCCGGTGAGGAACATCGACAACTCAGTGTCGCTGGTTTGATGGATGCCGATCGCGGCGTAGTTCGCGCGGTTGGCCCAGCCGTCTTTGCTCAGGCCGGGGCGGATGAAGCTTTGAGTGAACTCGCGGTCGAAGCTGTTGCCGCCGCGAGTCGTCATCAGCAGCACGTCGGTCGCCGCGCCGCGCTTATCCATGAACCGCGTCGGCATCGCGACGTAGATCTGCGGCGCGCGGAAGTACGGCTGAGTGCAAGGCGTGTAGAGGTGCTCGTTGGGGAGATTCGCCTGCATCTCGACCAGCGGCGTCCAGGTGATGAAGTCCTGCGATGTCGTTCTCGCGATGCCTCGCCAGCCTTTGATGAAGCGGCGGAAGTAGCAGACGTAGCACTGCTCGCTGTCGCTCCAGAAGGCGTAGTTCTGCGAATCGAAGTACTTGCCCCAGTCCTCGGGCACGACCGGTTCGTCGCGCAGTTTCTTCCAATGAATGCCGTCGGGCGAGACGAACGCCTTCAGGCCGCCGGGGCCGCGTTTGTCGCGAGTCGCCGATTGATGCGGCTGAAACGCAATGCCGCCGAGCGCCTTGTATTTCTGATCCGCTGGCACGCCCGGCTTCGTGTCGATGAACGGCGTGAAGTTGTGATTCACCAGGAACTCGTTCATGAGCACGATGTTCCCCGCGGGAAACGACGGATGCTCAAACAAACCGAGCTTGGGGAGCGACCAATGGATGCCATCTTTGCTCTCGGCATAGAGCGTCACTTCGCCGTCGTGATACGCCTCGATACCGTGAGTCTTCCAAGTGACCTGCGGATCTTTGTCGCCTCGGTAATAGAACTGGTACTTGTCATCGGCTTTGAGGACTGTCGCGTAATGCCCGTGCGGCCGAGCCTCCTTCGCCAGCGGCTCCGCAAGTCGTGGCTCGTGCAGCTTGAGCGTTGCGTTCTGGAGTTCTCCCACCAGCGTTCGACCAACAAACAGCTCGCGTCGCGAACCGATGTTGATGGGCTCCGCGGCCTGAACCGACGCCGCAAAGAGGCAAGTGACGACAAGTGCGATGCTGTGTTTCATGGTGTTCCGTTCGTTACAGAGGAACTCACCTCGCGAATCAGCGATCGCAGTCGGAAGTCTTCGTTCGCTGTCTTGGTGACGATCGCGTCGATCGTGATTGAGTCGGCGGGGCCGAGTTCTCGGGCCAATGCGAATCGCAGCAAGTGAGCGGTGAAGGCTCTTGCAAAGCGTTGATTCTCTTTCACCAGCGAGGCTTTGAAACCAACGACGCCGTCGAACGGATACTTTCGCAGCAGAGTTCCGCTCGCATCGACCGGCTTGCCGTTTTCGTATTTGTCGCGCCAGCGGCCGGTGATGTCGAAATTCTCCATCGCGAAGCCGAGCGGGTCGATGCGCGAGTGGCAGCCGGTGCACGACGGGTTCTTGCGGTGCGCGGCGAATTTCTCGCGGATCGTCTGGTCTTTCGCGGAGTCGTCCTCGTTCAGCGGCGGAACGTCGTTGGGAGGCGGAGGGGGTGGATCGTTGAAGATCACTTCGATGATCCACGCACCGCGGGCGATCGGGTGCGTCCGCTTCGGGCCGGAGTTCATGCTCAACATGGCGGCGTTCGTGATGATCCCGCCGTAGCGCGCGTCCGATGCGGCCACGCGCTCGAAGATTGGCGAACGCATCTTGGCTCGCAGATCGTCTTCGAATCGGCGCTGCACTTCCTGCTGTACCTTTTCCGGTTCCTGGTTCGGCGGCACCTGTTTCAGCGCGACTCTGGATTGATCGAGCGACTTGCTCAACGCGGCTCGCTTTTCCTTTTGTTCGGGCGTCATCGCCAGCAACAGATCCTCATCCGAAATGAAAAGATTGTTGCCGCTGGCCGAGGCCGCTACTTCGTCGGCAGTCAACGCGCGGTCGTACAAGCGAGCCTTGTCGATGCTCACCTTCAGAAACCTTCTTCCACCGGGCGGTAAGTGACGCAAACCAAAGAGCACCGAAGTTTGGTCCTTGGGGAACGTCGCGGCTCCTTTGCGGAACGGTTTGCCGTAGGGCTTGCCGTCGCGGTACAGCGTCGTCGTACCGTCTTCCGCGTAGGTCATGGAGAGATGCAGTAGTTCGCCGACCTTCGTCTCGGGAGTCGATTCGGGGAAGTCTTCGGTGCGAGCAAATACGTTGCTGCCGGAAATCCAGTGCCGCGGTTGTCGTTCGCCGATCACGATCGTGTCGAAGAAATCTCCGGGGCCTTGTATGCCCATCACTCCGCCGCCGCGTTGATCGAGATTATGAACCTGGCACCAGACTTCCAGGCTCTTGGCCTTCAACTCGATCGGCAAACCGGGACTTTGCAGGTAAGCCTGATCGAGAACGATCAAGCCGTCCTTGAATTCGGTCTTGCCGTGTGCCGTCAGGTCGAGAGAGCGAATCGACTCTTTCAAGTCGCCGTTGAATTCCCAAGCGGCGAAGGGCTTCAGGTCAACCAGCTTCTTTTCGCTGGCGTCGTTCTTGCGATCGGCCAACAACTTCGACTTCACCGGCTCAACAAGCGCGTCGAGGTCCGACTGAGCGGCTCTGATCGCAAACTCCAGGCTCTTGCGTTGTTCGTCGTTCCGCCGGTTGTCATCCGCGATCTTCTTGAGGTCCACCGGCGGCGGCTTCAACTCGGACGTGTACCACGTCTTCAAAAAATCACTCTGGTAGCTGAACTGCGGCGCGATGAGATCCACGATGGGCCGGTCTTCGACGAACACGGCGTCAAACAGCAGCAGCGGCTCAAGCAGCATCTGCAAGCCGGCCGGGTTGTTTTGATCGAGCTTGAAGTACTTGTTGATCTGCGGATCGGGAGTCGCGGCCAGCACGTTCTCAAGCTGCATCCACTGCGAGGGAAACGTATCCAGGAAGCGTTCGATCCTGGGATCGGCAAGCATCCGCTCGATCGTCCGGTTCAACACGTCGGGCTGGGCGAGTTCGCCGCTCTCGGCCAACTGAAGCAACTCCTGGTCGGGACAACTGCCCCAAAGAAAGTACGACAGGGCCGACGCGATCTCGAAGGGAGCCTCTTGGCGGTCCTCAGCCGCCGTTCGATACAAAAACATCGGCGAGGACAACACGGCCGACGCGACCTTCTTCATGCTGTCGGTGAATGTCAGACCCTGATTCAACTTCGCCGTCGCATAGGTCGCGTATCGATCGAGCGTTTCCTCATCGACTCGGCCACGAAAGGCCATCGTCAAGAACGGCTTCAGTCTGCGTTTCACTTCGGCTGGCAGGTCAGTCCCATCAGCAGGTTGCCGAAAGAATTCGTTCCAGATGCCGACCGTCTGCTCGTTGAAGTCCGGGCTTTCGACGATCGACACGCTGAGTCGCAGGAACGCATCCAACAGCAGCGGAGACAGGGTCAACTGATTCGCCTGATTGTCGAAGCCGTGCTCGGCTCGCAGATCTTTGGGAAACGCTTTGACCTCTCGCAGACCGGCTTTGGGATTCAGAGCCAGCGACGCCACGCGAACCTTGTCCGGCATCTTTCTGGACGCTGCATGCAGGTAGTTATCGTGCCGCGTCATCAGCTTCTCGGGCAGCTCGAAGACGTCGAGTTTCAACTGGAACAGATCGCGCGCCGAGTTGTTGTATTGGAACCGATTCAGCCGCCTGATCTGCGATGTCGCTCGCTCCTTGCCGGTGGTCGCGTCACGCAACATCGTCTTCAGCGTGGCCAACAGCCGCGTGCGAGTCTTTTCATCCAATTGCGGCTCGTCTTCCGGCGGCATGTCGTTGGAATCAATGGCCTCGATCATCTTGTTGATGAGCGCCGGCTGCGCGAGGAACTGAGCCGCCGTCGTGATCGGCTTGAAATTGACCTCGCCCTTCACAGCCTCGCCGCCATGACACTTGAGGCAATGCTTCGCCACCAACGGATTCACGAAATCGGCAACATCATCGGCGCGACACTCGGCCGAGACGATGGCCAACAAGAGTACGAGCATGTATTTCGTTATTCGTTCAGTCACGCAAATTCACTTGTTGCTTGCGTTGTCCCGTGAGCTGCAAGGCGCTAGCCGCCGGTCTGTCAGTAATTTCGCTGCGTTGCGTACCGGCGGCTAGCGCCGAACGGCACTCACTTCCGCCGTTTGTGAGCGGCAAGGCGCTATTGCCACATCTCGTAAACGGGGTTTCATGGAAACGGAGAACTGCATATCTCCCGTCCGTCTTCGATTTTGAGGTGGGAGGTCGAGCCGTGCCAGGGACGGCAGCAAAAATTCAGCTCAGCGAGAAGCAGCAAATCGTATTGCAGGAATTCAGTCGTTCACGCACGGTCGCTGAGTGTGTCGTGCAGTGATCGACGATCATTTTGCGGGGGTTTCAGAAGTGGTTGAACGAGGAGATCGCAGTGGAGGTCAAGCTCAACCGGCAACAGGTGGGAGTCTGGCGGCAACGGTGGCGAGATACCTGGGAGTCGTTGTGCGTTTGGGAATGCCACGAACCCCAGCGGTTGCGTGAGGCGATTCTCGATGTGTTGTCGGATGCTCCGCGACCGGGTGCGCCGCCGACATTCCAGGCGGACCAGGTCGCACGGATTGTCGCATTGGCGTGTGAGTCGCCGAAGTTGTCGGGGCGTCCCATCAACCACTGGACGCTCCGGGAACTGCGCGACGAGGTGCTCGCGCGGAAAATCGTGCAGATGATTTCACGAGCACAAGTGGGTCGCTTCTTGCAGCACGCCGCGCTGCAACCGCACCGCAATAAGAGGTGGCTCAACACCACGGAGAACGATCCCGAAAAGTTCCAGCGCGAAGTGGAAAACGTCTGTCAGACCTATCGGGAGGCTCCCCAGAAGGCCGCGGTCAACGGGGTTCATACGGTGAGCGTGGACGAGGCGACCTCGCTGCAAGCCCTCGAACGCAAGGCTCCCGACAAGTCCGTTCAACCCGGTCGCGTGACCAGCAGGAGTTTGAATACACCCGTCATGGCACGAC
>JANMIF010000379.1:0-28047 GCA_031375695.1 Planctomyces sp.
CTCAACGGCATTCGCCTCGCGACCCTCAACCTCGCCCGCCGACTCACCCAATCCGTCGGCTCCCTCTGCCGAGAACACGCCCTCAAACTCAACCTCTTGATGAACAGACTACGCATCTTCAAAAACTAGCCCGCCGTGGAACACGCGAGCCACAAGCTACATTTTGGTCGGATCGTGACGTAGACTGTTCTCGACGCTGGCGAATGTCGCTGGCAACATCGAACTCCGTGGTACCTAAGGCATGTCCGAAGCAACGATTTCTTTCGAGAGTCAGGATCTCATTCGCACGTTATTTGGAGAGCGAGATCGCCACTTGAGACGAGTTCGAGATTCGGTTGGCATCGACGTCGTGATTCGTGGCGACGAAATCCGATTGCTGGGCACGGACGCTCAGATTGAGCGGGGCCGCTCGATTTTTCACGACCTGCAAACCCTCATCGAACAGCACGGGATTCTGCAAGATGGCGAAGTTGCGCGGGTGATCGAAGCGCATCCGGCCGATCGTGAGTTTTCCAATGATAACGGAATTGGACTGGTGGATTTGAAGCCGGACGTGTCGGAATCATCACGCAAGCGAACGGTTGCCAACGGCGTGTTCACCACGCTGGTCAACGAAACGCGGGCGGCTTCGCCGAGCCGTGGCATCGAACTGTTCGAGAAAGCCAAACGAATTCATCCGCGCACGGCGGGGCAAGCGGAATATGTCGAGGCAATTCGTGCTCACGACATCACACTGTGCATTGGCCCGGCTGGCTCCGGAAAAACGTATCTCGCGGTGGCGATGGGCGTGAACGCGCTGAGGCAGGATCAAGTTCGCAAAATTGTGCTCGTGCGACCGGCAGTCGAAGCGGGCGAGCGGCTCGGTTTTTTGCCCGGCGACATGCACTCGAAGCTGAATCCGTATTTGCGGCCGCTGCTCGACGCGCTCAATGACATCCTGACCTATGAGCAAGTGAAGCGGTACTTGGAAAGCGACATTATCGAGATCGTGCCGCTGGCGTACATGCGTGGCCGGACTCTCAACAGCACGTTCATGATTCTGGACGAAGGTCAGAACACGACCGTCACACAGATGAAAATGTTTCTGACTCGCATGGGTCAAGAATCGCGGATCGTGGTCACTGGCGACGTGACGCAAATCGACCTGCCGCCGAACGTCCCCTCCGGCTTGATTGATGCTTTTGGCCGGCTCGGAAATCTGAAGGGCTTGTCTTGTGTGCAACTCTCGACGGCAGACATCGTGCGGCATCGACTGGTGGGCGAAATCGTGAAAGCCTACGACGGTGAACAAAACAGCCGGCCGCTGCGACATCGGTAGTTGTCTTGGAAAAGGCGACTCGCCTGTCAGATTCTCCATTGAAAACCACAGGCGAGCCGCCTGTACTACGTTTGAGATTTGAAATCGCTCCATGATTTTTTTCGGTCCATTTTCGTTTCGTCGTCGACGAACGTCGCGAGTCGGCTCGGTTCGTGAGACGTCGTTGTGGAGCAAACTCCGCGACGTTTTGGCCGATCGGGCGGTCTTGTTGCGGTTGTGGCTTTGCTTTCTGGCGATCGCCGGATTGCTCGCCGCCGTGGAAGCTTGGCGAGCACCGTTCACGCCACGACTGGGCGATCACAATCCGCAGGGCCGGTTGGCTCAGATTCCATTTCGGCGAATCAACCGCTTTGAAACCGAGCGGGCTCAGTCACAAGCCGAGGATCAAGTGCCGTTCGTGTTTCGCCTGGAGGCAGCACCGTTGCACGAATTGCTGGCAACGCTCAGTTCCGACTTGAATGAAGTAGCTCGCGCGGAATCGCTGGAGTCGTTGAGATCGAACACTCGGGCAGTCTTCAGCCTATCGAGTGATCGGGATCAGCCGATGCCAGACAAATCGGTCGAAGAACAAGAGCACGACTTCAAGCGATTCCGAGCCGGCATCAACGTCGGCGGCGAATTCGATGACGAAACGCTCGACAGCTTGCAAACGCCGCCAGACGAAAACGGTCAGCGAGTCGCCGCAATCATGAAAGATCTGGCGGAATTCCTCAAAATCGCCGAGCGGCGAGGAATCGTTGACCCGTTTGAGCTGCATCGGCACAAGATCCGATCGGACCAAAAACTGGAAATCGTCCGTTCCGACAGTGACTCGGGCGAGTTGGTCTCTCCGGCGGATGTCTTGTTGTCGGAACTCTTGCACGATGAGGCGTTGCTCGGCGGTTCGTGGACGAAGTTTCCGCGCTTGGCGGTGCTTCGGCCGCAGTTGGAACGGTGGCTGGAACTGCATCACGGATTCCTGGCATCGCTGAAGTACGACAGTTCGGCGACGCAACACGCGCGGCGCGAGGCCCGTCAAAAAGTCCCGCTCGTCACCAACCCGTACAGTCAGGGAGATGTGCTCGTCATGCCCGGGCAAGTCCTCGACGAGACATCACTGGAATTGTTGCGTGACGAGTACGAACAAATCGAAGAACAGATTCCGCCTCGCGATCGCATCATCCGTCTCACGGCGGTGTTCGTGTTAATTCTCGTGCTGGCCTCGCTGATCGGCTACTACCTAGCGGCGAACGAACCGCGGATCACGCATCACCTCGGACCACTCACTGTTTATCTGGCAGCGGTCGTGCTCACTGCATTGCTCGGCCGGCTACTGAGCTTCGATCCGTGGCGAGCCGAAATTATCCCGCTGATGGTCACGGTAATGATCCTGGCGATCGCGTATCAGCAGGAATTGGCGGCGATCACCGCGTTCACGCTCAGTTTGCTGCTGACCCTGTCGACTGTCGGCGACACTGGCCAGTTCGTGGTTTTGATGAGCGTGTCGGCGACCGCGATCGCACCGTTGACTCGTGTGTCGTCGCGATCGTCGTTGATCAAAATTGGGTTCTGGTGCGGCGTCGTGTACTTGATGATGACTTGGGGTGTGACGATCGTCCGGACGCAATCCTTGGAACACTTGTGGACCGATCGTGCCTTGTGGCTGCACAGTCTGCGCGGAGCCGGCTGGTGTTTAGCCGCCGGTTATATCGTGGCCGGCAGCCTGCCGTTCATCGAAGCGGCGTTCGGCATCGTCACGGACATCAGTCTGCTGGAATTAAGTCACGTCTCGCACCCGCTGTTGCAAGAACTCGTACGCCGCGCGCCGGGGACGTACAACCACTCCATCGCCGTCGCTAGTTTGGCCGAAGCGGCCGCCGAAAAGATCGAAGCCAACGGCCTGCTGGTTCGCGTCGGTGCGTACTTTCACGACATTGGCAAGATGCTCAAACCGGGCTATTTCGTCGAAAATATGGGCGAAGAGACGACTAGCAAACACGCGCAGCTCAATCCCACCATGAGCACCCTGATCATCGTCGGCCACGTCAAAGACGGTGTCGATCTGGCGCTGCAATACAATCTGCCGAAACCAATCATCGACTTCATCGAACAACATCACGGCACGACGCTCGTGCAATTCTTTTATCACGCCGCCTCGAAAAAGGCCGAGCAAGACGACACGGGCATGGAGGTCGAAGAATCGTCGTTTCGGTATCCCGGCCCGAAGCCACAAACTCGCGAAGCGGGCTTGTTGATGCTTTCCGATGCCGTCGAAAGCGCCAGCCGAACACTGACCGACCCAACCTCCAAGCGAATCGAATCGCTGGTCCGAGACATCACTCTAGCCAAACTGCTCGACGGTCAATTCGAGGAAAGCACGCTGACGCTCAGCGAGATCAATCAAATTCAAGACTCGCTGACCACGTCGTTGATCAGTATCCATCACACACGAATCCGATATCCCGAACAACGCGCGGGATAAAGCAATGTGGCACGAAGCTCGTGCGTCGTGCCGTCAATAAAAAAGCGAAAATGGCAATCAAGCCATTTTCGCTTCAACGCGATTCTGCACCGCCGCGCGGTTCATCACTTCTTGTCCGCCGGCTTGCTGGCCGCTTTGCCGTCTTTCTTCGGCTTCTTGTTCTTCTTGTCGTTTTTCTGGCTGTTGTTTCCTTTGCCCATGGATTTGTCCTCTTCGCAAAATGTGTGAATCGATCCCGAACCGCAGGTCATGAAATCGACGATTGGAGGCAAACAACTGCGCTCCACTAAAGCTCAACATAACACATCACGCTGCCGAAAAACAAAGCGACTTTGGAACATTCAATACGCTTCCGTGCGGCTGTCTCGCGTCACTGAACGGCTCAATTTAGACTCGTGATCGTTTTGCAAACTCACTGATAGAGTGAACGTCATGCATCGACGATTGTTTTTCGCCTCTGCTTCTCTGGCGCTTGCCGAATGCGGGAGGTTGCACAGGGCGAACGCAACGAAGCCCGATCCAACCGCCAAGTTAAGCTCCATGCCGGAAATCTTGCGAGCGAAGTCTCAGGTCTTTCTGCTGCACGAAAAGAAAAAGCTGGCTCAGCCCGGAGATTGGCTCGAACAGCACCCAGAGGCGGGGCAAGCGTTCGACGAGTTTCTGGCTCGCAAGAAACCTCGCGTGTGTCAGCAGTATCGAGCGATGTACATTCAGCCGTTGGGTGAGTTTTCTCAATCGCAGCGAGCCGTGGTCAAGCTGACGGCGGATTTCATGGGCCGGTTTTTTGGAATGCCGGTTGACCTGCTGCCGGACAGGTCGTTGGACAAGCTCCCCGAAATCGCGCGACGAGTACATCCGGCCTGGAATGTTCCGCAGGTGCTCTCGACGCATCTGCTTGACCAAGTCCTGAAGCCACAACGTCCGAAGGATGCGGCCGCCGTGCTCGGTCTAACGGCGGAGGATCTTTGGCCAGGAAAAGGTTGGAATTTCGTGTTTGGCCAAGCTTCGCTCTCCGAGCGGGTCGGAGTTTGGTCGCTGTATCGGAATGGGAATGCGAATGGGTCGGCGGCGGAACGGCGTTTTTTTCTCAAGCGAACGCTGGGGACCGCCATCCATGAAACTGGCCACATGCTGGGCATCCCGCACTGCATCGCTTTCGAGTGCGGCATGAACGGTTCCAACAATCGCGAGGAGAGCGACCGTCAACCGCTGGAGTTCTGCCCGGAGTGCCAAGCCAAAATCAGTTGGACCTGCGGTTGTTCCTGGCGCGCTCGTTATCAATCGCTGATCGAGTTCGGCCGGCAACACGAACTTCGCGAAGAAGTCGAATTCTGGACTCGGAGCTTGGCGGCAATCGCCGATTGAGTTTAGATCGCTCTCGCCGAGAGCGGAGACGCGAGCGCAGCTCGCGCGGGTTCGTGATCTCGAATTGTTTCGTGATCTCAAATCGTTGGAAGTCGAAACGATGGCCGGCAGGAATGTAGAACACGCCGATGCTGCGCACCGCCTCCGCTCTCGGCGAGAGCGGGCTACATTCGGCGGGCGACACTTCGCCAGACTGCCCGGTTTGCCTGGGTTCTGGGGGAGTCGGGTGGTTGGTGGAGAACTCGGCGAGAATTGGCGGACCTTGCGGGGGGGCGTGAGTCGATAAACAGGGAGTCCGGCGAAGCCGCACGTCGGTCGCCGTCATCGCTCCGCGTGACGAGCCGAACGTTGACCAACGCGCTGGGAAGCGTTCGGCTCATCACGCGGAGCGATGAGGGCGACGTCGATTCGGCGCGAGTGCTGAGGGATGGTGATTCCGAAGGGATCGCGAGAAACAGGGTGGTTTGAGGAGTGGAAATCGGCGAGTCGCGGGCCGCTGGCGGCAACGAAGTCGGTGGGCGTCACGGAGGACGGCGATGCGCGGATTCGATCGGCTGCTTGGGAATTGAAATATCGGGAGCGGCGACGCCTCAAATTCGCACATCCGACAAATGAGCACTTCTTTGCAAGGATGCGACATCGTGAAGAATTGGCGCAAGCGACGTAAGAACCGGAGCACAGGGTCGCGTCTTCAGTTGGAACAGTTGGAACCACGGTTGGTTCTTGCGGCATCGGGGTTATTCACCGCGCCGCAGTCCGTTGCAATTCCAAGAGGACCTGGCAGTTCCAAACAAGTGTTGCTGGGAGATATGGACAACGATGGTGACCTCGATGCCGTGGTGACCGTCGGCAACGGACAGAGTCAGGTCTTGGTGAATGACGGAGACGGAAACTTCCAGCCTTCGGCTCCTGTTTTCGGTACGTCGAATCCACGCGACAGCGCGATCGCTGATTTCGACGGTGACGGGCGACTTGATATTGCGCTCGGTGCGGGAACTTCCGAAGGCGTTCGGATCTGGAGAAGTCTCGGGGATTTTGAGTTTGCACTGATGGGGTCCGCGTTGACTGCAGGCATCCCGACAAACTCAGTTAGTGCCGCCGACCTTGATGGTGACTCTGATGTTGATCTGCTGATCGCAGCGAATGGTCAGCACGTTTTTCTAAATGATGGCCGTGGGAATTTTTTACCCGCGACTTCAAATAACGGCCTGCTTCCCAACAGTGGTGGTGGTTACAGCGTCTTGGCGGACTTGAATGGCGACGGGAAAAGCGATGTTTTGGCAGACAATTCAGCTCGTAGTGGCTTAATCCTGATCAATGATGGTACGGGCCATTTCGCGTCCCCGCTGTCGGCTCCCATGACGCTCTCGTTAGAGCACGCAACAATTGCCGGCGATTTCGACAGCGACGGGGATCTTGATGTCTATGAAGCGAACCGTTACGCCAGTGATGGAAATGGTCATATTTTCTTCAATGATGGTACCGGCAACTTCACTGACTCTGGCCAAATTCTCGGTCGCAAAAGCGAACAACATGCAGACCATGATTGCGTCGTCGGCGATGTGGACTTGGACGGAGATCTGGACCTTGTCGTAACACGCGACTACTCGGACGCGGATCAAATGTTGGGTTCGTCCATTTGGCGCAACGATGGTACCGGTCACTTTACCGAGGAGGTGGGACCGTTTCTGTATCCATCGACCGTACAACTCGGCGACGTTGACGGGGATGGCGATCTCGACGCGGTGGTAGAAAACGGGACTTTCTTGGACGTCAGCTTGAATCGAACAATCACAGACATCCAATTGCCTGCGGCGGGTGGAAACTTTGAAGTCGTTCGGAGTGGTGCGGATGTCGTAGTTCAGCGATTTGGCGGGGAAGAAATCTATCGCGGTGGGGCGGCGGATATCAAAGTCTTGCGAATTCAAGGGTCGGCGGGGAATGACCGAGTTGATGCGTCGGCAATCAACGGGTTGGCTCTTGTGCTAAACGGGTTCGCGGGAAATGACACTCTCATTGGTGGAGCGAATACTGATTCGCTCGACGGCGGGGAAGGGAATGATCAACTGCTCGGTCAAGGTGGCGATGACACGCTCGCGGGTGGCGAGGGATTGGACACGTTGCTGGGTGGCGCGGGACGCGATTCACTGAGCGGTGGCGACGGGAATGATCGGCTCAATGGACAAGGGGGAGCGGACACGATCACGGGGGGATTGGGGAATGACTGCCTCATCGGCGGCGACGGAATTGATCTGCTGGTGGAAGCGGGGGATGTCCACTTCACGCTGCGGCCGACGACGCTGCGCGGGTTGGGGAATGATCGGTTGGCTCAGTTTGAGAAGGGGCTGCTGACGGGTGGCGACGGGGCGAATGTGCTGGATGCGAGCGGCTCGAACCTGCTGGTGACGCTGATCGGCGGGGGCGGGGATGATCTGCTCCAGGGTGGTTCGCGGTCCGACAGTCTCGACGGCGGCGATGGCTCGGACACGCTGCTCGGCAACGACGGCCACGACTCGCTGAGCGGCGGACTCGGCAACGATCTGCTGCTCGGCGGCACGGGGAACGACCGCCTGACCGGCGACGCGGGCCAAGACACTCTGAATGGCGGAAATGGGAAAGACCAACTCTTTGGCGGAGCCGATGCCGACACGCTGATCGGTGGACTTGGCAACGACACTCTTGACGGCGGAGATGGCACGGACCGGATGGCAGGTGGCGTTGGGAGCAATCGAGGCCGAAGTGCGAGCGACATCTTCGTTGACCCATTGTCGGAAATCGACGAATTGATGATCGTGCTCCCCAAGTGGTTGACCGGAGTGTAGCCCGCGCGGGTTCGTAATGTCTGGCGTCGAATGAGGTCATGGAGTCTGGTGAGATGAAGAGGGACGCGCCGGTGTTGCGTACCGCGTCCGCTCTCGGTGAGAGCGGGCTACACTCTGGCGATCTGTGACGAAGTCGGAAGAATCGACGTGCGAATTAAGGTCCGGCGGAGTATTCTGCGCTTGTGGTCTGTGGCCGTCGACCGGCCTAAAAAACGACGGCTTCATTGAGGACTGAAGGAAATGGACGCATCGGACTATTCATTGTGGTGGCCATTGCATCTGCGATTCGCGCGCGGGGAATCGCTGAGTCCCGAAGAGCAGAGGCGCTATGAAGTCATTCGCGACGAACTGGATCGCGATGACGAGTTGCAACTGCTAGCCAATGCCAAACACGCCCGAACCGACCTGCGACAACTCGAAGCGGAACGAACGGAACTCGAACGGCGGCGACACCAGTTGGATTCGCGGATCGCGGCGCTTGAGGACCGGTTGAGCGGTCAGACTCGACAACTCCTGGGAGTCGGAGAGTAGTTCGTGGCGCATCCGAAGCATGCCGACGTGCGCGACCGGTACGACCGCTGCTGCGGGTATTGCGGCGTTTGTGAAGACGATGCCGGCGGAGAATTGACCGTCGATCACTTCATCCCAGTGGCCGCCGGCGGCGGCGATGACGACGGGAATTTGGTCTATGCGTGTTTTCGATGTAATCTTTTCAAAGCGGACTTCTGCCCGTCCGATGCGGATCGCCTGAACGGGAACGTTCTTCTGCATCCGCTGCGCGACGACCTCGCGTTGCACATTCGACTGGTGGAAGAGTCCGGGCGATTAGACGCCGTGACGGACACCGGACGCTTTCAAATTCGTCTGTTGCATCTGAACCGTCCGGCACTGGTGGCGATGCGACTACGGAAGCAGTTTCGGAGCTTGCTCGACGCTCGCCAAATTCTCCTCGAATCGGAAGTTCGCGAACTGCGAGCGATCGTCGGAGCGCAAGAGCAATATATCGATCACCTGGAGTCTCTTGTCGAACGCGATCCTCCGCTTGAACCGGGCAGCGTTTGACGTTGATGGCGGCCGGAGACTTTAACGATGGTGAATGAATCGGAATCCTCAAATACGGCAGCAGAAACGCCGTTTCGCTATCAGCACACGACGTCGTTTGCCGAACTGTTGGAGCAACTTGGCGCGACGTTGTTCGTGACGACGTATCAGGCGGGGAAGTTGGCGGCGTTTCGAGCGTCGAAAGGGCGGCTGTCGCTGTTGCTGCGGACGTTTGATCGAGCAATGGGACTGGCGGTCAACTCGCGCGAGTTGGCGATTGCGACTCGGTACCAGATTTGGTTTCTGCCAAATGAACCGAGCCTCGCGGAACGAATGCCTCCGCCAGGGACTCACGATGCGTGCTTCCTGCCGCGACGATGTCATGTGACCAGCAACATCGACACGCATGAGATCGCTTGGGGACGCGGCGACGAGTTGTGGCTCATCAACACTCAACATTGTTGCCTTTGCACGTTGGATGATCGGTTCAGCTTTGTGCCCCGCTGGAAGCCGGCGTTCGTGACGGAATTGAACCGGGCCGATCCGTGTCATTTGAATGGGCTGGCAATGTTCGATGGGCGACCAAAGTATGTGACGTGCTTTGCCGAGACGGATTCCTTCGAAGGCTGGCGAGAACGTAAGCGGGACGGCGGATGCTTGATCGACATCGAGTCCGATGAAATCCTCGCTCGCGGGTTTTCGATGCCGCATTCGCCGCGAGTCCACAACGGTTTCGTTTGGTTGCTGGATTCTGGTCGCGGCGGGTTGATGCGGATTGATCCGCGAACCGGTCAGGCGGACGAGATCGCTCGATTGCCCGGCTACCCGCGCGGCTTGGCCTTCGCCGGGCGATATGCGTTTGTCGGACTGTCGCAAGCTCGCGAAACGAAAACGTTTGGCGAAGTGGCCGTCGTCGAACAAGTGGCCGATCGGAAATGCGGCGTGTGGTGCATCGACACGCTCACCGGCAGCACGTTTGGATTTCTGGAATTCGAGCAAACCGTGGCCGAAGTTTTTGATGTGCAACTTCTGCCCGGCCTCCGCAACCCGGCGATCGTTGGTTTCGGCAAATCCACGATCGAACGAGCGAGCGTCGCGCCGCCACTGTGACTGGAGTGTCACTTCAACGTTGCCAACAACGCTGTGGCCTCTTTGGCTCTCGCGTGATTTGGAAATCGCTTCGTTACAGTTTCGAGAGACTCGCGGGCTTTCGCCGGTTCTTTGAGTTCGATCAAACACTTCGCGGCTTCAAAGTGACTTTGGCACTGCCATTCTTCATAGGGGTAACCGAAGGCGGCTTCGAGGAAATGTTCGGTCGCTTCCGGAAAGTTCTTCGCGGCCAGGGCGCATTGGCCCATCATGAAGCGAGCCTTGGCGGCGGTTTCGGTGCGAGTGTCTTTCGTCACTTGAAGATACGCGGCTTTGGCGGGGTCGAATTGATTTTGGTTTTGCAACGCAAACGCGAGACCGTAGCGGGCTTCGTGGACTTGTTCGAACTGCGGAAACTGTTGCGTGACGGCGGTGAAGTGCGTTTGGGCTTGCGGCCATTGTTTGAGCTGCGTCGCGCAGGTGCCGCTGCGGTACAGGGCTTTGGCGTGGAAACGCTCAACCTTCGCGGTGATCACGGCGGCGTAGAACGGCAACGCTTCGGCGAACTTGTCTTGGCGGAAGTGGCATTCGCCGGCGAGGAAGTTCGCGTCGCCGGACAGCGGGCCGGTCGGAGCGTCTTTGATTTGGTTTTGGAACGTGGCCAATGCGACGGCGAATTGCTTTTGATCGAATTGGACCCAGCCGAGTTTGTATTGCGTTCGCTCGCGCAGTTCGGCGAGCTTGGCTTTAGTTGCGGCGATTTGTTCGGGAGTCGGCGGCGGCACGGTCGGGAGACCGGCCGCAACGGGCGTGGGCGGAGCGGCGGCGAGCGCGGCGGACGCCGTCAGGCCGGCGGTGAAAGCGGCGATGGCTTCGGTCGGTTGCTTTTGGGATTCGTGAAACTCGCCGACTCGATACCACGCTTCTGGGACGAGCGGGCTGGTCGGGGTTTTCGTGGCGAGCAATCGCAGCGCGTCGGCGGCTTCTTTGTCTTTCTTCAGTTCGATGTTGGCGAAGGCGAGTTCGTAGTACGACTTGTCGGCGTCGGCGTAGTCGGGCTTGGCGGTGAGCAACTGAGTCAGCGACGTGATCGCGGCGTCGTGTTGCTTGAGTCCGCTTTGACACAACGCGATCGTGAACTTGGCGTCGAGCAAATTGCGTTCAGCCTGAGCCGCGCTGTCGCCGACAGCAGGGGCGGGCGCCGGTTTGTTCGTGGCGATGAATTGTTGCAAGTCTTTCAGCGCTGGATCGAATTGCTTCAGCCGATGCTGACACAGGCCGCGCAGAAAAAACGCATTTGGGATCAGTTCGGATTGCGGCTTTTCGGCGATCAGTTTGTTGAGGTGCGTTACGGCATTCGCGAAGTCAGGCTTCTCGAACAGCGCGGCTGCGCTGCCGTACATCGCGGCGGGGATCAGGTCGCTCATCGGGAAGCCGGTAATGACTTGCTGATAAAACGCCACAGCCGTGTCGTACTTTTTCAGGCCGCGATCAATTTCGCCGAGCTGAAACAACGCTCGATCGCGGAGCTTGCTGGCGGCCGGCAGTTTCGCGAGTTCAGCGGCAGCGTTGACCGGATCGTTTGCGGCTCGCAGGCTGACGCCAAGGGCCAACAATAGTTCGTCCGCTCGGTCCCAATCGGGCTTCGCTTGCTGAGCGGCTTTGAACGCGGCAACCGCTTCCGCGTGACGCTTCAACTCGCCGTGATTGCGGCCGATCAGGTAACGGGCTTCGGCCAGATGAGCCGGTTCCTTCAATTGCCCGACGATTTGATTCAGGTAGGTAAACGATTCGTCAAACTTGGCGGGCAGGTTCCCGGAAACTCCGGCCGAGTACAAACAGAGGCCGATGCGGACATGAGCTTGCGGCGTTCGGGCGTGAGCCGGGAATTCGGTAACGATGCGGCGGAAGAACGGCTCGGCCTTTGCGATGTTCGCGACCGGTTGCGTGAGCAGTGCGGCTTCGGCACCGACGAACAAGATTTCGGGAATCAGCGGGTGTTTCGCCCACGGGGCGGCTGCGAGGAATTGCTCGGCGTGTGCAAGTCCGTTCGGCATGTCAGCCGTTTGCAGCGCAGCGACGGCGGCTCGAAGCTTCGCCTCCGGAGCGAGTTCATGCGCGGCGAACTGACCGGCAAACGTAGCATACAACGCGACCGTTTCTTTGCGGCGTTCGGGTTGCTCGAAAATCGAGTCAATGCGGACAAGCTGCAAGTGCGGCAGGAATTCCGATTGCGGATTCGCAGCGATAACCGGATCGACAATCGGCAGCACGGCGGCCGGCTGCTTGAGTGCGATCAGAGTGCGGCCGAGCCAATAGGCCGCTTCCGGCGTGGTCGGTAGCTTTTGAGTGACAACGGCCGTCAAGGTCTGCTGAGCCTGCGGAAGTTGATTAGCTCGGAAGCGGCTTTTTCCGGCCGACGTCATCGCCGGGCCAATCTGTTCGGACTTTGGGAACTTCGTCGGCAGTGAATCAAAAGTCGCAGCAGCTTCCGGGTATTTCGCTTGTTCAAACTGAGCCTGTCCGATTCGCAGCAACGCGACATCTGCGAGCGGGAAGTCAACGACCCCGGCGGCCTGAGTGAACTGCGGTTCCGCCTCGGCGAACTTTTTCTGAGCCAGCAGCGAGTTGCCGAGCCGCAGTTTGCTCTCGGCCAGAAGCGGACTGGCTGGGAATTTCTGGATCAAGGTCGTGAACGTCGTGACCGCTTCGGTGTGTTGTTCGAGGTCTTGCTGAACCGTGCCGAGTCCGTAAAAAGCATCCGGCAACAGCGGCGAAGCGGTGTAAGTCGCGATCACCTTTTGATACGTCGCCAGCGCCGTCGGCTTGTCGGCCGCCAAGTACAACGACTCGGCTTGATAGTAAGTCCCGTCAGCCGCGAGCGGACTCGGTGGAAATTTTGCGGCGACATTCGCGAACTCGGCGGCGGCCGTTTTGAAATCGGCCGGCAGCTTCGAGACCTTTGCGGTTTCAAACAGGCTCAAGCCGAGATTGAACTGTGCTCCGTCGAGATGCTTGAACTGCGGATGAGAGGCGAGGATCAGCCGAAAGGTCGCCGCCGCCTCCGCGAACTTCTTATCGCCAAGTTGTGAGACGCCAAGCTGGTATCGCGCATTCGGAATCCGCGCATCCTGCGGAAATGCGGCGATGAACGCCGTCCAGCGAACAACCGCCTGTGGGAAGAGTTTCTTCTGCTGAAACCCATAAGCGACAGCGTACTGCCGAGTCGCTTCGGGATTCGGATCATCCGCCGCCAGGGCGTGACTGATCGGCAGCGGCGACAAAAGGGCGAGTGACACGAATCCAAACAGAATTGCGATCCGGACGGTTGGGGCGAAAGTCATGTCGTGCTCCACGAGGTCATGTGATTCGTAGCGACACGCGGCTCGCGCGTCGTTGTGGCTGGCGGCGGACACGAACTGTGTGCGTCACAAGCGACCAGATCATATCAGGCAATCTTGAAGCATCGAGTCACTCGCAAAACTCCAGCCGATGTCGTTCTGGGCAACCATTGACCGCGACACCAAGAATAAAGCCCGAGTTCACCCGCGTCATTCCTTATGTCCACATTTCCTTGACTGCGTTCGTCAGACGAATCATTAGCCCACCAGTGTCGGCTGCAAACTTGCGGAGCCGTGGCGAACGGGCGACGATCCACTTCGGTCGGGAAGGTTTTCGAAACTGTCATCGGGAGGTACCCATGCGAAGCATTTTATTCGGAGTC
Source organism: Planctomyces sp. (assembly GCA_031375695.1). Lineage (GTDB taxonomy): Bacteria > Planctomycetota > Planctomycetia > Planctomycetales > Planctomycetaceae > SXKJ01. The sequence continues at coordinate 13,821 of JANMIF010000379.1, forward strand.
GTTGTGCTCATATCAGCAATCGTGATTCCCTCGTTGTCAGCCGATCCAAAGGAAAAGTCGTCTGATACCAAAGTAGCCACGCTCCTGAAGCGGTTCGTAAACGAGTTCGTGGAGATCGTCCCCGGCGGAAGTTCCAAAGATGGCTCGATGAAATTCCCGGCGACATTCCGAATGGGGAGCGACCGCGCTCCGGCCGAGACGCCGGTGCATGAGGTGACGCTCAAGAAGCCGTTCGCGATTGCCAAGTACGAAGTCCCTCAGATTTTGTATGAGGCCGTGATGGGAGTGAATCCAAGCGAATGGAAAGGACCGCGAAACTCGGCCGAGAAATTTTCGTGGCCAGAAGCGAATTTGTTTTGCGGAAAGATCACGAGTCTGTTGCGCGACGAAAAGCTGATGTCCGATGACGAAGAAGTTCGTCTGCCGACCGAAGCCGAGTGGGAATACTGCTGCCGCGCCGGAACTGAGACCGTCTACAGTTTCGGCGATGAGCCGACCAAACCGGGCGATAAGGACAAGCAGGCATCGCGGCTGAATGAATTTGGTTGGCACACTGGCAACGCGGCGGGGAATGACCCACCGGTCGGAGCGCTCAAGGCGAACCCGTGGGGGCTGTACGACATGCACGGCTACTTGTGGGAGTTTGTCGAAGATTCGTGGCACAACGACTACGCCAATGCCCCGATTGATGGCCGAGCGCGGACCGAGGCCAATCCCACCAAACTCGTGGTACGCGGCGGATCGTGGAAAGATCACTTCAGCAAACTGACCAGTACGACTCGCCGCGCGGTGAAAGTCGATGAAGTTGATTCCGCGATCGGCTTTCGCTGCGTCCGCGCAAAACGGCGATAGCGATCACCTGTCGGGCATGTCCCGGCAGGATCGATGCTTTATTGGCCACGAAGACTGCAGGTGGCGAAATGTCGGTTTGATTTGGTGGCTGCCAAGGCGTTTTCCCGCCGGGACAACCCCGACTGAGGATGACTTCGACCGGGGTTGCTATCATCCCCTCCCGTGCGGTGCGAGCCGCGAATTTTCATCGACGATTGATCTCCAGGAATAGAACTCATGTCCGATCCAACTGCCGAAGTTTTGCAGGCGAACCGCGCGTTGTTAGCCTCCATTGACACTCAGAATTGGGCGGCATATGCCGAACTATGCGATCCCGGTTTGACCGCATTTGAGCCTGAAGCGCTCGGGCACATCGTGGCTGGAATGGATTTCCACCACTTCTATTTCAAGCTGCAAGGTTCCGGTCGGCCGAAGCAATCGACGATGGCTTCACCCGAAGTGCGAATTATCGGGGACGCGGCGATCGTCATGTATGTCCGGCTGACGCAGCGTGTCGAAGCGGACGGCGTTCCGGCAACGTTTTCCAGCGAAGAAACTCGCGTTTGGCAGAAGAAGAACGGGGCTTGGAAGCACGTCCATTTTCACCGCTCGGTGCCGTCAGGCGGGTGATGGTCGTTTAACCGCTGTGCCATCGGCGTGCGCGAAGTGGAATAACGACTCCGTTCGCACGCAAGCCAATGGCGTAGCGGTTAAACATCACGACGTCCAAACAAACCAGTGAGCGAACAGTCGCTTGACGAACGGCGTCAGGCGGCGGCGTTGCGCTTGGTCGGCGAGTCGCTTCAGGATTTCCGCTTGCGTCGGATATGGGTGAACCGTCTTGGCGATTGAGCCAAGCCCCAGTCGAGCGGTCATGGCCAACGTGATTTCGTTGATCATGTCGCCGGCATTCGAGGCGACAATCGTGGCTCCCAGGATTTCGTCGCTGCCGGCTCGCAACAGGACTTTCGCAAATCCGGACGTCTCTCCGTCCAAGAACGCTCGGTCGATGTGCGACATCTCTTCACGCAGCACTTCAACTTTGATGTCGCACGCCGCCGCTTCTGTTTCGGTCATTCCGACGCAAGCAATTTCGGGATCGGTGAACGTGCAGCGCGGGATCACCAGCGAGCTGCATTTTCCGCGACCTGGGAACAGCGCATTCTGCAACACGATCCGCGCCATCGCGTCGGCGGCGTGAGTGAATTGAAATCGAGAACAAACATCGCCGGCGGCAAACACGGCTCGGTTCGTCGTTCGCAAGTGATCATCGACTCGCACGCCGTCGCGCGAATCGAACGTGATCCCGGCTTGATCGAGATTCAACGATTCGACATTCGGAGCTCGTCCGACGGCGACAAGTAGTTCGTCAGCGAACACTACCGATTCGGCACCGTCGGTTTGCACGATCAATCGTTTCGCCGCTCCGTCACGCTCGGCGCGAACGACGCGAGCAGCCTTCCGAATGTCAACGCCATCGTGGCGCAGCGCGGACTCGACAATCTGTCCCGCGTCGGCATCTTCTTTCGACAACACCTGCGGACCAGAGGCGATCAACGTGACATGCGATCCGAATCGCGCGAACGCTTGAGCCAGTTCACAGCCGATCGGACCAGCACCGATGACGGTCAGTCGTTGTGGCAGTTCGGCCAGCGACAAAATAGTCTCATTCGTGACGAATCCGACGTCAGCCAAACCGGGAATCGGCGGGATTGCCGCGCACGCGCCAGTCGCGATCAACGCTCTGCGAAATCGGAGCGTCTGCCCGGCGACTTCAATTGACTCGCGCCCCGTGAATCGTCCCGATCCGAAATAGACGTCAACTCCCAGCGACCGAAACCGCTCGGCCGAATCGTGTGGAGCCAGCGCGGCCCGCAGTTCTCGCATTCGCTGCATCACGACGGAGAAATCGACTCGCGTACCGTCCGGCACTTGAACGCCAAACCGCTGAGCATCGCGCACGGTCGCGGCCACTCGAGCACTTTTGATCAAGGCTTTCGACGGCACGCAGCCGTAATTCAAACAGTCACCGCCGAGCCGATGCCGTTCGATCAACGCCACCTTCGCGCCGAGTCCCGCCGCTCCAGCAGCCGCCACTAAGCCAGCTGGCCCGGCACCGATCACCACCAAGTGATACCGACCAGCCGGAGTCGGATTGACCCAGTCGGCCGGCGCGACATGCCGATCCAATTCCGTGTCGTCGATCATGAGTCCACCTTGGTTAAGTCGTTGGCCGGATCGGCCGGCGGTTCGGCGTGTGTCGCGTCGGACAACGCCTTTTTCGCGATTCTCGATAACACGACAGTCACCGCTAACGTGGCGAGTAGACCGACTCCAAACAGGACTTTTTGGCCGAGGCCCCCTTCGGTTCTCCCGGCGAGAATGTCCGCCAAGTTTTTCGCAGCGGAGCCGATCGACACATAAAGCATCGTTCCAGGAAACATGCCGATCCACGAGGCCAGAATGAAATCTCGCGGACGGACGCGAGTCAGTCCGAAGGCGTAGTTCAACACATTGAACGGCAAGACAGGCGACAGCCGAGTCAGCAGCACGATCTTAAAACCTTGCTCGGCCACCGCCTGGTCGAGCGACCGAAACCGCGCATCACCAGCAATCTTCTGCTCGATGAATCGCCGCAGCAGAGTTCGTCCCGCGTAAAAAGCGACGGTTGCGCCGAACGTGCTGCCAAGCGAAACTGCCACCAGTGTTTTCGGCACTCCAAACGCAAAGCCGCCAACCAACGTCAGCAAGGACGCCGGAAAGAAAAATAAACTCGCTGGCGTGTACGAAAACCCGAGCCACAGCAATCCGACATCCCCTTGGTTCCGCATCAGGTCGATGAATCGAACCGTCTCGCCACGCACGTCGATCCCCGACCGTGCCGCCAGAAATCCGACGACGACCACGGCCAAGATCAAAACCACCAGGACTCGATTTCTCATGCGCTCCGGCCTTTTGTCGGTTTTAAGTTCCTCATTCGTTGTCTTCCTAAATTCGTTGGGACATTTCAGGTTGTGTGCGGGAAAAGTTCCCAACGAATTTAGGAAGACACCGAATGAGGAACCGTGACGTACTTCACGCATTCTTCGCTCCGAATGCTTTCCGACTGAGGGCGGGATCGTCAGCATCTGTTGCGAGAAGTGCAAACCTGAAAGGTAATCATGTTCGATAATTCCGAGAGACCGACTCGTCGGCAATTCGTGCAATCGATGGCGGCGGCGTTGACCACTTCATTTACCTGCGTGCGATTCAGCCAAGCGGCCATGATGGCGGCGGTGCCGCCGATCGGTTTCAGCTTGTACGGCATGAAGTCGGTGCCAATCGGCGAGGCCCTGAAAGTCTGTGCCGAAATTGGTTACGAGTGCGTCGAACTGGCCGCGATGGCCGATTGGCCATGTGCGCCGGAACGCTTGTCGGCCGAACAACGGCGGGAGATTCGGCAACAGATCTCGGATCGCGGCCTCAAGCTGGCGGCAATCATGGAAAACTTACCGCTTGCTGCCGAGGAGGACGCGCATCGCAACAACCTGGACCGACTGAAGCGGGTGGCTGAATTGGCTCACGACGTGGCTCCTGATGCCACGCCGATCATTGAAACTGTGTTGGGCGGATCGCCCGACAAATGGCCGATGTTGCTTGAACGGTTTATCGAACGTTTGCGTGACTGGGCGACTGTAGCCGAAGAAACAAAAACGGTCATCGCGATTAAAGCTCACATTGCCGGTGCGTTGCATCTGCCGAGCGACGCGGCCGAATTAGTGCGGACAATCAACTCGCCGTGGCTGCGAGCGGTTTACGACTTCAGCCACTTTCAGCTTCGCGGCCTGACCTTGAACGATTCGTGGGCCGCGCTGGCCGAGCCGACGCGATTCGTGCATGTCAAAGACGCTCGCGGTGAGCCGGGGAAATTTCAGTTCTTGCTGCCGGGCGAAGGCACAACCGACTACGTGGAGCTATTCCGTTTGTTGAAGCAGAGACGTTATACCGGCCCGGTCGTCGTCGAGGTGAGCGCTCAGATCAGCAACAAACCTGGCTATGATCCGATCGCGGCAGCGAAACAGTGTTGGCCAGTGTTGCGAGACGCTCGCGGCCGAGCCAATACGTAGCCGTCACCGCTCCGCGTGACGAGCCGAAGAGGCGGTTGATGTTCGGTTTCATTCGAAGCTCAGTAACGAAACAAGTTCGATCTAACACTCGGCTCGTCACGCAGAGCGGTGACGGCTACGTAAGTCTCAGCAAAGGTGGGAATCATGGATGATCGCGAACCATTAGAGTTGCCTGTGGAGCGGATCTCTCCGGAACCGTCGCAGCCATTTGTGCGGACTTTTGAAGTACGGTTCGGCGGCCCGCCGGAAACGCCGCCGCTATTGCGTGAGCCGCGTCGGCCGCGTGTGTTTTGGCCGTTGTTCTTGTTCGTGGCAACTTGCCTGACCACGTTTTTCGTCGGCGGGATGATGTTCGGCGAACAACGCGTTGATGGTGAAGTCGTGGTGACGTGGTCGTCGTTCGTCCGCGGCGGATTGCAATACTCGGGATCGTTGATGGCGATTCTGTTGGCTCACGAAATGGGACATTGGGTGCAATCGCGGCGATACGGCGTTCCCGCCAGTTGGCCGTGGTTCATCCCGTTACCAATTCCGCCGATGGGAACGATGGGGGCCGTGATCGTGCAAAGCTCCGGCTATGCCGATCGCAAGCAACTCTTCGACATCGGCATTACGGGACCGCTCGCCGGGTTGCTGATCGCGCTGCCGATTACGATTCTGGGGCTTCGAGAAAGCCATGTAATCGACGTGGTTGCTCAAGGAGGAGGATTGGTTTTTGGCAATCCTCCAATTTTGAATTGGCTGGCCGAACGACAATTCGGCCCGCTGGCCGCCAATGAAGATGTCGCCTTGAACCCGCTTCTTCATGCCGGCTGGGTCGGCATCTTCGTGACCGCGCTCAACCTGATCCCGATTGGGCAACTGGATGGCGGACACATCCTGTATGGGTTGATCCGTCGCAAGGCACACTTGGTCGCGATGCTATTGATGTGGTTGGCGTTCAGTTGGATGTGGATCACTCGGAACTGGTCGTATTCGGCGATGTTGTTTCTGCTCTTCATGATGGGGACGCGACATCCGCCGTCACGCGACGATTATGTCCCGCTCGGCCGATTCCGCATTCTGTTGGGCTGGCTGACGCTGGCGTTCGTGTTTGTCGGATTCACGCCCAATCCGATCACGGTCGAAGAGCCGCCAAAACAGATCGAACCGGAGGAAAACATTCGCCCGACCATCCAAGTCCGTGTCGATTCTTCTATGTTTACATCACTTGATCCAAGCCCTTACGAACCCGACGCCCGGGCGAGGATTCGTGTGGTTACTCCGCGCAGAGCATGATCACCATGTTCCACAGATTGAATGCCGCGTGAGCGGTTACGACGGTGAGAAAACGCCGTCGCCGGTCGTAGTTCCAGCCGAGCAGCACGGCTAGGGGGACCAAGGCGATTCCATCCAGCAGTCCGTGCATGATCGCGAAGGCCGCCGTCGAGAGGCCGATGGCCAGCGCCGACGACATGCGTTGCCGCAGCCAGCCGAGCAACAGCACTCGGAACAACAGTTCTTCCAGCAGCGGCGCAATAACGACCGCTCCGACGACTAACCACGCAATCATGCCCGGTGAGGCGTCCGATAACATCCGCAAATACACATGTTGTTTGTCCGGCTCCCGCAACGTGGACGTTGCGAATAACACGACTAAGACCGGCAACAGGCTGCCGACCGCCAGTTCCAGGCCATCCCAAATTTGCCGAGGCCAGTCAGTCAAAGTGATGCCGAAGTCGGCCATCCGCCGCAAATCGAGCGACGTCAACAACGTCAGCAGAATGCAAAAGAAAGCAACGCGAAACAGGCAATCCCACTGGATCGTTCGCAAAGTCGGCAACGATTCCGTCACGGTTCCCGTTTGGCTGATTACAGCGATCAGCGTAAGACCGATCACGCTCAGCCCAAGTACTACGGCCACCGGATTCCACGTCACGGTTGGCCGTTCGACTTGCGACCAAACATCACCGATGGCCCGCCAACGCCGCCACCAATCACGGCAAGTCATTGCGCTGCCCAACAGCACCGCCAGCAACACAAGATCCGACAGTCCCGGCATGTGATATCTCAAATCTCAAATTCGGCCATCACGCCCGGTACGCCGGAAACTCGACGAACACTTTGATCGCGCCGTCGCGGCGATCACGAAACGTCTCGAAGGCCGTTTGAATCTCGGCCAGCTTAAATGTGTGAGTCACGAGCGGCTTTACATCGACTCGGCGTTCGGCGATCCACTTCATGGCCAACGGGAAATCGCGGCGGAAGTCGGGATTGATGCTCGTGTGGACCGTGCCGTTCTTGAAAATGAAGTCTCGCCAGCGCAGGCCATTGATGATTTCCGGGGCCACGCCGAAGTACAGAATCCGACCGCCATAGCCCAGCAAATCAATGCACAGATTGAACTGCTGCTCGCCGTGGCCGACCGCCTCGATCACGATGTCGGCCCCTTTGCCGCCAGTCAGCTCTTTGATCGTCGCGATCGGATCAACTTGCGAGTTGCAAATCGTGCTCGTGGCTCCGGTCTTGACGCTCGTTCGCAGGCGCGATTCCAGCAGATCAATGCCAATCACCTGTCTCGCCCCCAGCGACCGCACGCTCATGTTGAAAAGCTGCCCCATCGGACCTTGCCCGACAATCGCCACATCCAAGTCCACGAGCGTCGGCAGTTTTTTCAACGCGAAAATCGCCGTTCCCAGTGGCTGAGCCAGCACGGCTTCCGAGTCCGAGCAGCGTGAGTCAATCGCGACACAACGGTCCTCGGACACGACGTATCGTTCCCACAAGCCGTTCTGAGCCACCGGCACGCACAGGACTCGGTCTCCGACTTTCCAACGTTGCCCATTAGTCGCGACCACGCGACCGATCATCTCGTGCAACGAATGGCCCAGCTCGACTGGCCATTCGCCGCTCCAGGTGAAATACGGAGTGTCCGACCCGCACAGGCAAGTAAGCTCCGGCTGAAAAATGATCTCGCCGCTGCCGCCCGCCGTCAGCTTCGGTTCCGGGGCTTCCACGAGATCAATGCGATGTGGTGCGGTGAATTGTCCTGCAAGCATATGGTTCCTTTGGTTTGGCGGTCACGCTAACCCGACGAGCAACGGTGGGTTAGTGTGACTTCAAAAGATACAACTTGGAATTGGATCGCGAAAACATTTGGCCGCGCGATGGAGCCAGCGAGGCCCGAAAGACTTCATCGGCGCCAGCTGGGATCGTGTTACGAGCGACGACGTCTAGCGTCGATCCCGGTTTGATGACCACCGTCTCGCCAGTGTTGCTTTGAAAATAGGCCAAGCCGTTCGCGGCGATCGGCGACGACGTGAAACTGCCTCCCAGCCGCTCCTTCCAGAGTTTGCGTCCGGTCTTCGTGTCGTAGCAGATCGCGATTCCGTCCATGCTGGCCACGATCACGACGTCGTTGATCACAATCGGCGACGGCTGATCGCGGCCCACTTTTCGCGGCGCATGCCAAACGAGGTGCGAATCGCTGACGTCCCCGTCGCCTCCCGGCCGCACGGCGTAAAAGTCGCCCGGCTGGCCATTGACCAGGAACAACAAACCTTGTCCGAGTGTTGCGGTCGGCTCTCCCCGACCGGCGAAACTTTTGCAGAACCACAATTTCTTGCCGGTGACCAAATCGTAGCCGGTGACTCCGTTGAAGCCGTTCAATACCACTTCTTGGCGATCTCCAACGCGGACAAAGATTGGAGAACTCCAACCGCCGCGCTGAGGTGCATCGCGCGGCGTCTGCCATTTCATTTCGCCAGTCGCCAAGTCGAAAGCGGCAATCGAGCCGACTCCTTCGGTCTCGCAATTCTGAATCACCAGCTTATCGGCGATCAGCGGCGAAGCTCCCGCGCCCCACGGCCCGCCGAATTGGCCAAGGTCTTTGCTCCACAGTTTCTTGCCGGTGACATCGAAGCCGTGCAAACCGCCTTGTCCAAAAAAGGCAACAACGTGTTGGCCGTCCGTCGCGCAGGTTGCCGAAGCCCAGCCGTTCATGGCGTGGGACTTTTCCGGCTCGCCCGACCAAACAGTTTCCTGCCAAGCGATCCGACCGGTCTCGCGATCAACGCACAACACGACTCGCTGACGCCCCGAATCCAACGCGGCTGTCAGAAAAATTCGATTCCCCGCGATCACCGGCGAAGATTGCCCCGATCCCGGCAACTCACACTTCCAGACAACCGAACTCGCGTCCCACTTCACTGGAACATCCCGCTCCGCCGAATGCCCATCACTCGCCGGCCCGCGCCACTGCGGCCAATCGCCGTCGGACGCGCAAGTCATCCGAGCGAATAACCCAAAGACACAAATCAATCCAAAACGAACAAGCCGAAGTGTCATTCCAACCTCTTGAAACTCGCATCGAGTCCAATCGTCTCGCACGTTCCGATTTCCACCGAAAGGAAAGATGAATGACTCAGTCGAAACATACAAGAGTCACGACTCTGCGTTATCTGTTGCCGTTCCTGGTCTCATTAAATTTGAACGAACCTGTTTTCATCGAGTCTGAAGTGGACCTTAACAGCCTGTTGAAAAACTCGTGGAGCAGGATTTCATCCTGCTCGAATGCCGAAGATTTCAGGCAGGTTGAAAACCTGCCCCACGTTTTTCACAACAGGCTGCTAAGAGTCTCTGCTCGACTCGAAATCATCGGGGCAAATGTTGTGCAGAAACGCATTAACTCTGAGGCAAGCTCGGGGACGATTCAATCACGCGGTTGCCCGCATCAGGGATTTTACGCCCGGATCTCAGCAAATTCCCGATACGGTGTTTCCGTTGAGAAATTTAGAATCGGGTCGTTGTCACGTATTCGGCAGTCTTGGCTACATCAGCTTTCCCTGAAGCCTCAATGAAGACGCTGCAAACACACATGAACACAATCGGTTTAGTCCTGGGTTACGATTCCGCCGCGCTGCGAGCGAGCTTAGCGTCGGCGTTGTATACCGAGCCGAACTTGGTCTTATCCGGTGCGGCAAATTCCCCGGAACTTTTGCTGGAATTGGTCAGCAGCATGCACCCGGAAGTGGTGGTGGTGGCCCTGTCGCCGCAATCGGGGTTCGGTCATTCGTTTGTGCAACTTCTGGCGACGACTTATCCCGATTGCCATATTGTCCTGTTGGGACCGAACTCGGACGCCCAGTTGGTTGCCTTTTTGGTTACGCTTGGTGCGATTGGCTATGTTTGTCAGCAGTCCCCAACCCCGGTCTTGATCAATGCGATTCGACATGCAGCCGAGGGGCGCGGATTCATCGATCCTAACATCAAACCGGCCAAGCCGGGGAAACGAGTCCCGACCGCAGTCCAGCCAATCGACGGTGGACAGCGTCCGAAATTATTGAGCCGACGTGAAACAGAAGTCTTACAACTACTCGCTCAAGGCTTCACTAATCAGGAAGTCGCACAGCAATTGTCGCTGAGCATCAAGTCAGCCGAAACCTATCGCTTTCGTCTCTCTCACAAGCTGGGAATCCGAGGTCGCTCCGATTTATTCCGCTATGCGTCTGAGCATGGCCTGATCAACCGGAATCCAATTACGCCACAAATAGAGGATTCTCCGGCGCGGCTCGCTGAACCGGATGGCAAGTCAAGAACGAATTGGATCTTGGATACCGGCGACTTCTTGTTGGACTCCACGGACACTGGGACCAACGAGCCAACGGTTGGTCCTGGAGATTCCGTTTCACTCGACGCGCAGGACACCAAGACACCGTAGCCAATCTCGTCAGAGATTGGGGATGCGTCATGATCGATTCCAAACTCTGGCGAGATTGGCTACGGGGCGAGCATTCAATCGGGATAATGCGGCTTTAGCTTCTTCCACGTGGCAAGAATTTCTTGCTCGCGTTTCCGCATGAGGCGAAGCTCCGTGGCCGATTGATCGTCGTAGCCGCACAGATGCAGCAGGCCATGAACGACGTACAGCGTTAATTCATCAAGCGGTCGCCAGCCATACTTGGCCGACTCCGACTTGGCCATTTCCGCGCTGACAATGATCTCGCCATCCAACCGTAAGCCTTTGCCGCGCGGCGCGTTTTTCGGCAGCGGCAGAACTGAAGGATCGGCCAGCGAACCTTCCAGCAGGAAGCTCAGCACATCCGTGGCGAAATCGTGCTGCAAGTACCGTTGATTCAGATCGTGAATCGTCTCGTTGTCTACGATCGCGATGCTAATCGTCGCCGATACAACGTCCTCGACGACGAGCAAATTCCGCGAGATCTCCACGATCCGTCCATGATCAACCTTGAGCGCGGCCTGCGAATCGTCGATGTCGATTTGATAACGATCCGCCAAATCGTGAGCAGCATATGTTTTGGGAACGTCCAACGGCTGGATTTCCTTTGGGGCATCAGCCGGAACGCGAGAGCGTCCGGTGTAACGTGTTCGTCGTGAACCGGACGCTAGCGCATTCCGGCTGATCCGCGGGCGTACCTTAGTGCTTGTAGACCTTGTGTTGTGGGCGGCCAGAGAGGATTTGTTCTTTGCCCCAGGTGGTGACGGCTCGGAAGTCCTCGCTGCGAATAAAGGTTTGGAAGGCAGCTTCGTCGGACCATTCGCTGGTGATGAGATACGACGCGCTGTCGCTAACATCTTTCCACAACGTGGAGCTGGTGTGTCCGGGAGCGGCTCGCAAGGCCCCGATCACGGCGGCGAATTTCTCTTCAAAGTCCTGTTGCTTGCCTTCGATGACGTGATAATTCATGCCGACGGTAATCATTCAGAAATTCCTGTTCGATGAGTGAATGCGAGAGTTCTCGCGGCAAGTCGCTCACCACGGCCTCTCTCGCGAAACGGTGTGGCGTGAGAGTAACAAGGGATGAAGAGTGGAACCATGATACAAGTCCGAAGCGCAAGCTAGCGATTGCCGAGCGATACTCACTTGCTTGCCCATTCACTCGCTGGCGCTTCGGGCTTAAATTTTCGGCAGCAACGCGGATTGTTGGAACTGGCATCGGTGCGGGCTTCGTTGGTAGTCTTCCGCCGCATTGAGTTGACTTGAATCGATTCCTCCGACGGAGCGGCAGTCCCCATGAAGTTTCGGTTTCCCATCGTCATCATTGACGAGGACTTTCGTACTGAAAACACCTCCGGTTCGGGGATTCGTGCTCTCGCCAAAGCGATCGAAGACGAAGGGATGGAGGTTCTCGGAGCAACCAGCTTCGGCGATCTGTCCCAGTTCGCTCAGCAGCAGAGCCGGGCTTCGGCATTTATCCTCTCGATTGACGACGAGGAGTTCACCAGCGGCGGTGGACGCGATCCAGAGAATGTGCTGAATAATTTGCGTGGGTTCATTGGAGAAATCCGTCTCAAAAATACTCACATCCCAATTTACCTGTATGGCGAAACGCGAACCTCAAGCCACATCCCGAATGACATTTTGCGTGAACTGCATGGCTTCATTCACATGTTCGAGGACACGCCAGAGTTCGTGGCTCGGCACATCATTCGGGAAGCGACGGCTTACACAGACGGACTGGCACCGCCCTTCTTCCGAGCCTTGATTCACTATGCCAAAGATGGGTCGTATTCGTGGCATTGCCCCGGCCATTCGGGGGGCGTCGCGTTTCTAAAAAGCCCGGTCGGACAGATGTTCCACCAGTTCTTCGGCGAGAACATGCTGCGAGCCGACGTCTGCAACGCGGTCGAGGAACTTGGTCAACTGCTGGATCACACAGGCCCCGTCGCCGCCTCGGAACGGAACGCGGCACGGATTTTCAACGCCGATCACTGCTATTTCGTGACGAACGGAACATCGACCTCGAACAAGATGGTCTGGCACTCGACAGTCGCTTCGGGCGACATCGTGGTGGTGGATCGAAATTGTCACAAGTCGATTCTCCATTCGATCATCATGACGGGAGCCGTGCCGGTGTTCCTAACGCCGACGCGCAATCACCTGGGAATCATTGGCCCGATTCCGCTGTCGGAATTCACGCCGGAGAGCATCCAGCGAAAGATCGAAGCGAACCCTTTCGCGGCCGCCGTCCAGAAGAAGCACCCGGACCGGAAGCCTCGCATTCTGACGATCACTCAGAGCACCTACGACGGAATTCTCTACAACGTTGAGACGCTAAAGACGATGCTGGATGGGAAGATCGGCACGCTGCACTTTGACGAGGCTTGGCTGCCGCACGCCACGTTTCACACGTTTTACCGCGACATGCATGCCATCGGTGCCGGCCGTCCTCGACCGAAAACGTCGATGATTTTCGCGACGCATTCGACGCACAAGCTGTTGGCTGGGATTTCGCAGGCATCGCAGATTCTGGTGTGGGAATCGGAGACGGAAAAGCTCGATCGGAATATTTTCAACGAAGCGTATCTGATGCACACATCGACCTCGCCGCAGTACGCGATCATCGCGTCCTGCGACGTGGCTGCGGCCATGATGGAACCGCCGGGCGGAACCGCTCTCGTCGAAGAGTCGATCATGGAAGCGATGAATTTCCGTCGCGCAATGCGAAAGGTCGATGACGAGTGGGGTGCCGGATGGTGGTTTAAAGTTTGGGGTCCCGACGTGCTCAGCGATGATGGGATCGGCCAGCGTGATGATTGGCTATTGCGAGCCAACGATGGCTGGCATGGCTTCGGCGATATCGCGCCTGGCTTCAACATGCTCGACCCGATCAAGGCGACGTTGATTACGCCGGGCCTTAACGTCTCCGGCGAGTTCGCGGAGACCGGCATCCCCGCTTCAATCGTGACGCGTTATCTCGCCGAACACGGCGTCATCGTTGAAAAGACCGGGCTGTACTCGTTCTTCATTATGTTCACGATCGGGATCACCAAAGGACGCTGGAACACACTCGTGAGCGCCCTGCAACAGTTCAAAGACGATTACGACAAGAACCAACCGCTGTGGCGAATTTTGCCGGACTTCTGCAAAGAGTTTCCGCGTTACGAAGCCATCGGCCTGCGCGATCTGTCTCAGCAAATCCACGACACTTACAAGAAACACGATGTGGCTCGCGTGACGACGGAGATGTACCTCTCCGCAATGCAACCGGCGATGAAACCGAGCGACGCCTTCGACATGATGGCTCACCGCGAGATCGACCGCGTGGAAATTGACCAACTGGAAGGCCGCGTGACAGCGGTGCTGCTGACCCCCTACCCGCCCGGCATCCCGCTGCTGATCCCCGGCGAACGATTCAACAAGACGATCGTCGAGTACTTGAAGTTCGCCCGCATGTTCAACGAGAAATTCCCCGGCTTCGACACCGACATTCACGGCTTGGTCGAGGAAGCCAACGGCAACCGAAAGTACTACGTGGACTGCGTCCGTGGGATTTAGCGCGGTCGTGGGG
>JANMIF010000401.1:0-19585 GCA_031375695.1 Planctomyces sp.
GAAATCGATCGCCGAGCTCGCCGCCGCGCAGAACGCCGAGCTCGTCTGGCTCGCTTGAGTGGTACCGGCACTGGTACCGGCAACAACAATCTCGGAGCTCCCTCAGCGACGTAGTCAGTCTTAGGGATCCCGCTTCAATCAAGTCAGTGGCACAAAAAAGCACCCGCAATTGCGGGTGCTTTTTTGTTTTGCGAATTGTGAACGGCACAGCGTTCACGATCACGGTAACCGTTACTCGTCGTCGTCGTCGTCGTCGTCCTCTTCTTCTTCCTCTTCTTCTTCCTCTTCAGCCAGTTCGATTTCCTCTTCAACTTCCTCTTCGATCTCTGCGACATAGTTTTCGTCGTAGACATCAGGGGACAGAGGTCCGGCCTGTGCGGCTCCGAGAACTTCTTTCACTGCTTGCAGCCAATAGAGTTTTTTACTCTTGGAACGCAGATGTTCGATCCGCTCTTCAGCTTCCTTCTTCTTCTCATAGGGGAAGCGATCTTCCTCTTTTTGTGTGTTGCTGTAGATCACCCAAACCAGCCGACGGCGTTCCGCGAGCTTTGTGCGGGATTTCTTCTTGACCGGCTTCTTCTTGCCGACCACCGCGGCACGCTTCCGTTTCGTGTCCGGTTTTTTTTCCATCAATCCATCGGCCTCGCGGCTTTCGGCCGCGTCGTTCATTTTTCGCAGTTCCACCAAACGGCTTGCCATATTCCCCGTCTTTCCCCAATGAGAATCCGTGCTTCGGCAGATTTTGCCGAGCTTCGCAGGCTGCGAAGGGGCGGAAAGATAGCAAGTCAGGGGCATTGGGCCAACTAGCGGCGGGGTCTGGAAGTGAGCTTTTTTGTCCAACTAATCAGAAAAGCTTGTGTAACCGGCCCGGTCCAGCCGATTCATGGAAAAGAGATCGGACTGCGCGAGTCGGGCTGAAGTAGCACGGCTCGCACAATTGGCTCCGCATCGGCGGCGACCAGCACGAAGAAGGAGAGAGTTTCATGCGACATCTCGGAACGTGGTTGATGGCCTTGGGATTGCTGGCGGTTTCGACTGCCGATAGCCGTGGGGCGTGGGGGAACTCCACCGCGCGGGAACAAGCCACCAAACAGCGAAATCAGGAAACAGCCAACGAAATCGCCAAGTCATTGCGAACATCGAAGCTGCAAGGTTACGACATCGGCATCGAGGTCAAGGAAGGGACGGCCATCCTGACCGGCGAAGTGGTTGATGCGGCTCAAAAACAGAAGGCTGCGACCGTCGCACAGAAAGTGCGCGGCGTGAAAAAGGTCGATAACCGAATGATTGTTTCGCCTCCAAAAACGGTAGCGAACAAGGCGCCCGTCGCACCGACACAGGCCAAGGCGGTTCCATCCAATCGGAATATCGAACTGACTTCGGCGAGAGCCACACCAGCTTCGGCGACTGAATCGACGAATGACCCGATCGGTGTTTCGGAGGCTCCGCCGGACAATCAACAGATCGCCGATCAAATCGCCGCGTCTTTGGGACGAGCGGGGCTGAGTGGTTATGACTTGGAAGTCCGCTTCCAAGAAGGCCAGGCGGCAATCGCCGGAGCGGTGGCCAATCCGGCTCAACGGGCCAAGATCACGCAAGTGGTCACGCGTATCCCGGGAGTCGAGAGTGTCGACAACAGCACGATCGTGTCGCCGCAAGCAGGACGTCGTCCCGGACCGAATCCGTATGCCGGCCCCATGCGAGCACCGATTCGCCCGGTGAACTTCAGTCAAGATGGCGGTCCGATGGCCGGCAACATCCCGATGCCAGGTGTTCCGATACCCGGAATGCCCTCACCAATAGCAAGGAGCACTGCCGGTCAAGTCTACGACTCGCCGAATCTGCCTGATCACGCTTGGCCTAGCTACGCTCAGTATCCGAACTCCGCCGCCGTGACGTACCCCAAGGAATACAGCGCCAGCGCGTGGCCGTACATCGGCCCGTTCTATCCGTATCCGCAAGTTCCGCTCGGCTGGCGAGCAGCTCAGTTGGAATGGGATGACGGACACTGGAATCTGAACTTCCGGTCCCGAACCGACAAATGGTGGTGGTTCATGCAACCCAGCAACTGGTAATCAAATCGTCAAAATCGAAAAAGTTCCCCAAGTCGGCAGGGTTTACCAGCCGATGAAATCAATAAGTTTCTTTTTCACATGTGCTTTTTAGCTAGCTAGCTGGCGGGCGTTAGCCCCCCGGACCTGAACCGATCTCGCGTTGTCCGGGGCTAACGACCTCCGGCTCGCCTATTTGGTTGCGGCTTCGCCGCATTAGGGACTGATCCATGAATCAACTTCGACGAATTTCACTGATGTTGTTGCTCGGCCTGATGATGTCCACGGCCAATGGTTGCTATGTCCTCAAAGGTTTTGTCGTTGTGGCGGCAAACTATTCGCGATTTTGGATCACGACTCCGCCGATCCCCGTCAGCGCGTACTTCAGCCAGCAGATCGAAGACACCTATTGGGAAGAAGAACGCTATAGCAAGGTGCCGATCCTCGATCCTGTCGAAGGGGAAAATGCTCCGCTGTTTTGTCTCGACATGCCATCCGACGACGAAGTTATGCGAGCCTTACCAACTCAAGGCAAAGGGGGATTCGCCTTTCTGGCGGAAACTCAGTTGAACAATGTCCGCATCGTCGTCGAACCGATTGTTGATCGCTTGGACGAGTGCCGCTTCTATCCACTGGCCGGCCCGGCTCGATTGCACCACTGCCACTACAAATGCACGGTGTACTACGACAAGACGATCCGTTCCGAATGGCCGGTCCCGTTCACTCACAGTGACGAAACAATCGACGTCCTGTACATCGACCACGACCACTTGATTCGATGTGCTGGACCGGACGCTCAGTAACTCAGGCGGCTCGCCTGTGATCCTGGCAAAACCCGAAACAGGCGAGCCTTCTCTGTTACGCCGGACATCGTGCGATGTCCGCAGTACAGTTTCGCCATGAGCGAAGTTGTGATCATCGGTGGCGGGCTGGCGGGGTTGTCGGCGGCGGTGAATCTCGCGGACGCCAACTATCACATCACATTGCTGGAATCTCGGCCAAGACTCGGTGGTCGAGCGAGTTCCTTCGAGGATGCCGCGACAGGCGAGCTGATCGACAATTGTCAGCACGTCATCATGGGGTGTTGCACGAACTTTCGGCACTTGCTGCGAACGACCGCGCTCGAACATTTGCTCCGCCCTGAGCCTGAACTGTATTTTGTCGAACCGCCAGAGTCTTCTCGGCAGCACCCACCTAGGATCACAACATTTGGTGCGTCATCGCTGCCGGCACCGTTGCATTTGGCGGCTGCGTTTCGGCGGCTGAGCTATCTCACTTGGCGGCAGAAGTTGGCTCTTGCTCGTGGATTGTCGACTCTTGCACGATCGCAACCGGA
Organism: Planctomyces sp.; assembly: GCA_031375695.1. Lineage (GTDB taxonomy): Bacteria > Planctomycetota > Planctomycetia > Planctomycetales > Planctomycetaceae > SXKJ01. The sequence continues at coordinate 3,388 of JANMIF010000401.1, forward strand.
CACTTCGGATCGGCGTTCGTTCGCCGATTGGTTGCGAGAACAACGTCAACCGGTCGATGTGATTGAACGGTTCTGGAATGTCGTGCTAGTCAGCGCGTTGAGTGAATCGGTCGACCGAATCACAATTTCGGCCGCTAGGAAAGTCGTGGTCGATGGCTTCTTGGCTCATCGCGATGCCTGGGAAATGTGGCTGCCGACGGTGCCGCTCGACGAACTGTATTCGAACGGCCTGGCGAAATGGCTGACCGAACGTGGCATCGCCATTCGTTTGAAGACCGGCGCGGAACAGCTGATCGAATCCGAAGGTCGAATCATCGCGGTCGAACTGCGTGACGGAACGCAGCTGCCAACTGACGACGTGATCCTAGCCGTGCCGCATCAGCGTGTGTTGTCGCTGCTGCCAGAATCGCTGCGGGCCAATTCGGACTTGACGAAGATCTCACAACTGGAGTCCGCGCCGATTGCCAGCGTCCATTTGTGGTTCGATCGCGCGATCATGCCGTTGCCCCATGCCGTCCTCGTGGGTCGCTTGAGCCAATGGGTGTTCAGCAAGAATTCGCACGGTAACACCGACAACACGAGCCACGCGTATCAAGTGGTAATCAGCGCCGCGCGCGAAGTGGCCGTCCGTTCTACCAATGACGTCATTGCCGAAGTGGTTGCCGAACTGCGGACGATCTGGCCTGAGGCTGCATCCGCTGAGCTGCGACATGCACGCGTTATCATGGAACACGCGGCGGTCTTTTCACCGCGTCCCGGTTCCGACGAGCTTCGCCCTCCGCAACAATCGCCGATTCCGAATCTGCAATTGGCTGGCGATTGGACACAGACCGGCTGGCCGGCCACGATGGAAGGAGCCGTCCGCAGCGGATTTCTCGCGGCCGATAATGTCCGTCAGCGGGGTGGTCTGGCACGTCGCGGCTTGTGTCCCGACCTGCCAACATCGCGGTTGGCTCGATGGCTGTTGACTTGATGTGGCACGACGCCCCGCGTCGTGAATCGCGACGCAGAGCGTCGCGCCACAATTATTGTCGCTCGGGCGAATCACCAGCCATCTGTGTTTGCGATTCCCACGAGCGATAAACGGTACGAGCGGGTTTGAAGCGAACCCCGGTGTCATTGGCGATTCGTGGTTCACTGGTGGGACGAGGAGCCGTCGCTGTGATGTTGTCGGATCGGCCATTATTTCGTGAGCCGACAGTGGTCCAGGACTCTTTCACGGCACCCGGGCTATCGAGGAATTTCGGATCGGGAACTGGTTTGCCATTCGGCTCGGTCGCATCGGGAGCGATCGGTGAAGTTCGCGCCGTCGTCGCTGGACGACTGTCAAAAGGCGACATCATGCTGATCGGACTGCGGAGTGCGGTGGACGGAGAAGTGCAGGACGGAGCCATGACCGGACTCTGTACCTGCATCATCGCTGGAGCCATCGCCGTTCCGCACGACTGGCACGGAGCCGCGCCACAGGGACTCGCGGTTTGAGTTTGATAAGTGTATGGCTGATAGCGTACGACTTGTTGCGGCACCATTTGAGTAACGACTTGCGGAACTTGTCGTGTCGTCTGGCAAGGGACAGAGCGATACGCCGTCTGCGGCTGATAGACGACTTGCGGAACCTGCTTGGTCACCGGCCGAGGCATCCAGACCTGCTGATAATGCCCTTCATCCACGACGACCTGCCGATAGGTCGTGACCGGGACGGTGTGCGTGTAGGCTTCCTGGCGATACTGCGTCACGACTTCGTTCCGCATCACCGTGACTTGCCGCGGGACCATCTGCGTTTCGACAACCGGCCGCTGCGCCATGCAGTGGCATTGAGCCGAAGGCAATTGGCAAGTTGGACATCCGTCGGCAACAAACTGCGCGACGGCAGCGTTGGCCGACAAGGCAAGAGGAACCGCAACGCTCAATGCCGACCACACGATTACATCATGCCAGTGAATCTTCATGCTCGTCCCCTTCCCTGATCTTCTCGCAATGTCTGACGCCGATGTACGGCGCACCGTCGTCTCAATCGGCGACCACCTGAAAAAACTTGAGGCTAGGCAAGCCACGGGGTCTGCGATTTCTGCGAACCGCCCGCGATCTTCATGGACTGGGAAAACTCCTTTTGCGCTCCGGCAGTTTTTGCCGATGTCCCACCCCGTGGCGGACGCGGCTCGCATGGAATGCCTTCACTGTTCTCGTCCGTTGCCTCTGTTCCGTTTGTTGAAAATCCTTTTAAACAGAAGCAAGCAACGGAAACCGAGAAGGACCGCGGTCGGATTTCGATTGGCCCAGAGAGTCACGTAGGCAGCCTACGGTCGCACGCGAGCCGCGTGCCCCACTTCAGCACATCCCGCCGTCAGAATGTCGATCAAACTTTGCCGGCGCGATCCCGGAAATAAACTGGCATCAAGCCAGCCGGCTCGCTGTCGAAGCGGTTCGGCCCACGACGGAAGTTCGTCGCCAGATAACAAGATCAGCAGACCAGTGTCGCTTTCGGGGATTTCGTCAGGTCGGTGAATTTGGGTCAACTTGACGCTCGGCCAAGCCCCCTGCAATTCGGTCATATAACCAATGTCGTCACATGAAGAGATCACAGACACTGGCAGTGGCCGAACCAACAGTCGCTCGCGAAGCTCACGAATCGTCAAATGTTTTTCGGGATGCACAAAGTCCGGCGCGATTTCGGCCAGCGGGTCCAGCACGAATCGGCGATAGCAGCACGCCGGATGTGGCACTCGCAGTGCCGGTCCCTCGTCCAGAATCTCGCTCCCAAACAGCAACAAATCCAAATCAAGAGTCCGCGGCCCCCAGCGAGTCGTCCTCACACGGCCCAGTTCCGTTTCCAGCGCCGTTAACCGAGCCAACAATTCTCGCGGCGAGAGCGTTGTCTCGACGACCGCCGCCGCGTTGACGAACTCGCCGCCCGCGTCCGTTCCGACTGGCAATGTGACGACGAACGAACTGGCCGCCCGAACGACGATCTCAGGCGGCCTATGCATTCGACTCAACGCCTCGCGCAGAGTCGCTCGAACATCCCCTTGATTACCTCCCAAACTGATCAATGCGTACGTCATCGTTCAATCTCATTAACCCGAATCCCAAGCGAGCCGTTCACCAGGGAGCGCACAACCAACCCAATAACGGTCCCGGCAACAAGCCACAAACAACCAGCAACACGCTTGCGATGATCGCCGCGAACAATGACGAGACCGGTCCTGCCGGGCGCGGTTGTCCCAGCGGTATTCCAAAGAACATCGTCCACAACGTCCGCCCGCCGATCGATGCCGACCAGACGGAACTGATCACCGCCAACGCCGTCAACAACAACAGCCCGAAGTGCGGAACCAACATCTGCGGCGGCCCCCATTCACCGCGCACGTCCATGACCGACATTGCCACAAACAGTCGTGACCAAAACCCCACCAACAGCGGACCACCGGACAAACTCAGCAAACACACGGCGGTACATCCCGCCGCGACTGGCTCGAATCGACCGAGGCCCTGGAAATCTTCCACGAACTCAACCGCACGATCGCGACGTTGCAATGCCGACAACACGCCGAACAACCCGATCAACGCCACCCCATCAACCAGCAACAGCAACCACGCCGCTTGAACCGCTGTCGGCAGATTCCACTCGATCACCGGCCACGCCGCGCTGTGAGCCGCTACTTTCCGCTCGAACGAATTGGCCGCGATCGCCAACAACAGCCAGCCTCCTTGAGCCACCGCCAACAGCGTCCATTGCCTCACCAACTTTCGCTCGCCGCGCGCTTGCACCAGCGGCACGATCAAGGTCACCGCCGCTAACACAATCGCCAACAGATGTGCGGTCGCTTCCGATCCGGTCAACACTGCCGGCCACAATTTCAACCAGACCAACAACGCCGCTGCGCGAGGCAACAGCAACACCGCGGTCGCCGACAACGAATGTGACTTCGCCACGTCGTCCACCACGTGTGAATGAAACGGCGCCCCCACAAAGTAGCCGCACAGAGCCGATCCGATCAACACGATCGATAGCGTCAGCACGCGCGAGCCACCCCCCGCGATCGCATATCGCGCCGCATCATGATTTACGTAACTCGCCTGCAGAGATTCCGCGATCGTCGCCACTCGAGTCGATCCGGTCAGCAGTGCCAACAGCACAAATCCCAGCAACAGCAGTGCGGCGGTTACGAAGTGTGGCGTGACATTCCTCGTCGCAAATTCACGGCACGGAGCGTCATGACACATGGCCGTCGCGCACGTCACCACGTGCAAACCGAAAAACAACGTTACCACATCTCCGGCCGACGTCAGCAAACACAGCCCAGACATCCCGATCCAAATCAGCGGCAACTTTTTGACCGACTTCGATTCGGGCCGCTCACTCAACGCTGCAAAAGCCCAAAGCAATCCCCAAATCACGACCGCCGTGAACACCATTCGCAGCGAGTCGTCTGCTGCCGATGGCGACCAACTCAACATCGCCAAAAGCAGCGACAGCAAACATCCCGGCGCATGACCTCGCCGCCCCGCTGGCCAACGAAGCGCAAGCACTCCCAGCGTTCCCGTCACTCCGAGAACACCTGCCGGACTCCACAGATCACCCCAACCCTCCACGAATCACGGCTCCTGTCCAGAGGACTCTGTTTCCGCCTTGTCGCCCGCCGGCAGTGATTGCACCAACGTCGGTTGCACACGGTCGATTACGAACTGCGGAAATAATCCGAGAGTCGCATTCGCCGATAGCAAAACACCCACCACCAACCAATCGCGCCCCGACCAGGCAACCGACATCACCGGCGCGTCTCGTTCCGCACGCACCCACATCCACGCCAACAGACCGCTCGTCGCTAAACTGATCAATCCGAGATTGAACTCCTGCTGAAACAATCCCAACGGCAGCAACACATCCGACACGAATCCCCCGAACCCCGGCATCCCAATCACCCCCGCAATCGCCAAACGAAAGCACAACGACCGTCGCCCCAAGCTTCCAGCTTGAGGCTCAGAAACTTGCGATCCTGCGTCAAACGCGTTTTTCGATTCGGACACGCTGCCATTGTTTGAACGTTGAGCCTCAAGCTGGAACCTTGGGGCTAGGTCGCGGCCGCACAACCAAATCAACAGAGGAATCGACAACCCATGACTTAGCCCGCGCAGCAATCCACTCGTCAGGCCTTGCAGCGTCATAGTCACTATGCCGAGCACACATAATCCCAACGAACTCGCCGTCGCCAGCGCCACGCGAGACCGCCAATCGGCTTGTCCTAAAGCCAGCACCGCCGCGAACAAACTGAACACGCTCACCGCAGTCGCCAACAACAACTCCAAGTGCTCCAGCAAATCACCGAACAACGGCACAAGAAATCGCAGCCAGCCATACAGTCCGACCTTGATCGCAACCCCCGCCAACACCATTGCCAATCCCGTCGGTGCGGAACTCAGCCCCGCCAGCAACACGCGGTGAAACGGAGCCAACATCAACGGCCAAGTGAATCCGATCAGCAGCAACCAAAACATCCACGGGCTAACCGTTCGCCAGAACAGCAAATGCTCGCCCGACGACATCTGTTTCAGTCCGTGCAATAACTCCGGGATCGCAAACAATAGCGGCGGTTGAGGCCGCATTGGCGTCTGTCTCAGCCATCCAAAGATCAACACCAACCCGCACAGCCCTAGCGCCGTCAACCAACTTCCAATCCAAGCGGTCTTGACCAATCGAAACGTCACTTCACGCCGATCCACCTCACCGCCATGTCTCAGCAACCAGGCCACCGCCAACCAAGTGCTTAGCCAACAGACCGAAAGCAGCACCACATCTAGAGCCACGAACGTCCCGACTAAACTGGCGAGCAACCACAGCCAACTCGCCCCGTAAGACTCGCCCGAATCCCCTTGATCAGTCGCCGCCGCCAAACCGACGAGCAGCACGCTCAGCATCACAAACCACAGGCTCAACCCATCCACTCCGACATCAAGCCGAATGCCCGGTCCCCACGCCGCCGAAACATCCACCACGCGACTTGTCCCGTCGGCTAACGTCCGCTCAATCGAAGCGGGCCGAAACCCACCGATCCACGGCAAGCTCGTCCGAAACTGAAACCGATCGAGCGGTCCCAGCGTCATCGCCTGACTTAAGTCAACAGTCAGCTTCAGTGGCTGATAAGCCACGACCATCCACAGGCTCAGCGCGGCACACAGCCCTAGAGTGCATAGCAACGTGCGCCGAACCACAACCTTGCCGATCCCGCGCGCCGCGTAAGTCATCACCGCGCCAAGACACGAAATCAACAGCAGCCACGCCGCCAAGTGTTCGCGAATCGGGCCTACCACGGATTCCCACATCGGCAGCTTTCCAACACACTGACTCAAACCGCCAGGGAGGAAGGGCGCTCCACACGACTCACATTCACGTCTTGTGATGCCCGCGCACTCGCTAGCGTCTACCTGCGATGCTACCGCTGCTCCAAGCGACCCGCAACGAGCGTACACGACGGTTGATCCGGCAGAACCTCCCGTGGAATCGTTCCTCGCATTTTGAAACGGGTTGTGTTCGTCGTCTCGACCATGCGACGAGTCCTTGTCGATACCGAAACCGAAATCGACTTTCGCTAGAGATGGCCCGCAGCGTGTCGTACACCTCGATTGAGGACTACACCGACTGACGGTTGCGGATCGTGTTCAGCGAGGCTTGCACTTGCATAACGGAGTCGCGGGCCTTCTTGATGTTCTCTTGAAAAATCTCCGCGTGCGGCAGACCTTCCAGTCGCATCACCACGTCACCTTTCGCGTTGCACAGCAGCAAATCGGAAGCGTGGTAAAATTCCTGGCCGGAGACTTGCTCGACCTGCATCGAGATGATGTCGGCGAGTTCGATGCGCTGTTTCATGCGGCCGCCCAAGCCCGACCAGCGTTGCACGGATTTGTTGGTGATCGTGAAGCGATCGCCGATGACTTTTTGGACTAAGTACAGCGCGGCGGCTGGCCCAGCCATCGGCAAGCCGAAGATCAGATTGGACAACTTCAGACCCAGAATTCTCGTCGGAAACATGTCCAACCACTGACCGATAAACTTGCCCCCACCGAGGGCGGCAATCGATGGCCATTTGGTCAACAGCGGCGTTTCGGTTCCGGCCGCCACACCGGAAATTGCTTGGATTTTCAAGTTCGACATCATGTCCACTTCATCGTTGAAAATTGGCGAAGCAGTGCCTCGCGGGGAATTATTGAGAACGAAGGCTAATGCTCGGCGACGCGGAATTCCAGCGGCGGCGCGGTTTAATACGACGCCTGAGCAAGTGATTGTTCGCGACAAAATCACTCGCTCGTATGCTGAAACCGCAGCCCGTTGGATGTCAGAGTTTGGGCGGTGGTTGTTCGTGAGGAGCGTTGAACACTCGCTGTGGCTGGACCACTCGCGCTAGTGCGGCAGTTTGAATTTGATCTATCACTGGGCGCGAGTTTTGGCTGAGCTACGGGCTCTCGGTCAATGAGGAGCGTCATGCCAGGGAATGCGGCGAAGGTGGTGGTGTCGGCGCGGTAGTTGGTGATTTTGGAGGAGTTCCGTCGGTCGCGGTCAGATCCCAAGTGGCGTGGTCAGATCCCAAGTGGGTGGTGCAGCGGGCGGGCATCGTCGTGTTGGGTTGGGAAGGGATGTCCAATCAAGAGATTGCCTGCGAGGTCTCGTTGAACCGTTTGGCGGTGGGGACTTGGCGGTGGCGGGACGCTTGTGAGGAACTGACGCTGCTGGAATGCTCGGAACCGACGCGGTTGCGAGCGGCGATTCGCGAGACGCTCAAAGACGCGCCGCGGCCGGGTTGTCCGGGGACGTTTACCGCCGAGCAGGTGACTCAGATTTTGGCGGTGGCTGGCGAGCCGCCGGAAAAGTCCGGTCGGCCGATTACACACTGGACCAAGCGCGAACTGCGGGACGAAGTCGTGAAGCGGAAGATTGTGTCGAGCATCTCGGAGTCACAAGTCGGACATTATCTGCGAACGGCCGCGTTGCAACCGCATCGCCGCAAGATGTGGATCAACACCACCCAGAAAGATCCCGTGATCTTTGAGCGGCAGGTCGCGGAGGTGTGCCGAACGTATCAAGAGGCGGTGCCGCGTCACGAGACTGACGGCACGCGCACGGTCTGCATTGATGAGATGACGGGACTGCAGGCCCTCGAACGAGCGGCTCCCGACAAGCCAACACGCGCGGGCCAAGTCGCCAAGCACGAGTTCGAATACGTGTGGCACGGCACGACGACGCTGATCGGCAATTGGGATGTTGTCGCCGGCACGATGTTCTCGGAAACCATCGGCCCCACTCGCACAGAAGCGGACTTCGTCGCCCACATCGAACAGACCGTGGCCAGCGCCCCCGACGTGCCGTGGGTGTTCGTGGTGGACTGCCTCAACGTGCCTTGGTCCGCCTCGTTGGTCGAGTGGATTGCGGAACGCTGCGAGCCGGATCGGCCACTGCGAACAAAAGGGAAATCGGGCGTGTTGCATTCTCCAGCGACACGCCGCGAATTTCTGTCTGATCCCGAGCATCGCATCCGCTTCGTGTTTCTTCCCAAACACAGCTCGTGGCTGAATCAGATCCGCGTGGCTGAATCAGATTGAAGTCCTCTTCGGTATCGTGATGAGAAAGGTCATGCGTCGCGGCAATTTCACCTCGGTCGCCGATCTGGAAGACAAGCTGCGCCGGTTCTTGAAATACTTCCACGACACCATGCCTCATCCGTTCGAATGGACCGACACCGGCAAACCAACAACCCCACACCGCCGTCCACGTTTCTGCCCAACACACCGCCGAAAACTTCGGCCCTCAAAAATCACAACAACCAAACTTGCCCTCTGATGACACAACAATCCCCGCTTGCGGTACTAGATGCCGCTTCCGCAGAGCCGACCTCCATCCTCACGGAGACCCATCACAGTGCGCACCGCGAGCAAATCAGTCCATCGCACGGGGCTACGTCGCACAATGTCTCTCACGGTGCCTGGAACATCAACTTGCCTTCTCCATCCTCCAAAACTTCCGCTCGAGCGTCCCCCGGCTCCCGCAGGCTTCCGCCGTGACGTACCATCAACTCGCGCGACTCAAACACTCACACCAAAAATTCAGGGGGCATCACCCTGCTGACGCTTCGGGTTAGTGAGATGTTGCGATAGAGTGTTCGTCATGCCCGCGCGACGTTTGATTCAACTTTTGCAACTGCCGATTCCGCAGCCGGGCCTTGAGCCGGCGAAGGGGAATGTGCCGCTGGCTGCTGCGTATCTAAAAATGTATGCCCAGCGGCGCGGACTGGAGGCGGATTACGACATTGACCTGTTTCCGCCTCGGCTTAGCAACACGTTGTCCGACTGCGGGTTGGTCGAAGAGATTTTGAATCGCGATCCGTGGCTGGTCGGATTCTCGTGCTATTTGTGGAACATCGACCGGACTTTGTGGATCGCCTCGCGGTTGAAAGAGCGGCGGCCGGAGATAAGGGTCATTGTCGGCGGTCCGGAAATCACGGCAGACAACGCTTGGGTGCTGCAACATCCGGCAATTGACTTCGCGGCGATCGGCGAAGGAGAACAAACGTTTTCCGAACTGCTGATCGAACTGCGCAACCACGATCAGCCGAGCCGGCCGATTGCCGGGCTGTACGTGTCGCCGCGTGAGTCCGCGTCGCTGCCGATCACATCACCGTTCATTCACAATGCGGACGCCAGTCGGGCGATCGGCGAATTGCCGATGTTTCGGCAACCACTCGCCAGTTTGGATGAAATCAGTTCGCCGTACCTGACGGGGATTCTCGATGCGGCGGATGAAGACTTGCTGCTGCTGGAGACGATTCGCGGCTGCATCTTCAAGTGCAAGTTCTGCTACTACCCAAAGAGTTATGACGATCTATATTTCGTGTCGCGGGAAAAGATCATCGCCAATTTGCAGCACGCTCGCGAGCGGGGTGTGAAAGAAGTTGTGCTGCTCGATCCGACGCTGAATCAAGCGCGCAACTTCGGCGAGTTCGTGCGTTTGCTGGCGGACCAAAACCCCGATCAGCAATGGCGGTACTTCGGCGAACTGCGAGCCGAGGGGATCAATACCGAGATCGCCGCACTGCTGCGCGAGGCGAACTTCACGGAAGTCGAGATTGGCTTGCAGTCAATCGACCCGCTGGCGATGGAGTTGATGGATCGCAAGAACAACATGAAGGCTTTCGAGAAGGGTGTACGAGCGCTACTGGACGTGGGTATTCAAGTGAAAGTGGATCTGATCATCGGCCTGCCGGGGGACACCCCGGATTCGGTGCGTCGCGGAATGCATTACTTGCGTGAAACTGGGTTGTACTCCAGCGTACAGGTGTTCAACTTGGCGATCCTGCCGGGGACCGCGTTTCGGCAAGAGGCGACTCTGCACGGCCTGCAATATCAGTCGCGGCCGCCGTACTACGTGATCAAAACTCCAACGATCGACTTGCCGACAATGTACCAGCTCATGGATGAAGCGGAGGAGATTTTCGATACGGAATTCGATTCGCAACCACCGCCGATTGATGACGAAGTTCGCGCGAACCTCACCGATTCCGCTCGCGGCGTCGTGCAGGCCATTTCACTCGATTTGGATGACGGCTCAAGTCCGTCACTGCCGCCGCCCGACGGACGAGCCGGAGCGTTTGAACTGTCTCTGAGTTCGACGGATTTCCGTCGGCATCGTGAGGTAACGTGTGGATTGATTCGGCAACTGCTCGACGACAACCCGCATTCGACGTTGCGCATCGTGCTGACTCCAACCGGCGATCCACATCGGCTGACGCCAGCGTTTCTGCAAGCGGTCCGAGCCGCCTGCCTGTGCGATCCGTCGTACCTCGACCGGTTTTATTCGATGCAATTGGGTCGACCGAAAGGTGCCAAGCACATCGTCATCCGTCTGCCATGGAGCGACCGCGATCAAGCCGGCAGCGAGTGGATCGAGGATGTCGCCCCATTCGTTTCGATCGTTTGGCATGGTAGCGACGAGTCGGGGGAATCGCTCAACGACGAACTGGAGCCGCACGAATATGTGGTCGCGTAGCACAGGCGAGCCGCCCAATGGCACTTACAGCGGTTGATTGGCACGCGGGGCTTCAAGAAATCGAACTGGACCGCGTCGCCGCCGAGTCGAATCGCCGGCAAAATCCGGCCTGAACTTTCCCAGGCGAGCTGTGATCATTTTGCATCCCGAAACGCTCGAAGCCTACCGCCAGATGACGCCGTCCGAACGGCTGAAGCTCACGCTGGAGATGACACGCGAAAACACGAAGTTCTTGTTGAGCGGCCCGCCAGAGATCGTGGCTCGGCGATTTGAACTGCTGCGGCGGCAAAACGACGAACGCAACAAAAACATGCTGACGGCAATTGCTCGGACGAGGTCCGACCACGAGTGACCTAACGGCCGCACTCAATGACATCGTGGATGTTCTCGAAGAACTTCAAGTTCCCTACGTCGTGATGGGAGGCATCGCCGTGCGAGTACATGGCATTCCGCGACCAACTCACGACGTGGATTTCACCATCGCATTACCACGTCCGTCGCTGGCGGTCTTTTATTACCATGCGACCCAAAAAGGTTTCACCGTTCCCGATGTCTATGAAACCGTCTGGGTGTATCAAGTGGCCGGAATGCCGTTGGTAAAGCTGCGGATGTCCCTCGAAACACATGGCGTTGATGTCGACATCTTCTTGGCGAAATCGAAGTTTCAGCAGAGCTTGTTAAGTCGTCGGCAGACTCACGACTATGAAGGACGCAACATCGCCTTCGTCCGCCCCGAAGACCTGATCCTGTTGAAGCTGATTGCGAATCGTCCGCGCGATCTTAGCGCCGCCGCGGATGTCTTTTTCGGCCAAGGCCAGCTTGATGAAACGTACCTGCGAAAGTAGGCCGACGAGCTGAGAGCGCTTCCGCGACTGAAGAGGGCATTGGCGGAGTCGCAGCCGTAACCTTCGGGGAAGCAGTGAGAATCGGGGTCGGGTGTACGAACAAACTGAACCGCTGTTGCATATCGTGCTTTATCAACCGGACATCCCGCAGAACACGGGGAACATCGGGCGGACCTGTGTCGCGGTCGGAGCCAAATTGTGGTTGATTCGGCCGCTTGGGTTTCGGCTCGATGAAAAACATCTGCGGCGAGCGGGCATGGATTACTGGCAGCATCTCGATTGGGAAGCGGTCGATTCGATCGACGAAGTGCGTGATCGCTTGCCGGGACGGCGTTGGTGGTGCCTCACGAAATTCGCGACGCGGCTGGTTTGGGAGGCTTCGTTTGAGCGTGGCGATGTTTTGCTATTCGGCAGCGAATCGCGCGGGCTGCCGGAATCGATTCGTAATGCGAATCCGGCGAACAACCTCAAGCTGCCGATGCACGATGTCGTCCGCAGTTTGAATCTGGCGAGTACGGTCAATACCGTCGCGTACGAAGCGGTTAGGCAAATTGGCGGACTGGCACACTAAACAGAAACTCAAACGCGCGAGGACCGCCGCTGCAGATTCGATCTCGGACAGGATCAACCCAGCACGCCCGGAATTGTCTTCCAGCTTTGAGCGACTCCCGTCAGGCGTTCTTGCCGACCGGCGTGCTCGAAGAACAGTTCGTCTGGGTTTATACCAAGAGCAGTGAGGATCGTCGCGTGGAGGTTCTTCACCGATTGCGGCTGATCGGCGGCTCGCAGGCCGATTTCGTCGGTCGAGCCGATCACGCTGCCGGCCTTCACTCCACCTCCGGCCATCCAGATCGTGAAGCCGTAGGGATTGTGATTGCGGCCGTTGTTCCCCTGCATCATCGGCGTGCGGCCAAACTCGCCGGCCCAGATCACGAGCGTCGTGTCGAGCAGGCCGCGCTGCTTCAGGTCGGCCAGCAAGGCGGCGATCGGCTGATCGGTCTGAGCGGCATTGCGGTTGTGGTAGTCGGTGTTGTTGTCGTGCCCGTCCCAGCCCAGTTTGTCGACGGCGTTGTAGAGCTGCACGAAGCGGACTCCCTTCTCGACCAGTCGTCGTGACAGCAGGCACATCCGACCGAACAACGCTTTGTCCTTGTTCTCGTCGTGCAGACCGTAGGAATCCTGCGTCTCCTTCGTCTCCAACGACAACTCGCCAATATCGAGCGCCGCCGATTGCATGCGATACGCCAACTCGTAAGACGCGATGCGGCCATCCAGATCGTGTACTCCCGGTCGCTCGGCCGCGTGCTGGCGATTGAGGGCCTGAGCGAAGTCGAGCGTCGAGCGTTGCACGTCCGCGAACTCGCTGGGCGGTTGCAGGTTGAGCACCGGCGAGCCTTCGTGCCGAAACTGCGTCCCCTGAAACGCCGCTGGCAGAAACGCATTGCTCCAGTTGGCCGAACCGCCCAAGCCTCCGACCTTATAGAGCAGCACATAGCCCGGCAGATTCTGATTGAGCGACCCCAGCCCATACGTCACCCAGGAACCGAGACTCGGCTTGCCCCCGAGGATCGCTCCGGTGTTCATCAAGTAAGTCGCCGGCGCGTGATTGGAGCTTTCGCTGAACATCGACCGCACCTGACACAGCTCGTCGATGTGCTTCGCGGTATGCGGTAGCAGTTCCGATACCCACTGCCCCGACTCGCCATGCTGAGCCCACTTCCACGGCCCGGCCATCAGCTCGTCCTTGCAGTGATTGAAGACGCCGCCGACTTTGTCCGGATTCTGCTTGACCGAAGCGGGCACCGGCTTGCCGTTGAGCTTCAGCAATTCCGGCTTGTAATCCAGCAAGTCGAAGGTCGAAGGCCCGCCGTATTGAAACAGAAAGATGACTCGCTTAGCCTGCGGTGCGAAGTGCGGCGACCGCTCGGCCAACGGCTGCAACGGGTCGATCGGCGAGCGTTTGGTAGCCGCCGCCCGGAGTTCATCGGCCAGCAGTGCGCTCAACGCGACGCTCGCAAAACCGCCGCCGGTTTGGGTGAGAAAATCTCGACGTGATTGAGGAATCATGGGGGTCTTTCAGTCGATGTAGGCAAACTCGTTCAGGTTCAGGATCGCTCGGCACAGATCGGTCAGCGCGAGCAGGCTGGCACGATCTCCCGGCTCCTGATGTTGCTGGGCATGACGTTTCAAGAACTCGATCGACAACGGCAACTCCTGAGCTGTCGGCATTCGATTCAAGGCGACTCGAAACAACGTCTCCACCAGTTGCTTGGTCTTGGCCGCGTCATCGAATTCGAGCTTGTCGGTCGCCCCGCTGACTCTCGCCGCGAGTGCTTGCGCGTAACGCACGCCTTCGGGGCTGTTGAGCAGCATCAACGCTTGCGGAGCGACGACGGTTGTGTCTCGGCGAGCACACGAAACCGTCGTGTCCGGCAAATCGAAGGCTTGCAGAAACGGGATCGGTAAACAGCGTTTGCGAATGAGGAACACGCTGCGGACGTCGGTCTGCTCGATCGGGTCGGCATACCAGCCTTGCATCCTTCCGCCGTCCCCCCCCTTCTCGGCTTCGAGGATCGCGGGCTGAGCCTTGAGCAGTTCGTCCGGTACCGGCGGCCAGAGCGGCTTGCCGGCGTCGTATGGCTTCAACAACCCAGACACGGCGAGCAATGCGTCGCGCAATGTTTCGGCATCGAGCCGGCGGACGGACGGAATGAATGCCGTGGGATAGGCATCCTGCCTGTCGTCCTTTCGCGATTCGGCCTTCGCAGAAGTGACAGGCTGGAAGCCTATCCCACTTTTCTTCCGATACGTGGCGGATGTCACAATCAACCGATGCAATTCCTTAATCGACCAGCCTCGCTGCATGAATTCGACAGCCAGCCAATCGAGCAACTCAGGATGGGTCGGTCGCGTGCCGCTGTATCCGAAGTCGTTTGGAGTCGCGACGAGGCCCGTGCCGAAATGCTGCTGCCAGATGCGATTGACGATGACGCGCGCGGTCCACGGGTTGTCGGCCGAAGCGATCCAGTTCGCCAGCTTGAGCCGGCGGCTATTGATCGTCGTTGATCGCTCCGCGATCAAACGTCCGACTTCCGACTGCCCGTTCGATGAGTTGAATCGCGTTGGTTCGCGGAGCGAACCACGACGATCGAGCGTCCCCAACACTGTCGGAATCCCCGGTTGCACTTCTTCACGCGGCGATGCGAAGTCGCCCTGATAGAAGATGTGAGTCGCTGCCGGTGAGGCGGACTCGGTCACCCCCATCGCGCGGCGCGGCTGGCGTTTTTTGGCTTCGATCTCGGCGAGCTTCGTCTTGAGTTCTTCGTGCCGCTCCTTATTCGCCTTGTCGAGCAGCTCTTGTTCGGCCTTCCACGGCGCGGCTTGTTGATCGAGTTCCGCGTTGTGCTTGTCGATCGCGGCCTGCTCGTCGGCAACGGAAACCGGCAGGTCGTCGCGCGAAGTCACGCCGGCAAAGAAGGCTCGAAGGCGAAAATGATCGGCCTGCGAGAGCGGATCGTACTTGTGGTCGTGACACTGGCAGCACGACATCGTCAAACCCAGAAACGCCGACGCGGTGGTGTTGGTCAGGTCGGCCATCATCTCGGCGCGCAGTCGCGGCTCTTCTTGAAAGATCGAGGCCGTGCTGTCCCACTGGCCCAAACGCAGAAAACCGGTCGCGATCAGCATGTCGGCTTCGGCGGAGTTCTTCGGCACGCCGTTGACGAGTTGGTCGCCCGCAAGCTGCTCGACGATGAATTGATCGAACGGCTTGTCTTGATGGAACGAGCGAATGACGTAGTCGCGATACTGCCAGGCCAGCGGACGGAATTCGTCGCGTTCGTACCCATTGGTGTCGGCATAGCGCACGACATCGAGCCAAAGCCGGGCCTGTCGTTCGCCGTAGCGCGGTGAATCGAGCAGTCGATTCACGAGTTTTTCATACGCGTCGGGAGCTTGGTCCGCGGCAAACGCCGCGACCTCGTCCGGCGTCGGCGGCAGACCGATCAGATCGAAGGTCAGCCGGCGGATTAACGTGCGACGATCGGCTTCGGGAGCGGGTTGGAGATTCTCTTTCGCCAGTCGCTCGCGGATGAACGAGTCGATGTGGTGACTGCCGTAGCCACGCTCGCCAGAGCGTGGGGCATCTTCACGCGGATGTCCCGACTTCGGAGCGCCCACGCTCTGGCCGGCTTGTTGAATTTGTACGTTTTGCATGGATAGTTTTTGAATTTCCCCCGGACCCCCTGTCCGCAGCGCCCCTTACCCCTTTGATCAAGGGAAGTCATTGGCACTGCGATTGCAAGGGGGCTGGGTTCATCGG
>JANMIF010000424.1:0-29978 GCA_031375695.1 Planctomyces sp.
CGACAGCGGCAACACCCACAAGAACGGAATCACCGCCACGTCCAGACAGACTTGATTCGTAGTCGCCAGCAAGATTGTCGATGCGCAAGCACTCAAACCGAACCACAGCAGCTTGTCCCAAACGGTCGGCGGAACTTCCGCGACAGCACGGCTCGCTTCGGTGTTCTGGACCGCCGATTGAACTCGGCTCGCGCGAATCGCACACCAACCGCACGTCACGCCGAACATCACAAAGCCAGCCGACCACATCCAGCTTTGAACTTCGGTCGCCCACAGCGGCTCAAACAAAAACGGATAGCTGATCAAACCCAGCACCGAGCCGATATTCGACAGCGCATACAACCGATATGGCGAAGCGTTCGGTTCCGTGCGACTAAACCAAGCTTGCATCAGCGGCCCGGTGGATGACAGCACGAAGTACGGCAATCCGATGCTGACGGTCAACATGCACAGGATTCGCCACGTCGGATTCTCATGCCCTTCCGGCTTCCAACCGGCATCCGGCGCGATCGGCAGGCACAAGGCGGCGACGCACAACAAGCCGACATGCACGGCCGCTTGCATTCGCGGACTCAACCGCCGAATGCTGAAGTGAGCATATGCATAGCCGGCAAACAGCAGCGTCTGAAAAAACAACATGCACGCCGACCAGACGCCCGGCGTCCCGCCGAACCACGGCAGAATGAATTTGCTGATTAACGGCTGCACCTGGAAAATCAGGAACGCGCTCACGAAGATCGTCGCACAGAAACACAAATGCGCGCCACGCGATTTCACAGACGTCAACGTCGTCATCACAATAAACCTCGCGAACGAACAATGAAAACGGACTTGGATAGGCGATTATTCACGGGAATATCGATCCGCGACCGTTAGGGAGCGGTGAGGATAGGACTTACCACTGCCTGACGGTCGCAGATCGAAAAACAACAACGATTTCGGGGCTAATGCCCTCTGGTTTGTCTGGGAAGTTTTCTGGGCCGATCGCTTTTTCGAGACAATCTCAACCTAGGTCACACCGCGTGGTCGTGTGGGCTTTTGGCAACAGGCACGTCCGCTCGGCAGCCAGATGAAAGCAATTGATCGGGTTGTAACGACAGCGCGAGTTGACAATCGCCGCCGAATCCACGAAATCGGCGGCCCAAACTAACTCCGAGGATGACTCATGCGCGTGGCTTTGTTCTTGCCGTGTTACATCGACCAACTTTTTCCGCAAGTTGGCATGGCCACAGTGTCGGTGCTAGAGCGGTTCGGCGTTGACGTGGCTTTTCCCGAAGCTCAAACCTGTTGCGGTCAGCCGATGGCCAATACCGGACTGTGCGAACAAACACGCCCGCTGGCCGAACGCTTCTTCGACATCTTCAATCTGTTTGAATACGTCGTCTGCCCGTCGGGAAGTTGTACGTCGATGGTGCGGAATCACTACGACGACTACCTCTCCGGCCGCTCCGGCTTTGAACAGCTCAAGCTCAAAACGTTTGAGCTGACCGAATTCCTGACCGACGTGCTGAAGATCAACGCCCCGCCCGGTCGCTTTCCGCACCGAGTCGGCTTACATCAAAGTTGCCACGGCCTGCGCGAGCTGCGTTTGGGGAGTTGCAGCGAACGAGTCGGCCCCGCCTTCAACAAAGCGAAGCAGCTACTCGAAGGTCTCGAAGGGATTTCGTTTTCGCAGCTCACGCGACCGGACGAATGCTGCGGCTTCGGCGGCACCTTCGCCGTCGCGGAAGAGGCGGTCTCGTGCATGATGGGCCTCGACCGCATCCACGATCACGAGCAAGCCGGCACCGAAGTTCTCACTGCCAACGACATGAGCTGCCTGATGCACCTCGACGGGCTGATCCGCCGTCAACAAAAGCCGATCCGCGTCCTGCACATTGCCGAGATTCTCGATCAAAGCGGTGCCTGTCCCGCCTGAAGGAATCGCTGTAATCCGTAAATTGTGTTTGGTTCTTTGCGTCTCCGGGAATCCGCAGGCAATCGCTGCTTGCTGAGGGTCTTTCCCTGGGTAGCATCGCCGCTTCAATGTCGCGTGTGACGCGGTTCGAATTCCTGCATGTGGAGTGGAATCATGAAGAAAATGATGCTGTGCGTGTTGGCAGGTGCGATCTTTAGTCTGACAAGCGGTCTGGCTAAGGCGGGGGATTGCTGCTGTCCGAAGAAATGTTGGTCCCTGCCCAAACTGAAGTTGTTCTGCTGCAAGCCGAAATGCAATCCGTGCTGTGCGACGGTGCCAACATGTGCGGCACCGACGTGTGCGGCACCCGCCGCTACGCCGACAGCGAATGCGGCCCCGGCACCGGCGGTCGAGGCACCACCCAAGCCGAAAGAATTGAGTCCGTCGGCCGCCGATCCGAAGAAGTAAGCCGACCATTGTGATGGAATTCATCCGTGGGACCGCGATGCCATACGCGGGCAACCTTTTTTGTCGAAGCAAACTGCCCACGGATGACAAAGTGGTACCACGGATCAAAACACAGACACGCCGTCAAAGTCACACCATATTCAAGAATTCGCTTGCCCTGACTCTAACTCGGATTGGCTTAACAGGCTCGGACTCGACGGGTATGCTGGCTGTGTGCCGCATCGTTCGTTTTTCGCTGCGGCCCTTCCTGTTAGGGACTGTGCGATGATTCGAATTCGAGTTCGATTAGCCTTTTGTTTGTGGATTGTCTGTCTCCTCGCGCTGACGGATGCTCGGCCGGTACAGGCTCAAGAGACTGAGGCGGGGACGCGGCAGTTCGCGGTGGCGGTTGGCTTCCAGAATCAGAAGCTCTACGACCAGGCCATCGACGAATGGCAGACGTTCATCAAAAAGTTTCCCAAAGATCCGCGGCTCGATAAGGCCCAGCACTATCTCGGCACTTGCCAGTTGCAGGCCAAGCAATATCCGGCGGCGGCGGCGACGTTCGAGGCGTTGCTCAAGCAGTCCCCGAAGTTCGAGTCACTCGACCAATCACTGCTGAATCTGGGGACGGCGTGGTACAGCCTGGCTCAGCAATCCAAGAAGGCCGAAGAGTACAACAAGGCCGAACGAGCCTTCGGACAAATGGTTGAACAGTTCCCAAAGAGTCCGCTCGCGGCGCGGGCGTTGTTTTATCGGGGCGAGAGTTTTTATCAGCAGACCAAGTTGAAGGAGGCGGCCGACAGCTACGCTGGATTGATCCGCAGGTATCCGCAAGACGAGCTGGTTGCCGACGCCTCTTACGCCTTGGGGGTCACACAAGAGGCGTTGAAGGAGACCGACGAGGCTCAGGCGACATTCGCCGCCTTTCACAGCAAGTTTCCTAAGCATGCACTGGCCACGGAAGTCCGCATGAGGCAGGCCGAACTCGTGTTTGGGAAGGGGGACTTCGGCGCGGCTCACGGCCTGTTTGCCGAGGTCAGCGCGGTCAAAGAGTTTGCTCTGGCCGACACCGCAATGCTGCGGCAGGCGCGATGTTTGTATGAACTTGGCAAGTATGAAGAGGCCGGCGCTCTCTATTGGAAGGTGCCACGGCAGTTCACCAGCACGAAACACTACGACACGGCGATCTTGGCTGGAGCGAAGTGTTACTTCCTGGTCGGCAAGTATGCCTTCGCTCGAGATGGTTTGGAGAACATCGCCAAACGCAACGTTCCGGAGGCGGCCGAGGCCAAGCAATGGATTGCGCGCGCCTTCTTGAAGGAAAAGAATCCGCAGCAGGCGTTGCAGGTACTGGACGACGCCATCAAACAGCATTCGGACAGTCCGATGTTGCCGCAGCTTATGTTGGCCCGCGTTGATGCGCTGTATGAACTGCCGAACCGTCGCAAAGAAACGGTCGCGTTGTATGCCGACTTCGCCAACAAGAATCCCAAGCACGAACTGGCCTCGCAGGCACAGTACATGGCCGCACTGACGGCTCTTGATGTTGATGATCACGGGGCAGCCAAGGTGAACAGCACGGCGTTTCTGACTGCGTTCCCGAACGACAAGCTGGTGCCGGACGTGCAGTTCATCGGAGCTGAGGCTCGACTGCTACTCCGCGAGTACGCCGATGCGGAGCAGCAATATCGCAGCTTCCTGCAAAAGGCTCCTACGCACACGAACGCTCCCCAGGCCCGTGTTCGTCTGGGGCTCGCGCTGCAATTGGCCAACAAGAATGCGGAGGCGGTCGCCGCACTGGAGCCGGTGCTGGCCGATCTCAAAGATGCGGCGTTGAAGAGCGAAGCGCTGGCGGTGATCGGCCGCAGTCAAGCCGCTCAGGAGCAGTTCGAGAAAGCGGCGCAGTCGTTCGATCGTTCGCTGCAAGCGAAGCCCGATCGCGAGCAGACGGACGAAACGTTGTTGGCAATGGCCGATGCCTACCGGCGGCTTGGAAAACAGGCAGAGGCGGTCGTTCGATTGCAACAAATCACCAAGCAATTCCCTAAGAGCACGCGAGTCGAGGAAGCGACGTTCCGACTCGGTGAGGCGACGTATGCTCAGAACCAGTTCGATCAAGCGATCACGCATTACTCGGCCGCAGCTCGCGGATGGCCAGAAGGAACGTTCGCACCGCACGCGCAGTACGGACTCGGCTGGACCTACTTCAAGAAGAATGACTTCAAGAATGCGGTCGAGGCCCTGACCATGCTGGTGACGAAGTACGCCAAGTCCGAGCTGGCATCCAAGGGCCTCTACGTTCGAGCGATGGCCCGCTATCAACTCGGAGATTTTCCGTCGGCTGCCGCGGATGTCACTGCGTTCCTACAAAGCAAGCCACCGATGAACGATGGACTGGACGCTCAATACTTGCTCGGACTGGCACTCGCCGGACAGCAAAAGTTCGAGGAAGCGGCCAAGACCTACGCGGCGATCCTGGCTACCGATCCCAAATACGCGGGGGCGGACAAAGCGGCCTATGAACTCGGCTGGGCCTACGTCGAACTCGGTCGCAAGCAGGACTCCGTGGCCGCGTTTCGCCGGTTGGCGAAAGACTACGCCAACAGTCCGCTGGCGGCCGAAAGTTTGTTTCGCGTTGGTGAGTCGCACTACGACGCCGGTGAATTCGCCGAAGCTTCAAAGGCGTATGCCGAAGCTCAGCAGAAGGCGGGCACCAGCGAGATCGGGGAAAAGGCGGTCCATAAACTCGGCTGGAGTTTCCTCAAAGCGGACAAGCTCAAAGAAGCGAGCGACACGTTCAACGCGCAATTGAAGAGCTATCCGAAAGGTGCTCTGGCAGGTGACGCCGAATTTCTGCTGGCGGAGTGCCAGTTCAAGCAGAAAGAATGGAAGCTGGCTCGCGAGCGATATGCCGGCGTCATCGCCAACAAACATCCGACGTATCACGCCCTCGCGGTGCATCGTTCAGGCGAGTGTGCCGCGGCTCAAGAACAGTGGGCGGAAAGTCTGAAATTCCACCAGCAAGTCTTGGAACAATTCTCGGACTTCGAACTTCGTCCCGAAGCGCGCTACGGTGTCGGCTGGGCGTTGCAGAATCTGGAGAAGCTGGCCGACGCGATCAAACACTATGAAACAGTCACGGAAGAGACCGACACCGAGACGGCGGCGAAAGCACGATTTATGGTCGGCGAATGTTACTTCGCGCAGAAGAACCACAAAGAGGCCACGAAGCATTTTCTCAAGGCCGCGTTTGCCTATGGTCACAAAGAGTGGTCGGCGATGGCCTACTTCGAGGCAGCTCGGTGCTTCGAGGTGCTGCGCGACGTGCCTCAAGCCAAGAACTGTTACCAACAGATGATCGACAAGTACCCCGAACACCCCAAAGCCGCCGACGCCCGCAAGCGGCTGATGGTTTTGGGAGCGTCGTGAATTCGTCAAGAGACCCAGACCATGCGTGTTTCGCTTTCCAAACCTCACCGCTCGCTGCGACGATTGCGTCTTTGGGGCATCGTTGTCGGGCTGTGCTTCGCGATTGTGCCGGTTTGGAGCCGTGCTCAAGACGTGGCCGAGCCGAATCAAGCCGCCGAACCGGTCGCCGTTCCCGTGCAGTCCGAACCAGCAACTCCACCGGCCCCCCGGGCTGCGCCGGGAATGCCGTCGGTCTGGGATCTGACGGTTCAAGGCGGCATCTTCATGATTCCGATTGGCCTGTGCTCGGTCGTCGTGCTGGCGTTTGCAATTGAACGGTACTTCGGACTGCGCGGTAAGAAGATCGTGCCGCCGAAGTTGCTTGCCGCTTTGCAGAAGTTGAACTCGGAGACCACCGGCGTCGACCCGCGGCAAGCTTTTGAAGTCTGCCAAACGCATCCGTCACCGCTGGCCAACGTGATTCGCGCGGCAATTATGAAAGTTGGCCGGCCACACTCCGAATTAGAGCGGGCGGTCGAAGATGCCGTCGCTCGTGAGGCCGACGAGATGGCTCACAACATCCGCCCGATCAACGTTTCCGTCAGCATTTCGCCGCTTCTGGGACTGCTCGGAACTGTGCAGGGGATGATCCTGGCCTTCATGGTCACCAGCACGACTACGGCCACGGGCGCTGCAAAAGGCCAGGAATTGGCGCAAGGAATTTACGTCGCTTTGGTCACGACCTTTGCCGGCTTGTGCGTGGCGATCCCCGGCATCCTCCTGGCCAATTCATTGGAAGGCCGCATCGAGCGATTGTTGCGCGACATGGAAGACGTCTTTCTAGAAATCCTGCCAGAGTTTGAGCGGTTCGAAGGCAAGTTGCGTGTCACGCGCCAACGCGACTCGACCAAGTCCGGCATATTGTTGAAGGGAGCTTCGGTCAAACCGGCGGTGGCGGCCACTGTTCCGAGCAAACCGGCAGTCCCCGCGCCCGCAAAACCGGCAGCCCCCGTGCCGGCGAAACCGGCGGCGACCGTCGCGCGTCCCACAGCACCTGCCGACTCCGGCAAGCCGGCGGCGGCAAGTCCCAAAGGACTCTGGGGAGTGATGGGACCACCGAAGGAATAGACCAGAGTAGACTGGGGTCATGTACTTCCAGCCGACAAGATCAAACCATGCGTTTTCAATCAAAACATCGCGGTGCCAGCAAGCGTCAGATCGACATGACGCCGATGATTGACTGCGTCTTTCAACTGTTGCTGTTTTTCATGGTCGCCAGTAATTTCGATGAAGAATCGAAGATGACAGCCGAGGGATCATTGGATTCCAACCTGCCCGAAGCCGCCGCCGCCATGCCGATGGTGGCTCGGCCGCGGGAAATGATCATCAATATCAATGGCCGCGGAGAATTCTACGTCGGCGGCGATAAACACTCCGAACCGCAATTGGCCGACCGTTTGCGACGGTCCGTCATCGACAATCCTGGCAATCAGACCGTCGTCATTCGAGGTGACGAAAAAGCCAACTGGAAATACATCGCGCGTGTGATGAGCTTGTGCAATCAGGCAAAGATCAAAGACTATCGTGTGGCGGTGGTCCCGGAAGGGGAAAAGGAATAGCACCTTGTTCCGACGCTCCGCGTAGGAACGAGATTGTTGAATCGGCAATCGAAAATCATGCGAGACTTAGTCCAGTTGTCCGAAGACGAGTTGGCGGAGTTGTCCGCGCGGCGGCAGGGGCTCCGCACGCTCACGGCGGTCGGATTGGCGGTCGGCAGCGCGGGCTTGGCGCTGGCGGGAATGAGGGCACGCTTTTCGACGGGCGATCAGACTCCGTTGCCCGGCATGGATCAACTCGGGGGACAGATCGCTTGGTCGACGGCACTGGGAGCGATGTTGGTCCTGGCGGCGTGGCTGATCCGTAGTGTGATCGTCAAACACTTACAGTGGGCACTGGCCATCAGCCTGTTGATCCATCTGCTGCTGTGCGTGACGATGCAAACACTTAGCATCGGCGTGCCGTTGCCCGTTCGGGCCGATGACCAGCTCGGCGAACGGATGGAGGAACTCACTCTGCCAGATTACGGTGGCATGGAATCGCCCGATGCCAAAGCGGCTTGGCAACAACCCGCCGAAACGGCCGCTCCCGAAACGGAGATGGAACTTCAGAAACAGAAGTCGCAGGTCAACGACCCCAACCAGCCCACGCCGGTGAAGATCGAGCGGCCTCAGGACGTTGCCAAAGTTGAAGTGGCGCAGAAGGAACAGCAAGTCCAAATTCAGAAGGAAGCGAAAGCCGAACTCGAACGCAAAATGCGTGAGCAGGAAACGCAGGCTCCGCAGGCGGTGGAGGCACCCAAGGTCAACACGTCCAAGACCACGCAGGCCGAACTCGATGCGCGCGTCGAACAGGCCAAGCAAGCTAACGCGGCACCAAAGGCTCAGAAACAGCAGGCCGACATCGCCTCGACCGATCCGCGCGTCGAAGCCGCGAAGCTCGAAGCGAAGCGTGCTGAATCGAAACCGCAAGCGAATGAGCAGCCTGTGCAGTTCAATGAGCGTGCCGCAGCGGAAGCCAAAGTGGCGGCGACCTCCGCTGCCGAAAG
The DNA here is from genome assembly GCA_031375695.1 of Planctomyces sp. GTDB lineage: Bacteria > Planctomycetota > Planctomycetia > Planctomycetales > Planctomycetaceae > SXKJ01. The sequence continues at coordinate 8,361 of JANMIF010000424.1, forward strand.
CGTGCAAGTCGCGACCGCCGACGCCAAACAAGCCAGCGCGCAGGAGCGTGCGGTCGATGCCGCGAGACAGCAGGCCGCCAACGCGCCTGCGGCGGAACGGTCGCAGAACGATGCTCCTGTCGGCACGCGTGGCGCGAGCGTGACCAGCGTGCGGCCAGATCGCGCGGCGGGGGTCGGCAATCCTTCCGATGCGACACCCACCAGCGGCGGTGCGGCACAGATCGCACGCAACTCCGGTCGCGGTGTTGCAGCCGCCGATGCGGGTGCTCAATCGGTGACTGTCGGCTCGGCCGCCGGAGCTGGCGCGCCGAAAGTGGCCGAGTCTTCAGGAGCGACCGCATTCACTCGCGGTTCGGCGGCGACCGTTCCACTCGGCTCGGCGACGCAAGGCAGCGGCACGGCGCTGCAAACTCCGCAGTCGGGAGCGCCTGTTCGTGGCACCTCTGGCAGCGTTGCCCGTCAGGGGACAGGTGTCGGCCAGCCACAGCTTGGAGGAGCGGAAGGATCAGCGCTCACCACTGCTGGTGGCGGCGCGGGCAAACAAGCGGGTGGTGCGGTCGGCACTCAGGCTACGGAAGTAGCAGTCGCCAGCGCTGGCGGAAACGCGGCGACTCAAGGAAAAGTTTTGGCGAGCGGTCCCGCGAGCACCGCCGTCGGACGTCAATCAACGGGCTTACCCGCGACCTCCACGGGGACTGCGACGGGAGCGACGAGCCCGGCGTCATCAGGTTCAGGAACTGGACAATCCTCCTCAGTGCGTTCGACTACCGGTACTGGTCTTGCCGCACGCGGGACCGAGCCGACTGCGCGGCTCGACGCGAATGCTGGATTCGCTACCGGCTCGACGTCGGGCCTCACGACCGCGCGAACGGGAACCGATGCGAAACTGCCGACCGGAGCCGCAGACGCCGAACAAACCGGCACTTTGGTTTTCGCTGGACCTCAAGCTCAGGCAACAGCGGGAGGAAAACTATCGGGACCGCAAATGGCTTCCGTCCCGCGCCGCGCTGCGGGACTGCCCGGCAGCAGCGGTCCTGAATCAACCGGAGCGCCGGCAACTTCCGGGGCTACTCAACCGACTCGAATTGCAGGCGGCCCTGCTCGGCCGGGAGTTGGTGACGATCGACCGAAGCTGGCCACCGACTCACAAGTCGCGGGACTCATCAAGAAATCGGTCCCCGGCATCGGAGCCTCGCCCGAAGCCAAAATCAGCGCGAGCCTCTCGATGCGCAAGACCGAGTCACGCCGTGAAGCCACCAAAACGCTCGGTGGTTCTGAAGCCTCGGAACAAGCGGTCGAGCGAGGTCTTGTGTGGCTAGCTCAACATCAGCATCCGGACGGCCACTGGAGCATTCACGAGTTCCGCTGTCAGGACCATCAATGCACCGGACATGGCAGCTTCCATTCGGACACGGCGGCGACGGGCTTAGCGCTGTTGGCGTTTCTCGGTGCTGGCTACACGCATCAGTCGGGCCAACACCAAGCGGTGATCGAGCGCGCGGTCAAGTGGCACCTGAAAAATCAAAAGCCCGACGGTGACCTGTTCGCCGACGAGAGTGAGTTTGTGTGGTTCTACAGCCACGGCATGGCCGCAATTGCGCTGTGCGAAGCATATGGTCTGACGAAAGACCCAGCTCTGCGCGAGCCTGCGCAAAAGGCGTTGAACTTCATCAGCCAGTCACAGCACCCAGAGTTCGGCGGCTGGCGTTATCGCCCGAAGTTTGAATCCGACACGTCGGTCTCCGGTTGGCAATTGATGGCTCTCAAAAGCGGCGAGATGGCCGGTCTCAACGTGCCGAAGACCGCGTATGCCGGTGTCGCGCGGTGGCTGGATTCTGTCGAGAGCAAATCAGCTCCCGGCCACTTCACGTATCACCCCAGCAAGCCCGCTAGTCTGGCGATGTCGGCCGAGGGGCTGCTAATGCGGCAGTATCTGGGAGCCAAACGCAACGACGCCCGATTGATCTCAGGTGCCGATTACTTGCGGAAGCACCTGCCGGATCTCAACGACCGAGACGCTTACTTCTGGTACTACGGCACACAGGTGATGTTCCACATGCAAGGCGAATACTGGGACGAGTGGAACTCACATCTGCGTGACACGCTGGTGAACGGACAGCTCAAAGATGGCGGCTCGAGCGGAAGCTGGAACCCAGATCGGCCGACTCCCGAAAAATGGGGAGCCGCTGGCGGTCGGCACTACGTCACCTGCCTGAATCTGCTGATGCTCGAAGTCTACTACCGCCACCTGCCGCTCTACATTGAACTCGGTAAGTAGCCACTCGGCAGGATAACGACGATCACGGTTCCGTTGTCAGACATCTCAATACGATCGAAATCACTCTTGCATCGCGAGGGAACGACGATTGCGTCAAAGCTTTGACGTTGAAGAGCTTCGCTTCATCGGAGCCGACATCATGTCAAGTAGAACTCGCGGACACGCTATGAGCCGAGTTCCTGATTCCCACACGGAGGAACACAGGTCTCCAATGATTCGGTAAGATTTTCAACGGTCAAAAAACGCAAACGGACGCGGAGAAGTGAGCATGATGATGCTGAAGCGGTTCGCAGCGATTGCCGTCTTGTTGATGGCGTCACGGGGCGTCGTTTCTGGCCAGGAGGCCGATGCGGTAAAGGTCGAGCGAGGATCGAAGACTGCAAAGGGAGGTTTCCAGAATGAGGATGAAATCCGGGATAAGTTCAACAACTGGAAGACCGACACGGATGCTCGCGAGTGGCTGGAGGCAATGAATCATCAGATCGCCGAGATCAACAACGTCTCGGCGTTGAAGCCGCATGGCGAAAAAGCAGATGTGGAAGTGACTGTCAAAACGAAGTCCGGAGAACGAGTCGAAAGGATTTCGATCAAGCTCGTCAGCAGTCCGAACGGTTTCAATCAGATCGACAAACGCTGGCTGAAGACGTACGCCAAAATGTGGAAGATGCCGCCGGATGTCGTCGATGCATTGAAGTTGTTCGTCGGTGAGACACCGCCGCCTGAGTCCAGCCGCGACAAGAAGCGAATGTATCTGGATGAGCTGGACCAGAGTGCTCAGCAGGCCGTTGTGGATTTCTTCACCGCGAACAAAGACGAGATCGTTTCCGACCTGCTCGCCGGTGACGGAATTCACGCAGCTGGCTGGATGATGGTCACCTACAAGGCAACCGACAAACCCAAGTGGGTCATTCGATCATCTGCTGATGCCATCAAGTTCTACGGCGACGGCCCGGTGGAACTCACCAAAGCCGGCAACCTGAAAATCGGCCGCATCACCATGCAACGCAAAGGTGGCGACAACGGCCGAGAAACCGCCATGATGCTGCAATTCAAGATCAACCCCGTTCTTCTTTTCGAGGCCAAATAGCGAGTGGTCCAGAGTGGCATGCCCTGAGTCATCGATGGACGTGGCTTGAAAGACTTGTGCAGAAGATACGACAGACTCAGCCACGTCTCGCCATTGGTTCGGGCCTGCCGGACGGGTCATTTCAATGCCCCGAATCGTGACCACGATTTGCTGGGCCAATAGAGATACGTGACGACTCCCGTGATTTCGCCGTGTGACAGAAATCCAAAGTTGCGGCTGTCGTGTGAGAGATCGCGGTTGTCCCCCAAAACAAAGTACGAGCCTGCTGGAACGGTCTGTTTCGAGACCTTGGAACGCGGAGTCTCAGGCGTGCCATCGGGGAGTCGATGCTGCACTTCGTTGTTGACGAACAGTTCTCGATCGGTGAACTCGACGGTGTCACCCGGTAGGCCGACGATGCGTTTGACGAACATTTGCCGACGATTCGCTGGGTTCCGAAACACGATCATTTCGCCGCGAGAAAATGTTCGCGTCGAGACGCCCAGCTTGTTCGTCAGAATGCGGTCGCCGGGAATCAGTGTGGGGGACATGCTTGACGTCGGAATGACAAACGCTTCCACCAAATTCGCCTTGATCATCCACGCTAGCCCGACGGCAATCGGGACGCTGGTCATTGGCAACAAAATGTAGACGGCCAGGCGATTGTAGTCCTGGAGAGTGTAATTTTGGCCGCTCAGAGACAACGCGATCCGCTTGGCATCAGCGGCGGACCAAACCGATAAGATCAACAGAACCAGCAGGCAAACGCCAAACAGGACGAGCCACGAAGTGGATGTCGCTAGCATAGACAGTCCCACCGCCAGCGGCCCGAATAACATCATCAATCCAAAGATGATCAATCCTTGTCCTGCTCGACCGCAATAAATATGCCCCAACCCCGGGCAGAACATCGACAACGACGACGCCAACCACGGGACGCGGCTATGTGATGGTTTATCGTTCATGAGCAATCTCCTTTGACGGCTCGTTCATGGCGACGTCCGTGATCGCCGATGGAGCCAAGAACAGACTCAAGATGCTGTAGATTCGCACGGCCAGCACTAACGCCGCCGCCGAACAAACCAAGTACGGAATCGCTCGCTGCCAAGCCGTCTTTGGGGACTGTTTGGCTGGTTGCGACGTCGATGACGACATCGACGCTTCGCGCACGGCAGACATGATCCGATCCGTCAACTCGGTCGACGGTGATTCGCCGCGCCGCTTGTTGAGCCATGTTTGATATTCGTCTTCTGGATTCATTTTCACTTCACCCTACAACTCACGACTTCACTCGACGTTCTTTATCCGACGACACGGGATCAAGGTCGCTCAATAACTCGCGTAACCGCTGCTTCGCTCGACTGACGCGAGACTTGATCGTCCCTATTTCGACCTCTTCGATGATCGCAATTTCGACATACGGCAACTCCTGAATCTCGGCCAGCACGAACGCCGTACGCTGTTCGAGAGGCAACAGGTCCAGCGCCGCATCCAGCCGAGCAGACGTTTCGTGGCTCAACACGACATCCATTGGCTGAGTCACTTTCGACTCCACGTCGAAATCCGCAGCCGAAATCGTCGTGAGCGACGATCGTTTCAGATGATTCAAACACCGGTTCCGAGCGATCGTCAGCAACCACGTCGAGAACTGCGACCGCTCAGCATCGAACGAGTCCAACTTCCGAAACGCCGCGACAAAGACATCCTGCACGATGTCTTCCGTATCCGGCGCGTGTCGTACCAAGTTTCGGACAAACACATTCACCCGTCTCTGATAGCGCTCGTCCAACTCCCGAAACGCCTCCACGTCCCCGGCCAGAACTCGCTCAATCAATGTCCGATCCCCGTCCATCCGATCTCGCCAACAAGAGTTCTTCGGCCGACGGGAAGTTATACAACCGAGACGTCAGAAGGTTCCTAAGAATTTGGCTAAAACAACTATTCCCATCCGCGTTCTCAATTCCATCAACGGAAGTCGGCTCGCCGCGAGACGCCTCGTTCGATGCAGCCGAGCACGGCCCACCAATCGCGATCCTGCACGGCCTTCAGCGGGAGCCACAAGTTGGGCAACGCTTGGCTTCTGAGAATTCCGCCGTCATCGGGTTCGACGAGCCGATAGTTCGCTCTCTCCAAGCGATACCACAGCAGCGTGACCGGTTCGTCGTTGATCGCCACGAAGTATTCGTGAACGCCGGATTTTCAGAACCGATCACGGCGACGCAAAAAGTCCTCATCGTCTGGGGAGTCAAACACGTCGAGCACAAAACTCGGCGGTCCCTGAAAGACTTCGTCGCGCACTTCGCACTGTTTCTTCCGGCCATAGTTCACCATCGCCACTAGGCCGGGAACCTCCCATTCCTCATTGGACAACTGGACTTTCACCATCACGCCCACATACCACCCCGGCGAGAACAGCCGATACCGGTTGATGCACAACGCCAAATCCGTCAGCAACGCCGATTGATGAACACCAAGTTCCGCCATGTTGTCGCTCCAAGGGTGCCCACCTTCGCAAAGAATTGGGAGCAGCAGGTAAGTCGTGAGTGATGCAGGAGGCGTGTCTCAAAGAATCCGAAGAACGCCCGCATCACGTTGGCGTGCGAGAAACATTCCGGGCTTGAGGATCGGCAGTCCATAAAACTCGTCGCCGAGCAACGTCATGAAGTCGTTGCGATCGAGCGTCAGCAAGACATCCGCCCAAGCCAGAGCACTGAACAGCACGGGCCGATCTTTGGTCACCGGAAAGACCGCGAGCTGATTGAACGTCAAGACGTCGTCACGAAAAACCAAGTTCGGCTTCAGAGCCTGCCACACAGAATCGGCGGCAGAGGGTAACTTCGGCAGGTTTCGCTCGGTCTCTTCCAAAACATAGGGCGTCGTCATCAGCGTCCACTCGTTGAATGGAGCCAACCGAAACAACTCACGAGACGCTCCCTTTTCCGACCCGCAGGCCGCCAGCAGCACGCTCGTGTCGAGAAACAGTTTCATCGTTGTCCCTGAAACTGCCGCATGTCCGCTTCATCTTCCGCGATCCACTCTGCAATCTCTTCACGAGACAACTTACGCGGCTCGGGCAAAGCCGCCCCGGCTGCACGCAACCGAGTCGCCAAGAACAACAGCAGTTGTTCTTTCTGCTCCACTGGCAGCGAATCGGCAGCCGCCTCGATCTCGATCAGCGTGCTCATGGCATTGGTCCTCTGACTTGAATTTCATTGACGAAACATGTGCAACAGATTCTAACCAAACGCCCAATACTTTCGGCAAGACGGTAGCACGTTGACGACACGGCAAGCAAATGTTTGAACTTGGGCAAACGGAATCACCCTACCAGCACGACGCGCCAAGGTTGGCTCACGTCACGCGGTCGCCAGTCGTGAGTGGCGCAGGGTGGCACGCCCTAAGTCATCGAAGGGCCGTGGTTCGAAAGACTTGTACGGGACATACGTCAGGCTCAGCCATGCCCTTCCCGATGGTCAGAGCGTGCCACCCGTCTCGTCGATTTCGGTCGCCCCAATCTCTTTGGCTAACGTCCTTTCAGCAGCATCGCGAAGTTGCGCTATTTCATGAACCAGATCGGGCAGACTGACCGATTGATCGTACAGCGATAATCTCATCGTGCGCGTTTCGAGCAAACGCAGAAATCTGGCTTTGAACCTTCTGCCATCATCCAGTTCGACTTCGTCAGAAACTACATCGGTAATCAATCCATGTCCAAGAAGTCCGTCCCCTTGACTGCCCACAAACCGGTCCATTCTTTCATCAAAATGCTCCAGATAATTTCGGGCCTCAATAAGTCCATCAGGCGGCGTCCCTTCCACTCCTAGCTTTGAGCGAAGGCGTTCGGCTCGACAAGTCACGTTTGGACTCGCTTTCGGCGATGGAAAAAGCAGCTTCATTGCGTTGCTCGCAAACACCAGCAACATGTGAGCAAAAGCAAAGAGCGATAAATCCTTGGAATTTGCGGCGACGCGAGTCTGTATTTCTCCAAACGAGGAAATAGCAAAGTCACATTGCAGCCGTAATTCATGGAGATAGAAAAAGTCCATTGCGCCGGGTGGAGGTGGTCCATTCCCTCGCCCCAGAACCTTCTCTTGATGAAGACGATCGACCATTGAGGCTATCCCCTCAAGCGATACAGATACTCGCCAGCCTTGCGCACCAGCAGCACGCCTTCATCTTCTCGATTCGCGAAGGATTCGACATCAATCGTGGCGGGGTCGCGGTAGCCGAGGTTGATTTGCTCGCAGACGGCGGCGGGGATTTGTGAGGCGAGGGTGACTCGGACTCGCGGTTGCTCGAGGCCGTTGTCGAAGGTGCCGGTGCCGCGGACGTGGGTGCTGTGGGCGAGGACTCCCCACGGGTAGTCTTTGAAGCGGTCCCATTGCTGCGTGAAGTAGTCGCGGACGTGATAGCCGATCTCGGCGATCAGCTTGCCGTGAGTCACCGAGATCTCGTGCAGGTGCGGGGCGAAGATGATCAGCTCGCCGCCGTCGGCCACGACCGGTTCGAGCTTGTACATGCACTTGCCGGCGACCCACAGCTCGTCGTACATCGGCGGAGCACAGCTCAGCACCGTGTGAAACGGCCGCTCCATCCATTTGATGTGGACTTGGCTCGACAGGTCGGCGGCGGACTCCCACGCGGACTCCGGCGTGCCGAAGAACAAGCCGTGCAAATTGCCGTCGCTGGCGACGACGAACGTGATCGCTCGGCGAGTTTTTGGGATCAGCGTGGCGGCGCGATCGACGACGGCTCGGACGGGCGTCCCCTTCACGCCGATGATGCCGACGTTCGTGATGATCGCACCGAGCCAATGGAAGAAATTCAGCAGGTCTGGCCCGGAGATGCCAGGAAAAAAATACTTGTTGCCGCCGCTGAACCCGACGACCTCATGTGGAAACACCGGGCCGAGCACCAGCAGCGTATCGTAATCGGCGATCCGCGAATTGATCTGCACCGGGACATCGAGCGACAAGCGACCGTCGGTGATCGCCTCGGTATCGGCCTTCGTAAGCGTGCCAATCGTCGTCAGTCGCGCGGGGTTGTCCCATTCGTGATTGAAGAGGCGGACGTTGGCGTACTTGCCGCCGCTTCGGGTTACATTGGCCGGCGCTCGATCGGCGTCGCTCATGCCGAGCATCTTGGAGATCGCGGCTTCAGGCATCGGCGGATGCGTACCAAGAGCGACCAGCACATCGATTTGCTTTGCGGCCGAGCCGATTTGGTTATGCAACGCGTTGAACAACAAGGGCAAGGGGGCTGTCCGGGTCGCGTCGGGGACGATTACGAGCACACGCTGTCCGGCGAATTCGTTTGCGGGAATCGAGCGAGCGAACCAATCACGCACTTCCGCGTCGGACAAAATCTTCATTCGTCGATGACCTTGCAAATGAAAACCGTTGACACGCACGAGTTCCAAGTCCGGTTCGAACCGGGGCTAGCGCCCTGCGGTTGATAAATGTGCGACCGGCAGCTGCGCTGAGAATAATCACGAGTCTCACAGCTTCTGTCCCTGATAACGGACGAACCCTTCAAGAGCGAAGAACTCTGGCAGGCCGAGGTCATTGAAAATGTTCGCGGTTTGGCGAGTTCGCTCTTCGGCGCGAATCCAGAATTCGCGTTCGTCGGTTCCCATGAACATGGCTCCGTCCTTTTGGCTTTCGTGCCGTAGGATCGCCATCTTTTTCTTGAGCATGACTTCTGGGCTGAGCGGAACGACTCGTTCCAGTTCGTGCGGTTCGTATTCTTGCCACGCGCCGCGGTACATCCAAACTTCTGGTGAAAAATCTTCGGCGGCCAATTGCTGGAGAGCTTCGATGATCACGCGCGCACAGACGCGGTGTGTGCCATGCGGGTCGGACAGATCGCCGGCAAAATAAATTTGTTTTGGCCGGACGTCGCGCAGTACGTTGGCGACGATCTGAATGTCTTCTTGGCTCATCGGGTTCTTTTTGATTTTGCCCGTCCGATAAAACGGCAAGTTGAGAAAATGCCGCCGCGACGCTGGGACGCCAACCAACTCGCAGGCCGATTCCGCTTCCGTCTTGCGGATCAAGGCTTTCAGTTCGAGCACGGCGGTTGAGTCGCAACCTTGCAGGCTGCGGGCGTGAATATCCTGTCGGCACTTCTCCAGCCGAGCAGCCCCTTCGGGATGCAGGATGCCGAGCATCCGCGAGCTTTCCTCGACATAGTCGATATGCCGCAGGCAGGTGTCGTCCCGGACCGCGACGTTGCCGCTGGTCATATACGCGACATGCACCTCGTTCCCCTGATTGACTAAGTTGATGAACGTGCCCCCCATCGAGATGACGTCGTCATCCGGATGCGGGCTGAAGATGAACGCCTTGGTCGGCGTCTTGCCGCCGGGGTGCGAGCAGACGGCTGCGAGCAGTTCCTCAAACACCGTCTCGCGAATCTCAGCGATGCCTCCGGGCAGGTGCAGCAGGCCGTAAAGTTGTTCACGCAGGAAATCTTTTGTGTCGAGTTTCAGCAGCGGCTTTTGGCACTTCTGCGACAGCCAAATCAACGCCTGTTTTTGCAGCGGCGGCGTCCAAACGATCGAATGGTTGTTGAGCCACGGCGTGCGAATATCGGTCAGCCAGCCAGCCGCCGCTTCGTCGATGATGAATTCGCAATGCTGATGATTCTGCAAAAAGCTGGCGGGCAGATTCGGCGACGGGCCATCTTCAATCGCCTTGCGGATGATCCAGGCTTTCTTTTCGCCGAGAGCCATCAAGAACACGCGGCGTGCCCGGAAGATCGTGTCCACGCCCATCGTGATCGCGCTGGACGGGACTTTGTCTTCACCGCCAAACTCCTGAGCCGCATCTAGCCGAGTCATCGGGTCGAGTGCGATGAATCGCGTCTTGCTGCCGCGGTCGCTGCCCGGTTCGTTGAAGCCGATGTGTCCGTCGCGGCCGATCCCCAGTATCTGCATGTCGATGCCACCGGCCAGTTCGATCATCCGCTCGTATTCTTCACAGCGCGTCTGAATTTCGTCGCTACCCCATCGACCACTGGGAATGTGAATGTTCTTCGGATCGATGTTGACTTGCGAAAACAAATGCTCCGTCATGAAGCGGTGATATGAATGAATCGAGTCCGGCTCCATCGGCCAGTATTCATCCAAGTTAAACGTGATGACTCGCGACAAATCGAGTCCCTCGTCTTTGTGCATGCGAGCCAGTTCGCGATACACACCGATCGGGGTTGAGCCGGTCGCCAGCCCCAGCACGGTGCTGCGATTCGCCGCGTGCCGCTCGCGAATCAGGTCGGCGATCTTGGTCGCCACATATTTGGTCGCGTCGCGCGAATCGCGAAACATCTTGGTCGCGACCTTCACGTTCCGCATCACTTGAGTCGGCTGAGGCGTTTCCGTTTTCATAGGCTTGCTGGACATCGGGATTTCGGGGGTTGAATGTTGGAAGTTGAACCGAGAGTCGATTAGAAATGTCTCGGCAAAGTGGGCTTTCCCTACACGCATCTCAACCGGCGAAAGGCTCGATTGCAATGCAACGCACTGTTCCGTCACCGCGAGTTCTGGCGATTCACGCTCATCCCGACGACATTGAGTTTCAGTGTGCCGGAACGCTCGCCCTGCTGAAACAACGGGGCTGCGAGATCACGCTGGCCACGATGACGCCGGGAGACTGCGGGTCGGCGGAGCTTGGCCCCGACGAAATTGCCGCCGTTCGCCGAGCGGAAGCCAAGGCCGCGGCCGATCTTCTGGGAGCTGATTACCTCTGTTTGGAGTTTTGCGATCTGAGCATCACGCATGACAATGACGCTCGCCGTCGAGTGACCGAAGTCATCCGGCGGACTCGGCCGGACATTGTGCTCACGGCCCCGCCGGTCGATTATATGTCCGATCACGAAGTTACCTGCCGACTGGTCCGCGATGCCTGCTTCAACGCCAGCGTCCCGAACTTCGCGACTCGCCAGTGGGAGCCAACTCCGGCGACCGAGCACATTCCGCATTTGTACTTCGTCGATGCGATCGAAGGAGCCGATTGGTTCGGTCGCCCGATCGAGCCGGATTACATCATCGACATCTCGGCCACATTTGAGTTGAAGTTGAAGATGCTCGCCTGCCACGCCAGTCAGCGGAACTGGCTGCTGAAGCAACACGGCATCGACGAATACCTGGAAAGCTGTCGCCGCTGGAGCGCCGCTCGCGGTTCGAAAATCAATGCCACGTTCGGAGAAGCCTTCACGCAACACAAAGGGCATCCGTATCCGAACAACGATCTGCTGCGCGAAGTGCTGTTGTGAGACTTCTCTGAATTGGCGTTGTGACGTTTTTCGGGTCGTGTCTATAAACCGTTGCTCGAATCATGTGGCGTGACGCTCTGCGTTGCGAACGACTCACGACGCGGAGTGTCGTGCCACACAAATTCATTCACGACTATGCAGGGAGGCTTCGCATGAAAACGTTACTGATCGTTGGTGTGGACACGGTTGTTGGTGCGAACTTGGCGGCCTGCTGGTCGGAAACGGCGCGGGTATTTGGACTGTCGGCTGGGCCGGAAATAGAGATCGCCGGTTGTCAGACTGCGATCTGCGAAAAAGCCTCGGCGGAATCAACGCGACGTTGGATTCAGCAGGTTCATCCGCAACAAGTGATTTACTGCGGAGCGGCGTCGCGGTCGGCGTGGGAAGGATCGGCAAAAACCTCGGAAGACGGAGCTGCGGAAGCCTGGGCGACGGCGGCCGCTCAGAACGGAATTCACTTCACACTCATTTCGTCGGATGCGATCTTCACCGGGCCGTGGATGTTTCATGGCGAGGATTCCGAATCCTTTTGTGACAGTGCTGAAGCACGGGCCATTCGGGCAACCGAAGCGCGCGTTCAAGCCGCGTGCCCGAAGTCGCTGATCATCCGCTCGAATGCTTTCGGCTGGAGTGCACGGAAATCGGGCGGCTGGATCGAATCGTTGATTGCCGCGCTGGAATCGAATCGTGCGATCGAGCTGGACCCGATCGGCCATGCGTCGCCGATCCTCGCCAGTGACTTGGCCGACTATTTGGAAGCTGCGCTGCAAGATGAATTGATTGGCGTGTTTCACGTGGCCGGAGCCGAACGGATCAACTCGCACCAGTTTCTTAATCGCTTGGCCACGGCGTTTGATCTAAACACTTCGGCTCCGAAGTCCATTCGCGAATTGTCCGATCGGCCGACGGGGTTTGCTCGCGGCGAGGCTTCGTTGAATACCAAGAGATTCTGCGGCGAATACGACTGCGCCATGCCGCTGCTCAGTGAGGGAATCGAACGGCTGGTTGAACAACATCGTTCTGGCTATCGCGATCGGCTGAGTGGTTCGGCAATGCCCAGCGGAAAAGCGGCGTGACAAGTGTGGCGTGACGCTCACCACGATTTACCATCGAGTTCCAGGACTCCGTCGGCGATCAGTTGTTCGGCCTTTTGCCGGATGCGGGCCACTTGCTGTTGCACCGCTTCGGAAAAGTCGTCGGCGTCGATCGCGTCGAGTTGCCGAATCGCGGCTCGTGGACGTTGCTGAAGATCGCAGTACACCGTGGCCAACTTGACTCGCATGACGTCGTCTCGGCCGGGGAAACGATCCACGAATTCGTGCATCAACGGCAGAGCGCCATCCAACAGCTTGAGCTGATACAGCCCATTGGCCAGAGCTTGCAGGTCGAGCAATTCGAGCGGCCAGTGATCGATCACACGCAGCCGCTTGCGATATTCCGCGAGCGCGGCTTGCGGCTTCCCTTGCTTAAGAAGTTCGCGGATTCGCAGCAGCACCTTGCGGGTCGCGGCCGGCAGTTCGTTCAGTCCACGATCGGTCGCCAGCGATTCGACTCGCGGACGATCGCTACCGACATTCGGCGGCTCGTCGTGATTATCCTTGGTCCTACGATCGTTCGGCGGACGAGTGGAACCTCCCGTTTGATAGATCGACGGCCGGAAGATCGTTCGCCGTTTCTTGGGCTTTGAAGTCGCTTCCACTTCTTCAATGGTCCCGATTGGCTCCGACTTAATGGTCACATGCTCGTGCCAAGTACTGAGTTTCGAGGGATCGCCGTAGGTGTTGTTCCAGACGGCGATCAAATCCCAGTTTTCACAATCGACCAACCGCAGCCGCAGCAGCGCAAATCCGGCTCCCAAACCGACGACGGCTCCCGTCAGGTGCAGCATTGCGCTGCTGATGTGAAATCCGTCCCACCAAGCTTCCAGAACCTGCAATGTCACATAGATTCCACCCAACGTCAGAATCGACAACTCGACCATCATGGCTCGATAGCCGAGCAACAGAAAACAATCCATTTCGTTTTTCGGAGCCCAGACAATGCAGATCGCCAACAGGGCATATATGCACAATGACGCGCCGCCTGAGCCGGGCGGCTCGGCTGCGTGTTGTCCCAGCATGGCCGCTTGCACGAGCGCGCCGCCGGCGATCCCGATCAGCAAATACAACAGCAGATAACGCCACCAGCCGAGCTTGCCTTCTACGACGATCCCGAACGACCACAAGAAAATCATGTTGCCGATCAGGTGCAGGATGCCGAAGTGCAGAAAGTTATTGGCCAGCCATTCGAGCGGATGCAGTCCTTGGCCGAACGTCAGCAGCCAACCGTCCGGCTGTTCGCCTCGGCCGGTGAGTAGAAACGTCACGACATTGACTGCGATCAAGACCAGCGTCATCCACGGCCAGTGGTAAATCGGCGCATCGGTACTGAGCGGAATCAGGATCATGACAACACACTAACCCGAAGCGCCAGCGAGGGCGAGCGCTCCGAAAGATCTTGATGGTCAACACCGAAGACGCTGATTTGTTGCCGGGTTTCGAGTTGGTTGAATGAGTGCAAAGTGAAGAGTGACGAGTGCAAAGTGAAAAATGTCGAACAAGCGACCTTTCCGTCGTCCCGATTTTGCACTTTGCAGTTTGCACTCTTCACTTTCCACTGAATTGCGGCTTGGCCGCGCCGCGTTCAACGATCCGCGAAACGCTCGCCCTCGCTGGCGCTTCGAGTTAGTGTTTTCACATGGACGACGACCGACCTTTCGATCCCGAAGTGCCGCCACTGCAAACGCTCGCGCAATACCTGCCGGGCGTTGGACGGTATCGTGGATCCTTGTTAATGAAGCTGGGACTGAAGACGGTTGAAGATGTATTGCTGAATGTGCCGCGCGATGTGCTCGATTTGACGAACGTCACGGACGTGAAGTCGTTGCAAGCGGGTCAAACTCAAACGGTGCGCGGAGTGGTCGTCGATCGCGATGCTCGACTGACGAAGACCGGCAAGGCGATGACTGCCGTGTTGCTCGATTGCGGCGAGGGATATGTACGCGGTGTTTGGTTCAATCAGCCGTGGATGCTTAAGAAGTTCGTCGAGCAACAGGTGGTGTTGTTTTCGGGGAAGCCAAAGTGGAGCACCGGACGCTTTGAGTTCAGCAGCCCGCATGTGCAATTCCTCGACACCGCCGATCGGACCGAGGCGGTTGGTGACGTCTTGCCGCGATACAGCTTGACCGACGGATTGTTGATGTCGGAGATGCGGCGGATCACGCGAACTGCCGTCGAGCATTTTGGCCACTTCATAGTCGAACACCTGCCTGACAAAATCTTGCAGCAACACAAGCTTGTTCGCCGAAGCGACGCGGTGCGGCAGTTGCATCTGCCGAAAACGCTGGACGAGTTTCAGGCAGCGAAGCGGCGATTGATTTTTGAAGACTTGCTGGAGTTTCAAGTCGGCTTGGCGTTGCGGCGGCGGATGTGGAAGCGCGGCCCGGCCGCTCCGCCGTTGCCGAACAGTGCGAAGATCGACTCCCGCATCCGGCGGCTGTTTCCGTTTCAATTCACGGCGGGTCAGAATCAAGCGGTCACGGAAATCTGCCGCGATCTCGCCACATGCGAGTCAATGCACCGGCTGTTGCAAGCGGACGTCGGAGCGGGGAAGACGGCGATTGCGATCTACACGCTGCTCGTCGCGGTGGCGAGCGGCTATCAGGCCGCGCTGATGACTCCGACCGAACTGCTGACAACTCAACATTGGCAAACACTCGACCGACTGCTGTCAGAAAGCCGCGTCTGTCGGCGGCTGCTGACTGGAAGTTTGACCGAATCGCAACGCAGGCAGACGTTGACCGAGATCGAGTCGGGCGAGGCGCAGTTGATCGTTGGCACGCAGGCATTGATCCAAAAAGATGTGCGATTCACAAAGCTCGGTCTTGTCGTGATCGACGAACAGCACAAGTTCGGGGTTGCTCAAAGAGCACACTTCGGACTTGGTGAGACATCGCCGCATGTCTTGGTGATGACCGCGACGCCGATCCCGCGCAGCTTGTGTCTGACGCAGTTCGGCGATCTGGACATCACGTCGATCACCGACATGCCACCTGGCCGGCAGCGGATCACGACGCATCGCGTTTTTTCCGAACCGACGCGTGAGCGTGCCTGGGATTTCATTCGGAAGCAGCTTCAAGCAGGTCGACAGGCATTCGTGGTGTGCCCGCGAATCGGGCCGGACGAAACCGGCGACGAACAGCAATTGATCGAGTGGCTGGAAACACTTGCCCCGCAGTCGCAGTCAGCGACGACGGACATGCCGCAGTCGGCTGAAGAGGCGTTTGCGAAGTTGTCGGCTGGTGAACTCAAGGGATTCCGAATCGGGCTGGCTCACGGCCGGATGCCTCGCGACGAACGCGCGGCGACGATGGAACGATTCCGCACCGGTGAACTGCAAGTGCTCGTCGCCACAACAGTGATCGAGGTCGGCGTCGATGTGCCGAATGCGACGATGATGGTCATCTTTCACGCCGAGGGGTTCGGGTTGTCGCAGCTTCATCAGCTTCGTGGCCGAGTCGGTCGCGGTCAGTTTCAGGGATATTGCTTTTTGTTTTCAGACGCGGAAACCCCGGAGTCACTCCGCCGGTTGCATGCGGTCGAAACGAGTACGAACGGATTTCAAATTGCCGAGGCGGACTTTGAACTGCGCGGCCCTGGCGACGTGCTGGGGACGAAGCAACACGGCGACTTGCCGCTGCAATTCGCGAACATCGCCCGCGATCAAGCCGTGCTGCTGGAAGCTCGCAATGCCGCCTGGGACGCGATCGATTCACAAGCGATCGACGGGCTGGAATCCGCACCACTCAAACTCCGAGTACTGGAACGGTTCGGCGATTTGATGGACTTGCCGAAGACCGGATGAAGACAACGAGTGTGCCTGTTGTTGAACGCCTTCGGCGTAAACCGCTGGAAAACCCCCAATTCAAGCGTTCCCGCAGTTCACTCATCACCACGGCATTTCGTCCCGCTCTTGCTTCAGACGCACGGGCAGGTTGTGATACGGCAGTATTGAACTGGATTGCCAAAACCCAAAGCGAACCTCATGCCCACCTTTGAACGAGTTGCTGCTGTTTCTGAATTTCCGACGAACGGTCGAATGTCGATTGTCATTGATGACTGTCCTGCGTTGCTGGTGCGGATCGGCCAGGAATTTTTCGCGATCGAAGATGTTTGCTCGCACGATGGCCAGCCGCTGACTGACGGCCCGATCGCCGATGGGGCCGTGACCTGTCCTCGGCACGGAGCTAAGTTCGATCTGAAAACCGGCAAGGCACTCTGCATGCCGGCGACTCGTTCGATTCAAACATTTCCCGTGCAAGTGCGCGACGGCGAAATCTTCGTCGGCCCGCCGGGTTCTGTCCCCGCGCCGCCGCCAACGGTTGCCGCGACGGTTGCTCCGATCAGCATTTCTAATCTGCCTGTTGTTTCCGCCGCCTCAGCCACCGGCGACCAAATCCCTATTCCCGAACCGGGCGCCGATGACGAGATCCGATTGATCGAAGCTTTGAAGCAAGTCATCGACCCGGAACTGATGGTCAACATCGTCGACTTGGGATTGGTCTACACGGTCAATCGAGACGGCCACAAAGTCTTCGTCGAGATGACACTAACCAGTCCCGCCTGCCCGGCCGGTCCACAGATCGTGCAGCAGTCCAAAATGGCCCTCGAACGTCTGCGCGATGTCGAGGAAGCGGAAATTAAACTGGTGATGTCGCCGCCGTGGACCCCCGACCGCATGACCGATGAAGCCAAAGACATGCTGGGAATTTTTTAACGGATATGTCGCCCCTACCACTTGCCGATCACGACGTGCGAACTGGCGATCTCCGTGGCTTTCGCGACGCCGATTTCCGTGCCGGGGTTTTGCGCTGTCAGGCCAAAATAAGTTCGCGGAACCGGATCAGTTGACTTCGGTTCGGCCTCCAGCGACACGCATTTGTGTAAGGCCATGCGCTGCCAAATCGTTTCCATGCGGCTTTGTTGGAAGTGCCACAGCGTGCCGACACTTCCGTAACCGTAGCCATATCGTGGGTGACGTCCCGGTCCCGACATGAAAATGGAACTCGGACCGCCGCCGGACAACCCAGGCGGCAATTCGAGCGCGTGTCGCCTCAAGGCTTCGCTGAGTGCATTCCACTCGTCAGGGCTCGCGGGAGTCAGTTCGATGCGTGCTCCGGCCGGAACATTGTCGCCGATGAACAACTTGCCCGATTCATCGACTACCGCGAGTTTCGCGAAGCCCCATTCAAAGCCGTTGGTCACCGAAAGTTTGTCCGAAGCCTGCGGTTTGACCTCAAGCCGGCCACGCTCCGCACGATGATTGATCGTCAGAAACTGCGTGCGAGTCCGCGACCGCAACCAGCCGGAGGTCAGCACCTGCGACTCCGTCCAATCGACATTGCCTGACTCAAACGTGGAATGCTCCGGCCAGATCGGGAGCACCGCCGTGTCGCGTGAAAATCGCAATCCGCCCGATGGCGCTTGCCCGGCATACAGACTCAATCGCGACATCGTCACCGCTGCTTGAGCCGGCTGGTCGATGAACGTCAGGCTCCGTGAGCGAGCTTTCACGCTGAACCCGTGAGCTACCGCGCTGTAACCAAACAGCAGCAAGCTGGTCACAATGGCCAGTCCGGGAATCGTCAGCAACAGCAGATGAAGTTGCTTCCGCCGCGCTAGGATGAAGTAATTTACCGGCCCGATCACGACCGAAAAGATCGTGATCAGTACAAGAAACATGACGACCGGCACGCCGCTGATCCCCGGAATCAGAAACAACATGAAGTCGTCGGTCCCGCTCCGCGAACTCTGACCGATCCGCCGGCCGAACTCCCATTGCGTCACACCGCCGGCCGACTTCAACAACCACGTCCAATCTTGAATGGTTCCTGGCAATGGGTCGTTGCGAAACACAATCAGCTTACCAAGCCCAATTTCCGTGATCGCAAACGGTGGCATTTCTAGCGACCACTGTTGAGGCGAACCCTTCGGCGGCGGCGAACTGGTCCGAATAGCACCTCCCGTGTCGATCTCCACAGTCATGGGGATCGCGTCCCGGTCAGCCGTCTTCGCTTCGTTCCACACGATCGTTGCGGGCGCGGTCGTTCCCAGTAACGACTTCAGCAGCGTATCGCGATCGGTCGAAGCCGCCACCAAGTTTGTCACCAGCAACGTTCCGCCGCAACGAGTCCACTGAGTCAACGCGGTTCGCACATCTTTGCGGACTCTCGTGAGGCTCTCCGCCGGAATGATCACCAGATCGACGCCGCTGTATTCGACCCACGAGGCCGGCAACGAAATCTCCGGAACGATCACCGTGTTGTCCGACGCCGAACTGACATGCCCACGACCGTGACCGCTCGTTGCGGCCATTCCGTTGAGATGCCGATACGTTGCCAGCCCGTTCTCGAAGGGCTGCATGACAATTACGTCCGGCGAGACGACCACGCATCCCGCGCGGCCTAAGTCCACCTGATTGACTTCCGGAAACTGCACGCCCGACGACATGCGATCCAGCAGTCCGCTCCGATCTTCCACCCGGAAATCGCCGTAATTCGTATAGCTCACCAGCGGCACCGGCAACGACAAGTGGACCATCTCATTCTGTTTGATCTCTTGAGTCAGCTTCACATTGGCCAGCGGATCGTGCGACTTGGCGACACGAAACGTCAGAGTCCGCGTCGGCCCGCGATTGATCACTTTAAATCTCACCGGGCAGTAACCCCCTGCGCCACATCCCGCCCAACGCGAATCGACATCGACTTGCAAGTCGTGCCCGGTTAGCGTGAACGTGCTTCCCGATGCCGCCCACAGATCGCTCGCCGCGAACAGCGCGATCCACAACCCCGCCACGATCGCCGTCATTCGCTGCATGATTGTCTGTCCCATCTTTTTGTCCGGTTAGCTTTCGCTGATTTTCTTCGCGGACATCGTGCCGCTTAATCGAGTGCAAAGTGAAGAGTGCAAACTGCAAAGTAAATAATGTCGAACAAGCGAGCGTTCTGTCGTCCCGATTTTGCACTTTGCAATCTGCACTCTTCACTTTGTACTGAGCTACGGCTACGCCATGCAGCGTATTCAAGCCCGCATGTCCGCCGGCAATTGATGAGCGATTTCCGACACGCGACTCAGCAGCAACTCAACTACCCTGCCCGTCGTCCAACCTTCCAACCGCGCCGAATAATCCAGAATCATACGATGCCCCAGCACTGACGGCGCGACCTTTTTGACTTCCGCAAACCCGACGTTCGGCTTCCCCGCCAACAGCGCCGCGGCGCGCGCCGTCCCGGCCAGTGCAATCGCGGCTCGAGGCGATCCGCCGTATTTCACGAACCGCTTCACCTCGTCCGGCGAATCGTCGCGCTGCGGGTGCGTCGCCGTCACCAGCCGAGCGATAAAATTCGCCACCGCTTCCGGCAAGTGAACCCGATCGCACATCTCGAACAGTCGATTCAAATCCGCACCGCTCAGCACGGTTTCCAACTTCGGCGCGGTCCCGTGCTGCCGAGTCATGATGATCTGCTGTAGCGTTTCGCTGCTGACGCTATGCACGTTGATCTTGAAAGTGAACCGGTCAATCTGTGCTTCGGGCAGCGGATACGTCCCTTCCAGTTCAATCGGGTTTTGCGTCGCGAGCACGAAGAACGGTTGCGGCAACACATGCGTTTCGCCCAACACCGTCACACGATGTTCCTGCATCGCCTCCAACAACGCCGCCTGAGTCTTCGGCGTCGCGCGATTGATTTCATCCGCCAGCACTAGGTTGGCGAAGATCGGCCCCAGGTGAAACACCAGCTTCCGCGACCCGTTGTGCTCTTCCAAAATCGGTGCGCCGACGATGTCGCTCGGCAACAAGTCGGGAGTGAACTGCACGCGGCGCGACGTCAGACCCAACAGCGCCGACAGCGACTTCACCAACTCCGTCTTCCCCAGTCCCGGTAAGCCTTCCAGCAGCATATGCCCGCGAGCCAACAGGCAGATCGTCACTAAATCGATCAACTGCCGCTGTCCGAGGATCGCTCGATTCAGCCCTTCCGTAAGCCGCCCCAGCACCTGCTGAGCCTCCGCCACTTCCGTCGGCGTCAACAACGATTCCCGAATCGACGACGAACCGCTTCCAATTTCCGTGGCCAAGATGGGAACTTTCTTTTTCGATGTGCGCTGGTGCTTATCATCTTGCCCCTCGTCATTAATTTTGCAAAATGACCGAGGGGAAAATGACGTCGAGATCACTTCTTCCCCGACTGAAAATACTGTTTCACGACAGACCGATGTCTCGGGCGAACTTTCTGCGTCGCGGTTTCGTTTCCGGTTGTGGCGTCTTGTGATCGAGCGCTCCCGCGCGGAGCGGATTCGTCGGGTGCCACTTCGGGCGCGGCAGAGGTGATCTTCAAAATCTGATTGTTCGGTTGATCGAGGAATCCCGGCGGCAACACGGTCGCTTTGAACTTCGTGCCGCTCTCGTCCGACTTCTCGCCGAAACTGATCTCCGCATCGCCGCGACCTTCATCGACTCCGCCGCGCCCCGCGCCTCCGTCTTGATCCTGTTTGCCATGTTTTTCGGGATCGAACCCGTTTCCCTTGCATTGGCCACCTTGGCACTGACTGCGCAAGTCGGCCAGCTTCTGGCCTTCTTGATCCAAAAAGTCTTGCAAGTCTTTGGCCAATGCGTCGCGTGCGGCGGCGTCTTGAGGCAGTTTGAACTTCCCGTTCTTGGCCATTTCCGCCAGCTTCTGACGCAAATCGGTGGGTAGCTTTTCCAACGCACCCCCTTTTCCCAACTGCTGCAACGCTTTCGCAACGTCGTTTTCCAATTGAGCCATCTGCTCATCCGTCAGCGGCGTTTCTCCGTTCTTCGCCAATTCATCGAGCGCCCCGGTCAAGGCCGACAACGCCTCGGAAGCCTGAATCATCACGCTGACCGATTTCTCCAGTTTGGCCTTCAACTTCGCTTCCAGCGCATC
>JANMIF010000434.1:0-18734 GCA_031375695.1 Planctomyces sp.
CCCGGAGCCTGCGTTGCGAGCCATCATCAGCGACATTCATGGAAATTTGGAGGCTTTGGAGTCTGTCCTGGCCGATATCAAGTCTTTGGGCATCAAAGAGATTTATTGCCTCGGCGATATCGTCGGTTACGGGCCGAATCCGCGCGAGTGTATCGACCGCGTGATGAACTGCGACCTGTGCATCCTCGGCAATCACGATCAAGGAGCACTGTTCGATCCTGAAGGCTTCAACGCCGGAGCAGAACGTGCGATCTTCTGGACTCGGCAGCAACTCGAAACCGGTGAGGGTAGCGAACAGCGCTGGGAGTTCTTGGGCGAGTTGCCACGCATCCGCCGGGAACCGAACTTGCTCTTTGTGCATGGTTCGGCCCGGAACCCACTGAATGAATATGTGTTTCCCGAAGACATCTACAATCAGCGAAAGATGGAGCGTATCTTTGGGCTGGTCGAGAGATGGTGCTTTCAGGGGCACACACACATCCCCGGAGTCTTCACCGAGGATTTGAATTTTTTGTCGCCCGAAGAAGTCAATTTTGAGTATCAACTGACGAATCAGAAGCACCTCGTCAACGTCGGCTCGGTCGGCCAGCCTCGCAACGGCGTCCCCGATTCGTCGTATGTAATTCTGGACGGCAACAAAATCACCTACCGCCGAGTGAAGTACGACGTCGAAACGACGATCAAGAAAATCTACGACATCCCGGAACTCGACAATTTTCTGGGTGACCGACTGCGTGACGGACGGTGAGCTACCTGCCGATATCGCCTGGATCGATGCGATGCCGCACCTGATTGCCGCAACGAAGATCTTAGGTGATATTCCTCAAATCTTTGAGGAGCTAATCAGCGTTCATGACTGGGGCTCGTTTTTCGATGACGGTCAGAGCGATGAACCTGAACAACCTGTGAAGACCGAACCGCGGACGGCCGCGAAATAGCTTTCCCCACTGTTTGCCTCGTATCGAGATCATTCCCCACCAATGGACCAACAACGCCGGTTGCTGACCTTTACGGTCTTGTCGTTCGTCATTCTGTTCGGCTGGATGAGCCTCGGACCGAAGCTGTTTCCTGGCTTTTTCCCGAAGCCGGTGCCTAAGCAGGCGCAAAAGAAAGACCCGAAGAAGGTCGTTGCGGAGAAGACCGAAATCGGGCCGAACGACGCCGAAAAACCAGAGGCCACGGCGGCGGAGTTCAAACTTCCCGAACATCCCACGCTCAAGGTCGTGATTGGGTCGGACGATCCGAATACGGGATACGGCTTGCGAGTTACTTTGAGCAGCGTCGGTGCCGGCATCGTATCGGCGGAGTTGAACGACCAGCGTTACAAGGCCCTGAAGCCGCCGATGCCAAAGATACCGGTTCTGCAACTCAGCCTGTTGGGCAACAATTTAGATAAACCGTTGAAGCCGCTTGATTCCGAGCCAGCCGTTACCGGACATCTGGCGATTGGTGACATTGACCAGCGATTGGAAAAGATTGATCCAAATGCAACACTGAAAAGCCTCAACTGGGAGGTCGTCGAAACGACGGACGATCCGGCAGCGACTGGAGTCAAATCGGCGGTGACGTTCGGCCTGAAGACGCCGGATGGCGTTTGGGAGATTCGCAAGAAGTACGAAGCTCGCCGCTGGGCCGACACGAACGTCTCTCGCGATGCCGATCCCACTGGCTACCAACTCGCGATGCACCTCCAATTCAAGAACCTGAGCACCAAAGACGAGACGCTGGTTTACGACCTGCAAGGACCGGTCGGAGTCCCGCTCGAAAACAAGGAGCACACCAGCAAATTCCGCGATGTGAAGTTCGGGTTCCGCGAACCGGACGGCGATCTGGTCACGAACGCTCTGACGATTGGCGAATTGATCAAGGCTCATGACAAAAACCAAATCGAAGACCTGAAGGCCGGCAATCGCACGTTCCAATATGTCGGATTGGACACGCAGTACTTCACCGCGCTCGTGATGCCACAGGATGCGGCTGCCAAACAATCGACCTATCTCGATCTCGCGAAGCCGGAAATCATCACGCGAAATAAAGAGCAAACTAATTGGAGCGAAGTCGGCATTCGGTTGCGTTCGGTGGAAACCAAAGTGCCGCCGGAATCGGAATTTCAGCACGACTTCCATTTGTATCTCGGCCCGAAGCGAGTCGCTTTGTTGCGGCCGCTAGGTGCGGACAAAATCATCGACTACAGCGGCTTTTTGGTGATTATTCCCGCGTCGTTGGTCGCACTGATCGGCAACAGTTTGCTGTGGGTTTTGAACAGCCTTCACGGCGTTGGGATTCCGTACGGCATCTGCATCATGATGCTGACCGTGCTAGTTCGTAGTTGCATGTTTCCAATCAGTCGGAAGCAGGCGTCGAACGCCAAGAAGATGAAGGAACTTCAGCCGAAACTGGCCGAACTGAAAGCCAAACATGGCGACGACAAACAAAAGATGGCGCAAGGCCAAATGGACTTGTTTGCGGAACACGGCTTTAACCCGTTCGGCGGCTGCTTGCCACTGTTGTTGCAGTTACCGATTTTCATCGGGCTATATCAATCGCTGAGTACGTCGGTCGATCTGCGTCGCGCGCCATTCTTGTGGTTCGACAATCTGGCCGCACCAGACTCGCTGTTCATGCTGCCGTGGAAGCTGCCGGTGCTCGGCAATGAATTCAATCTGCTGCCGTTGATCACCACGTCGCTGTTTTTGCTCCAGCAGAAAATGTTCATGCCGCCGCCGACCGACGAACAAACTCGGATGCAGGCCAAGATGTTTTTCTGGATGACCTTGTTCATGGGTTTCATGTTCTACCACGTTCCGGCCGGGCTGTGCGTGTATTTCATCGCCTCCAGCCTGTGGAGCATGGGCGAGCGCAAGCTGCTGGATTACGGCACCGGACCGTCATCGGCCGGTGATCCCGCCAAACTTCCTCCGCTCCCGCCAAAATCCGATCCCGGCAACGGCTCGTCCAAACCAGACCAAGGTTTTTGGGGCCGCCTCACCGCCAAACTGGAAGAAATGGGCGAGATGAAAGACATCAATGGCGTCCCGGTTTCCGGGCAACGACGTGACAAAGCGGACAAGGACAAAAAGAAGCAACGCTGGTAACCGCGCTGCACGGATCTTTTAGCCACGCTCGCCAAGAGCATGGCTAATTGATGCGGTGACGATTCAAGCCAAGATGTTTTGAATGACGTGACCGTGAACATCGGTCAGACGGAAATCTCGGCCGGCGTAGCGGTACGTCAGCCGTTCGTGATCCAGGCCGAGCAGATGCAAGATCGTTGCGTGCAGATCGTGGACGCTGGTCGGATGCTCGACCGCTTTGAATCCGAAGTCGTCAGTCGCGCCGTGAGCGATTCCGCCGCGAACCCCCCCTCCGGCCAGCCACACGCTGAAACCGTAATGATTGTGGTCTCGGCCGAGCTTGGCCTTGCCGTCGCCACCAAGTTCCACCGTCGGCGTGCGGCCGAACTCACCACCCCAAACGATCAGCGTGTCTTCAAACATCCCACGTTGCTTGAGGTCGGTTATCAAGGCGGCGATCGGTTGATCCAACTCGCCGGCAAGTTTGCGGTGATTCGATTCGATCTGCTCGTGATTGTCCCACGGTTGGCCAGCTCCGTGCCACAGTTGCACATACCGGACGCCTCGCTCCACTAGCCGCCGCGCAATCAGCGTCTGTCGAGCATGAACTCCCGGACCGTAAAGGTCTTGGATGTGCTGTGGTTCGCTGGAGATATCGAATGCTTCGGCCGCTTCGGTCTGCATACGGAAGGCCAGTTCGAACGACTGGATTCGGGCTTCAAGACGTGGATCGACTCGCGTTTCGCGGTGCTCCGTATTGACGTTTCTGAGCAAATCCAATTGTCGCCGTTGCGAAGCCGGGGAGGCGTGTGGACTACGAATGTTCTCTATCAGTTTATCGATCTGCCGATGCTGGGGATCGATGTATGTCCCCTGATAAACCCCCGGCAAAAACGCCGACTGCCAGTTCTCGGAGTCCTTGATCGGCAGTCCGTTGGGGCACATCGCCACGAAGCCCGGCAGGTTTCGATTCTCCGACCCCAGTCCGTAAGTGACCCATGCCCCGACGCTCGGCCGCGACTGCACCGAGTCACCACAGTTCATCAGCATCAGCGACGGCTCGTGATTCGGCACCTGTGCGAACATCGAACGAATGACCGCGATATCATCGGCATGAGCTGCCGTCTTGGCAAAGATCTCGCTGATCTCCAAACCGCTTTGGCCATACTTATGAAACTTGAAAGGCGATGGAAACGCGGCACCTGTTTTTCGCTCGGTGATTAGGTTTACCGGAGCGGGCTGTCCAGCATATTTTTCGAGCAGGGGCTTCCGATCGAACGTGTCGACATGCGACGGCCCACCGTTCAAAAAGAAGTGAATCACGCGCTTGGCTCGACCCGGAACATGAGGCGGCTTCAAACCGACACCTCCGTCCGCGACCGCTGTGCTGCATTCATCCGCAATAAGACTGGCAAGCCCCAGCGCACCGAAGCCCATTCCAGAGCGTTGCAGCAATGATCGGCGAGTCATCGACAATCGTTTGGCGTCAGCAAGATGATTTGATTGTTGGTTGAGTTGCCAGTTCATGGATGCGTGCATTTCTTGGGGCAGGTTTTCAACATGCCGGGCAAACAACGAATTGAATTTCCAGTGAAGGCCGTCGTGCCATCACTGAATATCCACGGGCAGGTTGAAAACCTGCCCCATGAGATCACAGTCGATCCAGCGAATCCACCCAGCGGACCATTGCCTCAACGCCGTCGGCGTTCGGATAGCGTTGTTCCAGGTCCGGCATGCTGGTGAAAGTGGTTGGATACTTGAGACCGCGTAGGCCGTTGGCGTTGCGTTCGACGAACGGGTGAAACTTATCTTTCGATCCGCACAACAAATGGAATTGCAACCGATACTCCGGCATGTTTTCCGGAGGTCGCTCGGTGATTGGAATGCCGGCCAGAATCAATCCACGAAACAAGTCCCGATGCTTGAACGCCAGATGCGTCGCAAACGGACCGCTGTTGGCGAAACCGTGCAACACGATGCGATTCGCGTCGATCGCGTACTTTTTCTGAAAGCTAACAACCGTTTCGCGAACAAACTCCGCTTCATTCGCCTGCCAACCGGCGGCCAGATCGGCCGCTTTCGGAGCCAACAGAATGATGCCATGCAACTCGCAAGCGATCTTCCACGAATCGAACAACATCGCCTCGTGCGTATCCCCCGGAGGATGTAGCCACACGACCAAACCGTATTCAAATGTCCGGTTGTAACTCCCTGGCACGAGCGCCCACCACGAGTTCTTGCTGTCGGGAACCTGCTCGGTGAATCGCCCCGTCCGAGGTTGCTCCGGCGAGTCGGCTGGCTTGTTCGCATCAGCCTCAACGACCACCTTGCCGTCCGGCTTTTCAACGGTCTTCGAGTTCTCATTCGTTTTTGGCGCGACCATCAAGGCACTCGGCACATCCTTCGGAATGTCGTTGGGATAGCCGGTCAGCGTCGCTTCCAATGTCTGTTCTTTGCCATCGCGACGAATCACGAGCGAAGCCTTCTCGGTCGGCCGCACGCGGCTGACTTGATCGATCAACTGCGAAACCGACGTGATCGGCCGATCACGAAACTTCACGATCCGATCTCGCGCCAGGACCCCGATCTTCGCGGCCGGGCTATCAGGATAAACCCAGCGAACGCCAACTCCCACCGATCCCGCCTCGCCGTCGGCCTTTGGATTTCTGCCATCTGCTATCGACTCTATGCTATCTGCCTTCAGGCCCCTGCGTTCCGGCAGAACGCCAAGAAACCCTGCTTCAAACGGCGGCAGTTCGCCAACAAGAGTCAGGCCCGCACGCAGCGTTTCGTCGCCCCGTTTGACGGCGAGCGCCACTTTGTCCCCTTCGACTTTGCTGCCGAGCACATGCTTCACCTGAGCCGGCCTAGTCACTTTTTGGCCATCGACTTCGACGATCACATCGCCATCTTTGAAGCCAGCCCGATACATCGGCGAGTCGTAGCGGATGCGGTCGATCTTCGTATCGCCGCCGAACAAATCGGTAGCCGCCATGTTGAACCCAGCCAGCCCTGCGCGAATGTCCTTGCCTTCTTTCAACCGGTCGAGCACTGCGAACACATCTTCCAGCGGTATCGCGAACCCGATCCCGCTGTCGTACCACTCGACCCCAGCGATTGGCGAATTGTCCTGCGGAGACATCGGCACCAGCACGCCGAGCACTCGCCCTTCGACATCGACCAGCGCCCCGCCGTAATTGACTGGTGAAATCTTCGCGTCGGTCTGAATCGCCTTCCCCCAAATCCGATTGACCGCACTGACGATTCCGACCGACACATTGGCATTCGTGGCATCGAGCGCCCGTCCCACCGCAATCGCCCACTGCCCGACTCGAAGGTTTTGTTTCGCCGCCGGTTGAGCCGGCAACAATCCATCGGCCTCAACCTTGAGCAGCGTCAACATCCGCGACGTGTCATTCGCGATGACTTTCGCCGCCAGCCGCTTGCCATCCGAAGTGCTGACGATGATTGAATTCGGTTTCGACACAAAATTGAAACTGCTCGAAATCACATACCCATCCGCAGAAACCACGATTCCGGTTGTCGGCCCGTTGCCCACCGAAAAGCTGCCGATCTGATCCAACCCACCGACAGTCTCGATCCGCACCAGCGACGGCGTCACTTGCATCACCGCTTGCTTGAACGCCCGCTCTTCGGCTTCGTCGATCGTCTGAGATTTTTCTGGCCCAGCCCACGCTGAAAATGCCGAAAGGCAAATGGTCACAAACCAAAGAAAAAGTTTGGGCATTCGACTACTCTGCTTTCTTCGGCACCGGCAGTTCGACATTGATCAACTCGTTGCCACGGCGTAGCACGAGCCGCAACGTGTCGCCCGGTTCGAGGCGGCCAATTAGGTCGAAAAAGACTCGGCAGGTCTGAGTTAGTTCGTCGTTCGCGAACAACACGAGGTCATCCGATTTGATCCCAGCTTTCGCGGCAGGCGAGTTCTCGCGGATCGAGTCAATGAACGCCGGCGTTCGTTCGACGACATCGGGAACCAGCAGAAAGCCGAAGTCGAGCGGCTTGTAGCGGCGCGGCTTCGCGGCCACGTCGTCATCGGGCGAAGGGCGTTTCGACTCAAACTTGCCGCTGATGATTTGCTGAATCGGTTCGCGCAGTTCGGTCAGCGGGATTGCGTAGTTGACCCAGGTGTTCGACTTCGCATTTCGCAGTTCTTGACCGATCATTGCGATCAGCCGACCGTCGCGAGTCGTCAGCACTCCGCCGGCCGCTCCCGAGTTATTCGTCACCGCATCCACAACGTACACCGGGCCGGAGTACGGACTCTCGAACACGCCACGCCGCACTTCCAGCTTTGTCCGAGCGGCCACGACGCCGTGAATCACCGACACCGGTTCATCGCCAGCCGCCACATTGAACATGTTGCTGAAACCGAGCACCCGCGTCCCGGTCCCGACCGACACGCTCTCGTTGACATCGAAAAACGAAAACTCAGCGCCGTCGGTGGCATTCAACTTCAGCACCGCCAAGGCCAGCGGCGGTTCGGCTCCGAGCACGCGCGCCGTAAATCGCCGTCCGTCTGACAACACGACTCCGACGAGATCAGCATCGAGCACATGGCTCCACACGGTCGCGATGTGCCCTTCCTTCGAGACCAAAAATCCGGTCCCGTGAGCCTCCAGATTTTTGACACCTCCCGCCCCGAATATCTTCACTACCTTTGTCTGTACGGCGGCGATTGTGCCATGAGCGGACTGAGCCTTCGCGTTCGCTGGGGTCAGCAAATGGCATATGGCAAATGTCAAAATGCAAATTGCCAATTGAATCGCACAATGCCACTCGCGGGGCTTGTCTTTGCCAATTTGCAATTTGAAATCTCGTTGAGTCATCCCAATCATCACTTCTTCCCCGCGAAGTCCACCTTCTCAATCTTCAACGTCCCGAATTCCTTGTCGCCGCTGCGGATCAGCCACGTCGCTGGCAGTCGCCTGCCGCTGAAATCGTTGACCCCCTCGAACCGAATCGAACAGGATTCGGCATCTTCGTGCAATTCACAATCGACTCCGACGAGCTGGCCGTTTGATCGGCTGAAAAACCAGCGAGCTTCCGTTGCGGATTGCGTGGTAACGATCACATCGACCAATTCGCCTCGGCCATCGAGCGGTTCGCTGCCGAAATAGTGGCAATCGGTGAATGACTTCGGTCCGGCTTGAAGTAACGCTCGCAACTGAGCCGCCGCGAACAAGAAGCCGCCGGTCCCGGCCGGTTCATCGCTTGGATCGCTGCCCTCCAATTGTTGAAAAAATGCCGAATCCCGAATCTCCAGCCCGACCCCTTTGGCGGCAAGAGTCAATTCAAATTTGTCACCGGTTGCCGATTGGCCGCTCATCCGCCAACTGCCTGACGCGGTCGTGAAATCGCCGAGTGACTTCAACGACGCGAGCACGCGGTCTTGTTCGACTTGATTGAACCGGTAATTCGAATAGCCCGCCTTGGCGACGAACAAATCCTTCCACTGTTCCGGAATGAGCGTTTGCAGTTCGGCATGAGGATCGGCCTGCGGAGCCTCTGGCAAATCCGGAGTCTTTTCCGGCTTGCCGTCTTTGCCTTTCTTGGGGCTCGGCTGCGGCTTTTTCGGCGGAGCGCCCGGCAGTAATTCCGACTTGGCATGCAGGCCACGCAGCCGAGCAAACATCTCACGCCGCTCGCCGTCGTGCCGAAACACGATCGGCAACATCCAGTCCTTCGGGTAAATGCCGAGGATGTTTTTGAATTGATTGACACTGCGAACCGACCGACCAGCGAAGCTGACCAATTCGTCGCCGACTCGCAGCCCGCGCCGATACGCGTCCGATGCGTCAAGCACTTGATCGACAACGACGCTCCCATCCGATTCCGTCTTCACGGTTGCGCCGAGCGTCGCATGATCGACGATCCGCCCCGCTTTCAACTGATCGAAAAACAATTTGATCTGATTGATCGAGATTGCGTATCCCGCGCCGGCGTTGACTCGACCGCGTTTCTCGAACGACCCGCGACCGTTGATGCCGACCAATTCACCGGCCGAATTGAACAGCGGCCCGCCGGAGTTGCCTGGATTGATCGACGTATCGACCTGAATGCAGTCGGTATATTCCAGCCACGTCCCTGCAGGCGGCTGATAGCGATGCGTCCCGCTGACAATGCCGTAAGTCACGGTCGGAGCAAAGTCGGTCGCCAGCAAAAACGGATTCCCCATGACGTAGGTCCAATCGCCGATCTCTAACTTGTCGCTGTCGCCGAGCGCCGCTACTGGAAAATCATCGCGGCCCAGCAGTTTGATCAGCGCCACGTCGCCAGTCGGATCAATCCCGACCAGCACCGAGTCGTACAGCACGCCGTCATTGAGACCACATTTCATGAATGGTCCAAGCCCGTTGACGACGTGAAAGTTCGTGAGCGCGAACCCGTCCGACGTGATCGTCACTCCTGACCCACCTCCCGCGCCCCCTTTCGCAAACACCGCCACGACAGTTGGTGCAACTCGGTCAATGATTTCAACCCGCTTCGCCTCAGCCTCGTGAACCTGCGGATCAGCGGCGATAACCGGTAAGATCGAAACCAGCCACGCGATCAGGCAACACATCAAGACTCTCGATCGCATGACGGACGGCTCCCGACAACAAACGGTGAACTTGCGGTTTCATGGAAACGGCGTCAGATATCGTAGTCAAAGGAATGTGGTCAAAGGAATGTGGTTCCGTTAGTTTCCGAAAGGGAACGGGCATGATCGACCGATCGCCGGATTCGCCAATCAATCGTGTACGCGGGCTGACCTCGTGGATCGGGTGGTCGGCCGTCGTGATTGCATTTCTTGGGATCACCACCGTGTCGTTCTCGAGGTACCGCTTATGGCAAGTCAAAGCCGAAGTCGAATCGTTGGGGGGGACGCTCGTTGGACAAGAATTGCCGCCACGGTGGTTTGAATGGCTGGTCGATCGCACTCCCGAAGGCCGGCCGAGGCAATTCGTCGCCGGGTTTTGCAACCAGTTTCAGCGCGTGACGTCCATTCAACTACACGGCGAGAAGCCGAGGCCCGGCCTGCTGAATCGGCTGACCTGCTTTCAGTTTCTCGGAACCCTGGATTTGTCGGGATGTCAATTTGACGATGATGACCTCGCAGCGTTGCCTCGGTTTCCACAACTGCGCTCCCTGGTTCTCAATGACACTTCGATTACCGACGCAATCGCCGTGCATTTTCGGAAATTGGACAGGTTGAGTTTGATGGCCGTCCACCTCAGTCGGACTGGAATTGGCGATGACACGATGACGGCTTTGAGCCGCCTCGATTCGCTTATGACTGTCGAAGCTCGCAACGCGCAGGTATCCGACGCTAGCCTCAGTGGCTTTCGTGGACTGCGACTGCAATCGCTTGTGCTGGATGGCACGCGGATTACTGACGCCGCGATACCGCAACTCGGCCGGCAACCGGATTTGGTTAGCTTGCATCTCCACGGTACAAAGATCACGGATGCGACGCTCGCTTCATTGATGAAAGCGTCATTCCCACGTCTTGTAAGCCTTGAAGTGCGAGAAACCAACGCGACGTCGCGAGGAATCGGAAGCCTCAGCTTGCCGGCACTGATTGTGTTGTCGTGCGACGGCCCCTTGACTCCAGCCGATTGGCGACGATTGCGAACGCTGAGAAAACTGGAAATCATCAACTGCGATGGGACAAACTACGAACGATTTTCGGGACGACGATTCGGTGCCCGATTTTCAAGAGGTCCGTTTGCTCGGTTGGACTCCGGTCGTGGCGTGATCATCCCGGAAAAGGAGGAGTAGCCCATGATCGAATGCGAGTCGTTGCGCGTTATTCTGTCTTGAGGATGTGGCCAATGTTTGTTGCACCTCCGCTCGTCATGGTGAGGTTGTGAACACGGAGTTTGAACATGCGCGTTTCTGGAATCATTCCCGCTCGGCTGCATTCGACGCGGTTGCCGCGAAAACTGTTGCTCGCGGAGACCGGCCGGCCACTGATTCAGTACACTTGGGAAGCCGCTAGCCGGGCGAAGTTGTTGTCGGAATTGATCGTCGCGGCGGATCATTTGGAGATCATCGAGGCCGTGCGGCAGTTTGGCGGGCGCTGCGAAATGACCGGCGATCATCCCAGTGGCACGGATCGGATTGCCGAGGTCGCTCGGCGATGCTGTTCTGATTCGGAAATCATCGTCAATGTTCAAGGTGACGAGCCAGAACTGGATCCGGCGCACATCGATTTGTTGATCGGACTGCTGGCGGCGAATCCCGCCGCGCCGATGGCGACGCTGTGTACGCCGATCACGTCTCGCGAGCAGTTGGATGAGCCGTCTTGCGTGAAAGTCGTTTGCGGGGCCAACGGTCAGGCGTTGTATTTCAGCCGTTGCCCGATTCCGTTTGTGCGAGATCGCGATCCGAGCGAACTTTTCGCGAGCGATTCACCGTGGCGATTGCATCTCGGAATTTATGCGTATCGCCGAGATTTCTTGCTACGGCTGACGACGCTGCCGCCGTCACGACTTGAGCAATTAGAGAAGCTTGAACAGTTGCGCGTGCTGGAATTGGGCGAAACGATCTTGGTTGGTGAGGTGGCTCACCGGTCGGTTGGAATCGATACACCAGATGACTATGCTCGTTTCGTCGCCCGGCAGCGTTGTCGTACGGCCTGAGCCAATCACGCGAACCCGACGCGCCGGCTTGGGCAAGCGATTTACGACGCGACGAATTTCATGTCTTTTGGAGCGTTCGGCCTCGTTGGCGCGTCGGGTTTGTGTGCGGAGACGAGTGAGCAGAGACGGAGCCAACGGAGCATTATGAGCAAGCATATTTTCGTGACAGGTGGCGTCGTCAGTTCGCTGGGCAAGGGGCTGACGTCGGCGGCGATCGGGTTGCTGTTGGAGAAACGCGGGCTGCGAATCCGCATGCAGAAGCTCGACCCGTACATCAACGTCGATCCCGGGACGATGAGTCCGTATCAACACGGCGAGGTGTACGTCTTGGATGACGGGGCCGAGACCGATCTGGACCTGGGACATTACGAGCGGTTCACGTCGGCACCGCTGACTCGCAAGTCGAACTACACCACCGGACAAATTTATCTGCGAGTGATTGAGAAGGAACGGCGTGGCGAATACCTCGGCCAAACAGTGCAGGTGATTCCGCACATCACGGACGAAATCAAAGCGGCGGTGCTCGGACTGGGCGGGCCGAATGTGGACGTGGTCATCACGGAGCTGGGGGGCACGGTCGGGGACATCGAAGGGCAGCCATTTCTCGAAGCGATTCGCCAGATTCCGCTGGAAGTTGGCAAAGAGAATTGCCTGTTCATTCATCTGACGCTCGTGCCGTACCTCAAGGCGGCGAAGGAGCTGAAAACGAAACCGACTCAGCACAGCGTCGGCCTGTTGCGGCAGATCGGTATTCAACCGGATGTGCTCGTGGTGCGGACCGAGCGACCGCTGGGCAACGACAACATCGAGAAGATCGCTCTATTCTGCAACGTCGAGAAAAAAGCGGTCATTGAGGAAGTCGACAAGACGTTCTCGATTTACGAAGTGCCGCTGGGACTCGTCGATCATAAGTTGGATCAGCTCATCGTCGACAAGCTGAGCCTGAACGCTGGGCCGCTGGATATGTCCGATTGGCGCGATCTGCTGAACGGCTTGCGGCAGCCGCAGCACGAGGTGACGATCGCTGTGGTCGGCAAGTACATCGAACACCGCGATGCGTACAAGTCGATTTACGAGTCGCTCGATCACGCCGGCATGGCTCAGGCCGCGCGTGTCATTGTCAAGCGGATCGAAGCAGAAGAACTGGAACAGCAAGGCCCGGAAGGGCTGCTCAACGGTGTGGACGGCATCTTGGTGCCGGGTGGTTTCGGAATGCGCGGTGTCGAGGGGAAAGTCCAGGCCGTGCGATTCGCTCGCGAGTGCGAGATTCCATACTTCGGGATTTGCCTGGGGATGCAGACGGCCGTGATCGAATTCGCTCGCAATGTGATCGGGCTCGACCGAGCAGACAGCACCGAGTTCACCTCCGACACGCCGCATCCAGTCATCTGCCTGTTGGAAGATCAGAAGTCGATCGTCAACCGCGGTGGCACGATGCGTCTGGGGGCTCACCCCTGCGCCTTGAAGGCCAACTCCCACGCCGCCGAGGCCTATGGTGTGAGCCGTGTTTCCGAGCGGCATCGGCACCGGTACGAATTCAATCCGGAGTATCGTTCACAGTTTGAAGAGCACGGGATGTCGATGTCCGGCACCAGCCCCGACGGCAAGCTGGTTGAGATCGTCGAAGTCCCTGGACATCCGTGGTTCGTAGCAGTGCAATTTCATCCAGAATTCAAATCGAAGCCGCTGGCCCCGCATCCTCTGTTCCACGGTTTTGTCGCCGCCGCATTGCAACGGCATCACGAACGAATTCAGTTGCCAGTCGGATGAAACTCACATGTCTGACATTCGCGAAGTACTTACCGATGTCTCGGAAGAGATCTGGCAATTCCCATTTGAGCTGTCCGGGTCACGTGTACCGCTCAACGGTGTGACGAATTGGAGTGTGCGCAGTCGGCGACTGCACGGGGGATTGTCGGACGGTGTGGATGTCGTCGCGATCGACAATGGGGCGTTGCGGTTGGAGATTCTGCCGACGCGCGGAATGGGAATTTGGCGAGGCGAGTTTCGAGGTCTGCCGATCGGATGGGATTCGCCGGTGAAAAGGCCGGTGCATCCGAACTTCGTGAATCAAACGGAGCGTGGCGGACTCGGTTGGCTGGCGGGCTTCAACGAATTGTTGTGCCGCTGTGGGCTATCGTTCATGGGACCACCGGGACGCGATGCCGATTTTTCTGATCACCCGATCAACGGCGAGCTGACGTTGCACGGCAAGATCGCCAACATTCCCGCGCACTTCGTCGAGGTCACGGTTGATCCCGATCGGGACGGGCAGATCGCGGTGACGGGAATCGTGGATGAATGCTCGGTGTTCGGGCCGTGCCTGCGTCTGAAATCAACGACCACGACGAATGCCGGATCGAATCGAGCGACTATCATCGACGAAGTCACGAACGTCTCGGCGAAACCTGTAGAATTCGAGTTGTTGTATCACACGAACATTGGCCGCCCGTTTTTAGAAGCAGGTTCGCGACTGCTGGCCCCCGCGCGCGAAATGTGTCCGCGCGATGCCCGCGCGGCCGAGGGACTGGCGACCTTCGACAAGTACGAAGCGCCGGACGTCAGCTACGCTGAGCAGGCGTATTTGTTCCAACTGGCGGCGAACGCGAATCAGCAAACACAAACGATGCTCATCAATGCAGCGGGCGATTTGGGATTTAGCTTGAAGTTTTCCGTTGCCGAATTGCCGTGCTTCACGGTTTGGAAAAACACGACAGCCGAAGCGGACGGCTACGTCACCGGTTTGGAACCAGGCACCAACTTTCCGAACCTGCGCAGCTTTGAACGCTCGAAAGGCCGCGTGATTTCCTTGGCTCCGGGACAGA
The DNA here is from genome assembly GCA_031375695.1 of Planctomyces sp. Lineage (GTDB taxonomy): Bacteria > Planctomycetota > Planctomycetia > Planctomycetales > Planctomycetaceae > SXKJ01. The sequence continues at coordinate 14,548 of JANMIF010000434.1, forward strand.
CTCGCCGTCAGACGCTGGAGTTGGCCATTCACTCGGATCGGGCGGCGGTCGAAGCCGCGACGGCCGAGATCAATGCGTTACAACGGTCGGTCACGCCAGCGATCAGTACGGTGCCGTTGGCGCTGTTTTCTTCCGCTGGGTGAACTGATAGCCACGCTCGCCAAGAGCGTGGAAGCGTCCCAGTCAGCCCACGAGCTTGGCTACGAACGCACAACCGGTTCAACCGGACTGCGAATTCATGGCCATCTGGCGACAACCACGCGCAGACTACGAATCGCGACCTACAGTTGCCGCGATCTGTCGATTCGTTTTGACCTGTGGTGCCGCGACCGCGGTCCGTCACGCGAGCGACCTCTTTCAATTCACGTGGTAAGCGAGGTGTACGATGTTGGCTCAATGCAAAGCCCTGTGGAACGACGAACGCGGGTTCGTGGTCTCTAGCGAATTGATTCTGATTGCGACAATCGTCTGCCTCGGAGTCATGGTCGGACTGAACGAAGTCCGCTATGCCATCGCGGGTGAGTTGGTGGACGTCGCCAACAGCTACACGCAACTCAACAGCAGCCGTTATTCCAACCTCGATTGGAGTCATTCCGACAACCAACCGATTACACTCAGTCCTTCACAGGCGGTCGCGGAAGGGGATTGAAGATCCGCGTTTCACGAAGCGCTCGCCCTCGCTGGCGCTTCAAGTTAGTATCGCCGGCATGAGCACGACATCAGTCGAATCGCGCGAGCCGGGGCTGACGGAGCCGGATACAGAGCGGCAGGATGAATCGCAGTTGTCGAAGTCGCTGACGCTTAGCCGTCGGCGATCGCCGGCGATCAGCGTCCCTGGACTAGCGATCCTGCGGTGCCTCGGCGAAGGGGCTTACGGCGCGGTCTGGCTGGCTCGAGAAAAAAACACCGGCAAGCTCGTGGCCGTGAAAGTCTACTTGCATCGCGGCGGCTTAGACTGGTCGCTGCTCAGTCGCGAGGTGGAAAAACTCGCGGTGCTGTACACGTCACGGAACATCGTCGGGTTGATCGGCGTCGGCTGGGACAGCGATCCGCCGTATTATGTCATGGAGTACCTGGAGCGCGGATCGCTGGCGGCGTTGCTGTCGAGCGGGCCACTCTCGGTGTCCGAAGCGGTGCGGATCGCGAAGGGCATCTTGCACGCGCTGGTCCATGCTCACGGAAGCGGTATTCTTCACTGCGATTTGAAGCCAGCCAACGTGTTGCTCGATGCACACTTGCAACCGCGGCTGTGTGACTTCGGACAATCGCGATTGTCTTACGAGCAAGACCCGGCGCTCGGCACGTTGTTTTACATGGCTCCGGAGCAGGCGGACTTGAAGGCCGTCCCCGACGCGCGCTGGGACGTGTATGCGCTCGGCGCGGTGTTGCATCAAATGCTATGGGGGCAGCCGCCGCATCGGTCGGCCGAGACGGAGAAGCGGATCGAACAAGCAGGATCGTTGGAAGATCGGCTGACGGCGTATCGCGACGTAGTGCGAGACGGTGCGCGGACGTTTCCGCAACGAGTTGGGCGCGGGATTGATCGAAGATTGGCCGAGATCGTCGAGCGCTGTTTGCAGCCTGACACGGAGAAGCGGTTTCCAAATGCTCAAGCCGTGATGGATGCGCTGGAGCAACGGGATCGGGCGCGGTCATTTCGGCCGTTGCTGGCGTTGGGTGGTTTGGGGCCGGTGCTGTTGATGCTCGCCTTGGGATTGTTCTATCGAGACTCGATGCACGATGCGGTCGGTTCGGCGACGGCCAACGTGACGACGCGAGCACTCGAAAGTGACGTGTTGTCGGTTGAGATTCTGGCTCGCAGCGTGGCGCGAGAACTCGAAAAGCGGATGGCCGAACTCGAAGAGATCGCGGCCGATCCAGACATTTGCCAAGGGATCGAGCTCGCGGCGGGCCGAAACTGGTCGGATCGCAGTGAGCTGCGACAGACGCTGATTCACTGGCATTCGAAGGCCAACCACTTGCAACAAAAACTCGGCCTTAACCGAGATCGCAGTTGGTTCTTGACCGATCACCACGGGATTCAACGTTGGCGTGAACCCGAAGTCGAACGAACGCTCGACCAGCCGTTTTCGTTTCGCGATTACTTTCACGGCCAGGGCCAGGAATTCGAGATTTCGTCGATGCCGGTCAATTTGTTGCCGATCACGAAACCGCACTTGTCGCTGGCCTATCAAAGCAAAGTAACAGACCGTAATGCGATTTCATTGAGCGTTCCGGTCTGGGACGAAAAGCATGATCGCGTGATCGGCGTGTTGGGCCGCTCGATGGAGCCGGGCCAGTTGCTGTCGCCGTTCGCGCCGAGCAAACGACGCGACGCCGTCGCCGCCAACGGGGACAATAGCGAACGCCGTCAGCCGCTTCTCAATGGCCAAGAAGTCGATCGGTCGACCGCACTGATCGACGGCCGCAACTGGCGGTTGCTCGATCATCCCTGGATGACCGACGGGAACCTCGAAAACGTCCCGCCAGACAAGCTGCGATTGTCTGAGGCAATGGCCGAGCAACTGCGCGGAATCTCGGCCAACGCAAAGCCGACGGAATCGCCAGTTATTCAAATGGACAGCTACATCGACCCCGTTGGCCAGCTTGATCCGCAGCATTTCGGCGGGGAATGGCTGGCGGCGTTTTGCCCCGTCGGCTCCACCGGTTGGATTGCGATCGTACAAGAACGCCGCTCCGCCGCCTTGCGGCCGGTCGATGCGATGGCTTTTCGCTTGCGCACCGATGGCCTGTGGGCGCTGGCCGTCAGCGGAGTTCTAATCGGTACGCTGTGGCTGGTCGTGCTCCGCAGCCTGCATGATCGAACCGAACGGCCCGTGATGTCGGAACCACCGAACAATCCGGATTCAGATCGCAATGACCTGTCGTGATTGAGGCAATGCTTCGCTGGAGTTTCAGTCGCAGCAACGACTGAGCTACATACGCGAGTTGCTCCGACGGAACTCACCAAGAATTTGGCCATGACATGTGACGGCCTGAAGTCTTGGTGACAACCACATAAGACTATTGGCTGCGTCCCGGCTGCGTTCCCTTTGTTTTCTCCTGCCTTTGTTTTCTCCTGACCTTCAAGCGTTGCAAGAGCGGAGCCAAGTCCGACCGGATCGCGCTCCGTTTGTGGCGAAGCTCGTAACCGAAGCTGAGAAACCTCGATGTTCGGAAAAGACGCTGACGTTGAACGGAGCAGCATCAACACAAAAACGTGTACGACCAGCTTGAGCTTCCCAGCGCACGACCTCGCGGTATCATTTCGTCCGTTATCACTCATTTATGGAAGGCACTTCTCGCGGCCAAAGGCGTTTAAATGACTATGAGACATTCTCAGTTTCGACATCTTCGCCTCAAACGGTCTCGGTTTTCAGGGCATCGCGGCTTCACGTTGATCGAACTTCTGGTGGTGATTGCCATCATCGGAATGTTGGTCTCGCTGCTGCTTCCGGCGGTGCAGAAGTCGCGTGAAGCGGCGCGAATGACGCAGTGCAAAAACAATCTCAAGCAGATGGGAATCGCGATCCACAACTTTCACGATGTCCGCCGGGAGTTGCCGCCGTCGCGAAACTACGACCACTACACGAGCTGGGCCTTTCTGATTTTGCCGCATCTCGAATCTGTGAACCTCTTCAAGAGCTGGGATCCGACGCTCAAGTACTACTATCAGAGCGACACCGCGCGGCTGACTCCGATTCCGGCGTACGTTTGCCCGTCGCGGCGTCAACAAGCAACGGTCAGCATCGCCAACGATGACATCTTGTCGCCGTTTGAAACTAGCGGCCATGTGCCGGGAGTCTGCAGCGATTACGCCTGTTCGGCGGGTTACGGTCCGCCCGGTGTTTGGAATTGGATCTACTCCACAGGTGCGTTCGTCATGGGCCGGGGAGTGACCGATCCGCCGACCGTCCCCGATGGCAATTACGCGCCACCCGGTGCGAAGTTGCTCGAATGGCATAGTCGCACGGCGTTCAAGGACATTGTAGACGGGACCACATACACGATCTTCGTCGGCGAAAAACATGTCCGCCCGTCACGTTACGGGATCGCTCAGGAAGACGGAGCGATCTACAACGGCGATCATCCAGGCAATTTTTCACGTTGTGGTGGGCCGGGATATCCGATCGCTCGTAATCCGACCGACACATTCAACAACAACTTTGGCAGCAGCCACGAGGGCG
>JANMIF010000440.1:0-7654 GCA_031375695.1 Planctomyces sp.
ACGATCTTGTATTGCCCGGACTCCAACATCGAACGCATGGGCTTCGGCCGCGCCGAGCACGGTCTACAGCTCTGCGCGAAACGCATTCTCGTGCAGCACAACTGCCGCGAACTGCTGCCGGAGTACCTGCGATTCCTCTTCGGCCTCGTCGATTCGGCGGACTTGCCGTTGAACGTCTCACGCGAGGCGCTGCAAGACAACACAGTCTTTCGCAAAATCAAAAAGGTGCTGACGAAGAAAGTGCTTGGCCATTTGCAATCGCTGGCAACCGAGCAACCGGAAAGCTACTTGACGTTTTATCGGCAGTTCGGCGTCTCGCTGCGTGAAGGCTTGCATTCAGACTTCGAACACCGCGATGAACTCGCCGGGCTACTTCGTTTCGCAACAACCGCATTGTCAGCGGAAGCGGCCGATAAGCCCGAACCGCTCACCAGTTTGGCCGACTATGTCAAACGCGTGAGGGAAGGGCAGAAGCAGATTTATTTCGTCGGCGGGCCGGATCGCAAGACGCTCGAACGGCATCCAAATCTAGAAATCTTTCGCCGCAAGAATCTGGAAGTGCTGCTTATCACCGACCCGGTGGACGAATATGTGCTCGGCCATGTGCGACAGTTTCAAGACCATGATCTCGTCGCAATTGATTCTGAGAAGATCGAATTCCCGCCGGTTTCGGACACTGAAAAAGCCGAAGAAGCGAAGGCCGAAGAGGCTCAAACTGCGGCAGCCACGGCGACTGGATTCCAGCGAGTTCTGGAACTCTTCCGCGAGGAACTCGGCGACGGGGTGCAAGACGTGCGGGCCTCGAAACGATTGACTGATTCCGTGTGCTGTTTGGTCAATCCGGAAGGTTCGATGAGCGCTCAGTTACACCGTGTGTTGTCGATGGGCGATCAGGAACTCGCGCTGCCCAAGAAAATCTTGGAAGTGAATCCGTCCGCTCCGTTGATCACTCGACTGACTTCGCTAGCCGAGAACGCTGATCAAGCCGGCTTCATCAAGCAATGCGGCCGACAACTGTTGTCAAACGCCTTGCTGTTGGAAGGATTACCGCTCGACCCGGCGGAATTGGTTACTCGCGTGCAAAGCTTCATGCTCGACGCCGCCGAAACGCGAAAATAACGCAATTTTCAGAAGCGAATCTTTTTTCTGTAACAAAGTCCTTGAGAATTCGCTGCGTCTGTTGGTGAGGCAAATGAACGCTTCGAAACATTCGATAGATCCAGTGACAAGGACTAAATCATGAAGACGTTACAGAAATCCGCGATGTGGCTGATGGCCCTGCTGGCCTGCATTCAGACGACTCAAATCCAAGCTGCCAACAAGAATGGCGGTGGCAATGGCGACGGAACACCCCGTTCCATCAAAGCTTCCCATCAGGGTTCGCAGATTGGAATCGGGACGATCTCGCCGCGAAAGATCGAAGTTCCCGGCCTTGGCAATAACGCTGGCGGTAACACCGAGCGACGCTTGAAAAAAGAGAAGTTTGAACCGATCGGGGGACCACCCAACCTGTTGAATCAAAACTCGGCCACGATCGCGTTGAAGGGACTCAACAAGTCGCAGTTGCCGTTCCCCGGTCAGTCCCCGCCGATCATCCCAATGCCAGGTTCAGGATCTCCCAATCCCGGAACTGGAGCGGGAAATCCGAATCACCCGTATCATCACCACTACTTCCCGTGGCGCAACTTGGTGTGGCATTGGAACTATCCTTGTCCATGTCCGTGTGGCTACACCTGCGGAACCGTTTGTGTGAACGGCAATTGGATCGGCTGCGCCGAACCGGCCTCGATCGACACCATCACCCTCCTAAAGCTGACTGACGAAACTCTGACCTCCATCCCAGTTCACGCGACCTTTCGCCTGTCGATGGCCAATTTGAATGCCGAATCCGGAGTCGCGTTGATCCAAGTTCGCGGCATGACGTTGCCGGTCGAGGTCTTGGAATGGAAATCCGATTCGGTCGTCCTGCAATTGCCCGCGATGGGTCTCAACGAACCCGCCGAAACCGAACTGACGATCCTCGATGCCAGCGGAACTCTGGTCCAAAACTCGAAGTTCCTGATGGTCCCGGCAGCGACGATCGTGACCAAGTAATCAACCACGACTTAGAAACAAATCATCAACAATGCCCGGTCGCTTTAATGCGATCGGGCGTTGTTGTTTTCGTATTGCAGTCAAACGGTTGCGGGCAGAATCAGCATCGCGTCGCCGTAGCTGTAGAAGCGGTATCGCTCGCGGATCGCGGTTTCATACGCCGAGCGGATGACTTCGCGGCCCGCAAATGTTGAGACAAGGACCAAGAGCGTCGACCGCGGCAAATGAAAATTCGTCAACAGCGCATCGATGGTACGAAACTCAAATGGCGGGCGAATGAACAAGGCGGTCTCGCCGCAATACGGCTGAAGCTGACCGCTGACTGACGCGGTTTCAAGCGTCCGCACGGAAGTCGTTCCGACCGCTACGATGCGACCGCCTCGCTGCTTGGTCTCGCGAATTTGTGCGACGGCTGGTTCCGCAATCTCGCACCATTCCGAGTGCATGTGATGTTCGCTCAGCCGTTCCACGCTGATCGGCCGAAAGGTGCCGAGGCCGACGTGCAGCGTGACTCGCGCCAGACTGACGCCACGTTGTTGCAGGTCAGCCAGCAACGGCTCAGTCAGATGCAGGCCCGCAGTTGGGGCGGCGACCGAACCAGGATGAACGGCGTAAGTCGTTTGATATCGGTCCCAATCCGAATCGCCAGCGATCTTGCGTTGCATGTACGGCGGCAGCGGCATCGTGCCAAACTGTTGCAGCAGCATCACCGGATCGCCAGCCAGATTCGGCCGCATCACCCAAACGCCGTCCGGCTCGCGGCCGATGAACGTCAGCCGCAGGATGTCGTCATCTCGTGTTTTGCATTCACTGTGCCCGAGCGGAATCAACCGAATCACATCTCCCGATTGCAACGTCCCGCGCGTGTGCCCAATCAACCGCCAATCGCCCACACCATTCGAGCCAAGATACAGCCCCTCCCATTTGCCGCCCGTTCCGATCCGCTCACCAATCAGTCGAGCCGGCAACACGCGCGTGTCGTTCAGGACGAGGCAATCGCCCGGCCGAAGCCAATCCGCAAGTTGTCGAATTTGGCTGTGCTCAACTCCCGCTTGGTTCCGACGCACGATCAGCAGTCGCGAGGCATCTCGTTCCGGCAGCGGCTGCTGAGCGATCAGTTCTTCAGGCAGGACGTAGTCGTACAGAGCGAGATCATCGGCCAAGTGCAATTCGTCGGAAGTCGCGAAGTTGGCGAGAATTTGTTGATCGGACATGAAAGGTGGCTCGTATTTACCTCAAAACTGTCGGCCGAATATAAGCCGCGCGGGGCTACTTCAAACGAAATCATCGAATGAGCAATCAGATCGTATCGCCTGACGCCGACTGCCGCGAAGGTCGTGGTGACGATCACGTTCCGCCGGTTCGCATCGCCTTCTGCATCACCGACCTTGATGTCGGCGGGGCCGAGCGGATGTTTGTCGAATTGGTCACTCGGCTCAACCGCGATCACTGGGAGCCGCGCGTTTACTGCCTTTCTAAAACTGGCAGGTTGGCGGATCGGTTGACTGAGGCAAATATTTCGGTGACTTGTTTCGGTGCTCAAAGTTGGACTGATCTGGGCGTTGTATTTCGATTGGCCTCGGAGCTTCGCCGGTTTCGGCCGCAATTGTTGCAGTGCTTTCTTTTGCACGCGAATTTGATCGGCCGATTCGCGGCTTGGCTGGCTCGCGTCCCTCGAGTCGTCTGTGGCATCCGTGTCGCCGAACGTCGCAGCGTCTGGCGATTGTGGGTTGATCGACTCACGCAATGGTTGGTCGATCACAACGTCTGCGTCAGCCAAGGTGTCGCCGAGTTCTCGATTCGGACGGCCGGCTTACATCCAAACAAAGTTAGCGTGATTCCGAATGCCGTCGATTTCGAGCGGTTCGCGTCGGCTAGGCCGGTATCGCGAGAGTCGCTCGGATTGTCCCCTAAATCGCGGCTGATTTTGTTTGTCGGCCGACTTGATCCCCAAAAATCCCCACGACTTCTATTGACCGTGTTTGAACGGCTATCGAGCCAACATTCCGGCTGGCAATTGCTGTTCGTCGGCGACGGTCCGTTACGGGGCGAGCTGGAGCAGTTTGTCACTGATCAGCACCTCGAGGGTTCGGTTCGATTTGCTGGCTGGCGGCCCGACGTCCCTGAACTTTTGAAGACCGCCGACTGCCTCGTGCTACCGTCGCTCTGGGAGGGGATGCCCAACATCGTGTTGGAGGCAATGGCGGCGGGGCTACCGGTTGTGGTGTCGCGAGTCGAAGGAACCGACGAGCTAATCAAATTCGACGAAACCGGGCTGCTGGTTGAGCCGGGTTCGGATTTGGAATTGGAAGAGGCGATTGAGCGGTTGCTGACCGACAATGATCTCGCGGAAAAACTGGGACAAGCAGCTCAACAACTTGTGAAGTCGTGCTTTACGTTCGATCGCATGGTCGCGAGCTACGAGCAGATTTTCACTCGATTGAGCGCCCCACTAGTGTACTGAATGTTCCTCAAGCGTCTTACGATTGGGTTCGCAAAAAAATCTGGAAATCGCCAATCGACTGGCTCGCTTGGACCTGCGTCGAGGCGAGTGCGCGAACGAGATCAAACGTGAGAAAACTTGCTTGACGGTTTTGCGATCGGTGGTCAGTATGGGGCCGTGTGGTTGGTTGTGGGGAAAAATGGTGAACGATGGCCCTCACCGGAACTTTCGAGCGAGTGCTCGACGACAAGAAGAGGATCGCGGTCCCCAAGAATCTCCGGGAAGAGTTTTCGTCCAACGGGATTTCGCACGCGTTTGTGGCACCAGGTCAAGATCGTTCACTGGCGGTTTATTCCCCAGCTGCGTTTGACCAACTGGCACAAAAGATGGCGAGCAGCACTTCCAATCGGGCGGAAGTTCTCAACTACCAACGACTGCTTTATTCACGAGCCGAAAAGGTGGAGTTCGACGGACAGGGACGAATCCGCATTCCTGACCGTTTGGTCGAACTGGCACAACTCAAAAGCGACATCGTGCTGTTGGGTGTGCAGGATCATGCGGAGATTTGGGACAAAGAGATTTGGGCCGAATTCCTCAGCCGGCACGCGGCGAGGTTTGATGAGATGGCTCAAGCGGCATTCGGGTAGCATCAAGCTTCCAGCATGTGGGCTTTCAATTGTTCTTCCAACAACAAAGGATTTTCCGCTGGCTAACCGGGCTTGCAGAAGATAGGCGGTCACGGATGACCTGCCGTGAGAAGTGAGAGTGCCCGTGCGTCGGTACTCTCCACGAATTGCCTGGGCCGACAAGGATGTCGTGACCCAGGCTTTTCGTTTTATAGGTCGCTTTTCTTTTTTCGTAGCTCAGTAGCTCCGCAACTGAGATTCCCGCACGACTCGCACGCACATCGAAGCATGACTGAGCATCCAGCGACGCTCGAAATGCGAGTCGCAGGAGCGACTCGCCTACGCTATTCTGGCCGCCATCCAGCCGAGCATTTTCTTGGTGGGTGACTTGAGGCCGTAGTCATGTCGAAGCAACGTGTGATCGGAATGTCGATGTTTTTCTCGGCGGCATGCGCGGTTTTGGCTTGGTCGATGATCGCGCCGATTCCGAAACCCAACACGAAGGAAGCTCCGAAAGCTCAGCCGAATCAAAAGCCGCCCGGAATGGCTTGGATTCCTGGTGGCGAGTTCCTGATGGGAAGCCTGGACGGGAAGCCGGATGAGCAGCCGGTCCATGAAGTCATCGTGGATGGCTTTTGGATGGACGCGACGGAAGTCACGAACCGTGAGTTTCTCCGGTTCGCCGAGGCCACTGGCTATCTGACAATCGCAGAGCGAACTCCGAAACGCGAGGATTTTGTCGGGCTAAGTCCCGAAGTGGCGCAGGCCATCAAGGAGGAGGATTTGGTTCCGGGTTCGATCTGTTTCAACCCGAATTTCGACCGCGATCTCGTCCGTGCTCTGAAACAAAATCCGAACTATGTCAATTGGCCCAACGAAGTCTGGATGATCGCCAAAGGAGCGAGTTGGCGACATCCGCACGGTCCCGATTCGAGCATCGACACGATGCTTGACCATCCGGTGGTTCACATCGCTTGGGAAGATGCCACCGCGTATTGCGAATGGGCCGGCAAGCGTTTGCCGTCGGAAGCGGAGTTCGAGTTCGCCGCCCGCGGCGGCCAGAACGGAACCGTGTATCCGTGGGGAAACGAATTGCTGATCAAAGACCGCTGGCCGGCGAATCTGTGGCAGGGGGAATTCCCCTTCGAGCACAAAGTGGCCGACGGATTTGAGTTCACCTCGCCGGTGAAGTCATTCCCCGCCAATGGATATGGCCTGTTTGAGATTTCCGGCAACGTCTGGGAATGGTGCGCCGACTGGTATCGACCGGACTATTACGACGACAGTCCACGCCGCAATCCGAAAGGGCCGAACTCCAGTTTCGATCCGAATGAACCAAATCTGCCGAAGCGTGTGCAACGCGGCGGTTCGTTCATGTGCAATGTGAATTACTGTCTCGGCTACCGCTGCGCGACCCGCATGAAGGGCGAACCATCGTCTAGTTCATTTCATGCAGGGTTTCGCTGCGTCTTGTCGCCGAAGGACCACGATCAATTCCTGAACGCTCTGGCCCAAAAGCGAACTGGGGCTTGATCCGAGGCCAAACCGAAATGCCACAATCTGTTTCCGGCCCCGATTTCGCTCATGCCGACATCGGCATCGTGTGCGCGTTGCCAATCGAACTGGGATCGTTTGTGAATCGATGCGATAAGGTGAAAAAGTACACGGGTGGCGACTTCGTGTTTCGCGGCGGATTCTATGACGGCATCCGTATTGCGATCGTGGAATCGGGCATCGGCTTTGCGCGAGCTCGTCGTGCGACGCAAGCGTTGGTCGAAGGGCATTCCCCGGATTGGCTGCTGTCGTGCGGCTTTTCGGGAGCGTTGCAGCCAGACGTCCCGGCTGGTGCGATCGTCGTGGGCAACGAGATTGTCGATCAACATGGACACTCGCTGAAGATCGACATGAACATGCCGGCTGATCCGGCTCACCGGTTGTTCGTGGGACGGTTGCTAACGGCCGACGAATTGATCCGCTCGGCTGAACGCAAGCGTCAACTCGGAGAACAACATGCGGCGCTGGCGGTCGATTTGGAAAGCCTCGCCGTCGCGCAGGTCGCTCACGAGATGAAACGCCGATTCATGGCGGTGCGAGTCATCAGCGACGACGTCAACGCCGAACTCCCGGTGGAAGTCCTGACCGTCATCGGCGCAACCGGCAGCGTCCGATTCGGAGCAACCGTGGCCTCGCTCTGGAAACGTCCGACCGCCGTCAAAGACCTCTGGCATCTCCGCGAACAAGCTCACGCCGCCGCCGATCGGCTGGCCACATTCCTGGACGGCGTCTTGATTCAACTTCGCAATGCGACAACGTAGCCTGACTGACGTGCGACCAGCGTCTTGCCCAACTAAACTCCCGCCAAATCTGACCGCCTGAGGGCGGCACGACGAATTTTGGAGGGAGCCGCTGATGACCGCGACGCGTCCGTTTGTGCATTTGCATTGTCATTCGCAGTATTCGATGCTCGATGGAGCCAATCGGCTGCCTGACT
>JANMIF010000441.1:0-7513 GCA_031375695.1 Planctomyces sp.
CCTTCACATTTGCAACCGAGCCAACCGACCCCATCCGCTTCCCGTCCGGTCTTACCGCCCCGCCACAGCCGAAGTGCGCTTTCAACGTGAGCGTCTCCTGGCCGCTCGTGGCATCCCACACTTTCACCGTCTGGTCATAGCTTCCCGAGTCCAGCCGATTCCCGTCCGGGCTAAACGCCACGCTCACGACTCCCTTGGTGTGCCCTTTCAACGTGAGCATCTCCTGACCGCTCGTGGCATCCCAAACTTTCAACTCACCCGGCTTGCCGTCTTGAAAAGGATCGGCGGTTACCGACGCCAGCCGTTTCCCGTCCGGGCTAAACGCCACGCTCATGACCGCGCCAGTGTGACCTTTTAACGTGTGCGTCTCCTGACCGCTCGTAGCGTCCCACACCTTCACCGTCCCATCCGCGATTGCCGCCGCCAGCCGTTTCCCGTCCGTGCTAAACGCCACGCTCATCACCCCTTCGGTGTGGCCTTTTAACGTGAGTGACTCCGCTCCGCTCGCGGCATCCCACACCTTCACCGTCTTGTCGTAGCTTGCCGATGCAAGCCGCTTCCCATCCGGGCTAAACGCGACACTCGTAACTTGCTGGGTGTGGCCTTTCAACGTGTGCGTCTCCTGACCGCTTGTGGCGTCCCATACCTTCACCGTCGTGTCATAGCTTGCCGACGCGAGCCGTTTCCCGTCCGGGCTAAACGCCACGCTTGTTACTCCGCCGCCGTGCCCTTTCAACGTGAGTGACTCCGCTCCGCTCGTGGCGTCCCACACCTTCACCGTCTGATCGATGCTGGCCGACGCCAGTCGTTTCCCGTCCGGGCTGAACGCCACGCTCAAGACAGTATTGGTGTGGCCTTTCAACGTGAGCGTCTCTTGACCGCTCGCGGCGTCCCACACCTTCACCGTCTGATCGTAGCCGGCCGACGCCAGTCGATTCCCGTCCGGGCTGAACGCCACGCTATCGACATATCCGGAGTGGGCTTTCAACGTGAGTGACTCCGCTCCGCTCGTGGCGTCCCACACCGTCACCGTCCCATCCACGGATGCCCCCGCCAGTCGTCTCCCGCCCGGGCTGAACGCCACGCTCATCACCCCTCCGGTGAGGCCTTTCAACGTGAGTGACTCCGCTCCGCTCGTGGCGTCCCACACCGTCACCGTCCCATCCATGGATGCCCCCGCCAGTCGTCTCCCGTCCGGGCTGAACGCCACGCTCATCACCCCTCCGGTGAGGCCTTTCAACGTGAGCATCTCCTGACCGCTCGCGACATCCCACACCTTTACCGTCTGATCTCCGCTGGCCGACGCCAGCCGTTTCCCATCCGCGCTAAACGCCACGCGAATGACCCCGCCGGTGTGGCCTTCGAGACTCCGCTCGTAGGAATGGGCAAGGCGGTTCCAGTAATGCCACTCGAAGCCGCGCAAGTCGAACTCGCCCGGTTGAGGTCGGGTCTTTTCCATGAGTTCGCGCACCAGGCCAACCGACGGAATTTCCCAATTGCGCTGCAGCAGATTCATCCGAGCGGAATACAGATGACGCCGCGCCTCTTCCGTCTTGGCGTCGGCACGCTCCTTTTCGAATTGTGTACTTTTACGAGCTGAGTTGATCCACACCGCTGCAATCGACGCAATCAACGCGGCAGTTAGACTGGCGGCGATGCTGAAGCGGCGGAGTCGTTGAATGCGTTGTTGACGTGAGGCTCGCTCAGCAGCGGCGAGTTGGATTGTGTTGCGCAATGTCGCATGGTCGTCGGTCGGTTTGGGCGTGCTGTAGGATTGGCACTCTTGCCCGTCGCTCAGTCGGGCAGGAGTGCCCAACTTACTTGGCTCCAGCAACGAGAGCGCGAGGTCGTAGTCACCGCGTTGGAAGGCTGCCTTGGCATACGCGCGACATGCTGCTCGGAGTCCGTCGGAAGCGCGGGTGTTGTTGGGCCACTGACGCAAGGCTTCCTCGAAGCCGAAGCGGGCGCGGCTGTAGTCGTCGTATTGGCCGGTCTGGCGTGCGAGTTCCAGATCGGCAGCGGCACTCGCGGCGAGGTCGATGCTTTCTTTGTGGACTTGGAATTCCAGCAACGCAGCCTTCAACTCTTTCGCCGACGGATAACGCTCGTCACGCGACTTGGCCATCGCTTTGGCACAGATGGTGTCGAGTTCTTCCGGCAGCGACGGATCGAGTTCACGCACATGCGGTGACTTGTGTGTGGTGATGCGTTGCAGCATGGCCACGATGCTTTCGCCCTCCGCTTTGCGATGCGGCGCGTTGTCCGTCAGGATCGCGAACAGGATTGCTCCCAGACCGTAAACGTCGGTCCGCTGGTCCATCAAATCCGTTTGCCCGGCCGCTTGTTCTGGAGCCATGTACGGCGGACTCCCCATCACCGAACCCGCCTGAGTCGCTTCCGTCTGAGCATCCTCCGTGAACCGGACGGAGACCGCATCGTCCTCCTTCTGATCCAGACGCCGAGCCAACCCCCAGTCCAACACGATTGCTTCGCCGTAATCGCCCAGCACGATGTTCTGCGGCTTCAGATCGCGATGAATGATCCCTCGCGAGTGCGCATAGGCCAGAGCATCGCAGACATTCAGAAACACGCTCATCAGCCGCTGCTCGGAAAGTGCGACTGCGGCCATCCCGCCACCCCGCTCGTCGGGGTGGTTCCCGCGCTCTGCGGCTACGGCTGTTTCCGACGAGTCTTCGTAGTGCAGAAGCGCGGGAACCCCTGAGGCAAGCTCAGGGGCGTTCGGGACCGCGTTGGGGACTGAGGCAAGCTCAGGGGCGTGATTTTCATTGAGCGCCGCTCGGCGTTGTTCGTGATGCCGCTTGATCGCCTGCGCGAGCGTTTCGCCCTTCACCAGCTTCATCGTGTAGAACGGCCGACTGCCGCGATTCATTTCATACACCGGTACGATGTTCGGGTGCTGAAGCTGCCCGGTGATCTGAGCTTCCTTGATCAGCCGACGAATCGCCTCGTTCGATGCCGAGCCGGGCTTGATCTCTTTGAGCGCGACTTCACGCACCAAGTCGTTGTCCCGCGCCAACCAGACTTTGCCGAGTCCTCCTTTGCCGACCTCACTGACCCAGGTGTATCGCGACTTCGCCTCTCCCGACCCCGACGGCTCCGAACCAATCGCCTCGACCAACACCGGCCCGCCCGATGGCCATGAACTGAGCGACTGATTGATGTCCGCATCTCCCAGTTCTTTCAGCACATCACACACGTCGCCGCGAGTGACCGAGTTCAACGTGACTCGCGGATCATCCTGATGCTTCGCCAGCTTCCGAGCCACCTGCTTCTCGACAAACGACCGATCTTCCTGAGTGATCCAACCTCGCTCAACCAGCAAATCCGCCAACGGCTTCGCCTTGTCCCCTGCCCACGCTCGGCAAGCCGCCGTCAACTGAGCCAAATCAAGCAACTCACTCTCAAACGCCAACACGGCAAACAACAGATGCTGCTCAGGGCGTTCGGCGGCGGCTACCGGAAAGATCTCCTTCAATTCAGCAGTGAAGTCCGGAAACCGCGTCGCGTAATCACCACGGCGAGGCGTCTCATTGAGCCGACGTCGCCGCTCGCACTCAATCAGAATCAACTCCCGCAACAACTCCGGCCGTTGCGACGAATCAATGCGATCAAGGAAATCCTCGATCCTCGGCCGACCACCTTGCTCCCAAACTCGCTCAAACTCATCGAGCACAACCTCCAGTCGCGAGGCGGCTTCGGAATTTGACAGCGTTCGTTCGTCGCTCATGGAAGTGTCTCTGGGTAAGGCGTCCAAAATGTGGTGAGTTAGTCCTGCGTCAATTCTCGATTCAGGGTAGCCGCACTCGCCAGAGTGCGGATTTCCCGCGTTCTGGCGAACGCGGCTACTCACGGTTTGATGGCTGACACAGCCGTCGTCACGAATCCAATTCGCGCGACCATTTCTCTCGAATCAGTTGCAGCTTCCGCTCGACGCTGCGAGTGGTGATCCCCTGACGCTCGGCAATCTCGTCGTTGGAATAGCCTTCCATCCGCAATTGACAGAGTTCCCTGAGCGAGTCATCGCGCAGCAGGCCCATCAGGTTCTGATGTTGGTCATCCACGGCCGCCAAGAATTCGGGAGTCGGGTCATCGCCCTGCGCGTTGTTGATGCCGTCTTTGTTCAAGTTCGTGATGTCGATGAAGGCCGACTCGCCCCGCACTTCTCCACCGCCACGCTTCTGAGTCGTTCCCCGACGAATTTCGTCCACCACTTTCTGATGCGTGATTCCGACCAACAGTCGCCAGAGATCATCGCGATCTTGCACGGCATCGAAGCGGCCCTCTTTCGCACCGCGACACAAGCTGTTGAACGCGCTCAACGCGACATCCTCTTCATCGGAAGCCCGCCTTGCCCCTGACGGAAGGCTCCGCCGAGCAGTTCGCACCATGCGTTCAAAGTACCGCTTCCATAAGTCGTCGGCCGCGTCAGTTTGCCCCGACTTGAGAAGCTCCCACCACGCCGACACGGAGTGTCCTGATTGCTGCGATTCCACGATGCCCGCTTTCCATGTCGTTCGTGATGCCCTGAGATCGCGAGGAATATGTTCATCCACCAGCAATACTCAGAGCAAGCGTGTCGAGATCGCTTCAAAAAGACCACCGAATCACAACTTTAGAAAAACTTCGGTAATTCACGTCGGGCAGGGAGAGCAGATTTCGGTGTCTGGAATGTTGCGAAGTTTTCAAACACCGAATCACTCAGTTCAAAAAGGGGAAGAATCATGAAAAAGTACACCATTTACGCTCTGGCTGTCGCGTTGACGATGGCCTCACTGGGCGGTCCGGAATTCGTGCGGGCTGACTTCTGGGGTGACGCTGCCAAGAGAACTCGGAACGGAGCTAGCAATGCTCAACAATCAGCTAGTCAACAATTCAACCAAGCCCAACGCCAAGTTCAGCAGCAGACTCAGAGTGTTCAGAAGCAAGCTCAACAGTTTGTTCCTCGCCCGCAGCAAATTCAGAAAGTGATTCAGAAGCCAGTTCAGGCGGTTCAACAGCAAGTGCGGCAGCAAATCCAGCAGCCAATTCAACATAATGTGCAAACCCAAGTCCGAGCGGCTCAACATCAGGCACAAAATGCCCAACAGCAAGTCCAGCGACAGATCCAACAACAAGTTCAACACACCGGCCAACAACAGCTCAATGTAGTGCGACGACAGGCGGAATCCCTTCCGCGTGTGGTATCGACACCGGCTTTCATTCCCAACACAAAGCAAATCGAAAAGAGTGTTCAAAAAGCGGGCAATGCTCTTCGCCGAGTTGATCCGACGAATCCTGGTGGAGTCACTGCGGGGATCCTCCGGAAATCTGACCTCACGAATCCGAACAGCATCGCTAGCAAGATCGCTCGCAAATACGATCCGACAAATCCGGGCAGCGTTTTGTCCCCGAAACGAATCAAACTGGGAACCAACGCGACTTCAAACAACGGTGGGTTGGTAGAAAACGGTGGGTTGATCATCACGGAAACCACCATCAGCTCATCGAATCCCGCGGGCAAACCTAGCAACCCTCCGTCTGGCCCCAATCAGTCGTCTCCAGGAACGGACATCGTAATCGTCCGGACGACGCCTCAAGACGGATCCGATTCGGCGAGTGCCCCCACCGATGACACCGCCGACCAATGGACAACAGCAGTTCTCATAAAGAATTTGAGTGAACTTGACTTGCCAGCGAGCAAAGATGATTCCGTAGTATTGCCGGAAATCAATGAGCTTCTCGGCGACGGCGAAGCACTCGTCTTATCGGGACGGCCTGCTCCGACTTCAACCGCTGAAGACTGCCGGCTCGGATACCAGAAGACCATCCTCTCGTGCCCCGGCGAGCTGACGAATGTGATCGCTTTCTCAATCAACGATTCTTCGTTCCAGATGTCTGCTGGTCAGCGACAAGTATTGCCTGTCGATCAGCAATGGATCATTAGCTTCGACCGACTCAATGGAGCGGGAACCGTCAGCTACTCTTTGACACCCGGCAAGCACTTCGTGTTCAACAACAAGAACGGCGGCTACGACGTCGCCAGCCGCACCCACAAGATCACGATTGCGAATCCGTCCCGCCAAGGAACTTTCAACCTGGTGGCGATGAATGAGCAACTAAGCATCCCGGCGGGTGAAGTTTGGGAGATGGAATCCGATCTGCCGCTGGCCGTCGGCTTTGATCGAGGCAATGGGCAAGTCATCTACCGTGAACTAGGACGTGGCGACTACCAAATTGGAGTCAGTGCCAACGACAAACTCTGGGATATGTACGTGAAATAAGACTTCGTTCCGCCAAACAAAGTGGCAACTCAATTTCACAAACGTTGACAGCCCTCGCCAGCCTTGCTGCCGAGGGCTGTCGCATTTTGCGTCCTTAAATCGTGCTATTTTCATCGAATCGGTGTCGGGAAAGCCGATCGCTTTTCGGTGTTAAGGATGGTTGTCGAAATCAAATCCATTTCAGATTCAGAAAAAAAAGAGACGATCATGAAAACGCTTTGGTTGAACTCTGTCGTCCTAACAGTCACCTACCCGTGATTAATCGCTCCAATCGAGAGCGAGCACCTCAACCGGCAAGCAGCGTTTCGAAATTCATTGAAGCGAAAAATACCACACCCGCTTAATCCGCGTGACAATTACCGCCTATTGCAGGCTGGCTTTGTACCAGACGCCACTTCGACAAGCACCAGCGCTCCGACGTTTTGCCCCATTTCTCCGCCTCTTGCTTGTCTCAAAAAATCGTGCTACTCATGAAGGTATGAAGCACGCCTATCTGGGTTGGATTGATCGCGAGGGACTCAAAGGGTTTCAACCGGAAACCTAATCGATGGATCGGTTCATCAATCGCCTTCGCTGCCAAAACAACCGCGACACGATCGGAATCTGGAGCGTCCTCGACACCGAGGTTCGTGACGCGATTCAATCACTGCTGGATGCCGCTGAATACCAAGCCGCCCTGCAATATTTGCTTTCGCACGCCACATTTGTCGGTCAACACCGATAGCGCCCATTCGTAGCAGATTTTGTTTTCGATGAGTTTCAGTCGTCGGATTTCGTCGAACGACGACGAAATGAATCAAAGAACTGTTGAGCGACCGGCTCTTCGGAAACATCAATGTTGAGGACTTCCACAACCACCAATTCACGGCCAAGGACGGTCACGCAATTCAGATCTGCTCGTTCCATGCGGCCATTCAGCGAATAGTTGGCAATCAATCGTGCGGGATTGTCTGCGAGCCGTGTCGTTCTAACGGCCACCGCTACTTGATCGCGGGCCGCTCGTTGCAGGGCCCCCGTGGCTTGGGCATCCAGCATCGCCTCAATCGTCACGCCATCCGGCACCAGAGTGTCGATGAGTCGCCGGAAGACAAAGGCTCGATCTTGGTCAAGCCAGATGTAAGCGATCGAACTCTGTTCTCGTTGAATGTCGGGTTTGCCGGGAAACGCCATTTCGTAGGGAGTGTCCTCCAACGGAACGACGTGCCAGGTCGCGGGTGGGGTGGGTGCTGGTG
>JANMIF010000446.1:0-2549 GCA_031375695.1 Planctomyces sp.
CTCAACGCCGCCCTCCATTCAAGAAGCGGAAGATTTCGGTTTATCGGCAGACGATGAATTAGCAGGTGACGAGCTTTTGGAGGATTCGGAATTCGGGGCCGACGAGGTCGGGAGTCACAGACCGATTGAACGTGGCTTGCGCGTTCGCAGTGGGGTTGCGCGCAGAATGGAGGGCGGCGTCGAGCCGCCGCACTCCAGGGTGGTGCCCGCCGCTCAGGGTGTGTTGAACTTGCTCGCGCCGACGGATGATCCGCATAAGCTCGGCCGCTTGGGGACGTATGAGATTGCCGGCGTGATCGGCTGCGGTGGGATGGGAGTTGTGCTCAAGGAGTTCGATGCGTCGTTGAATCGGTTCGTGGCGATCAAGGTGCTGGCTCCGCAACTGGCGTCGAGCGGTGCGGCGCGGCGGCGGTTTGCCCGCGAGGCGAAAGCGGCGGCGGCGGTCGTCCATGACAACGTCGTCGCCATTCACGGCGTCGCCGAATCGAACGGGATGCCGTATCTCGTCATGCCGTACATTCGGGGTGAGTCGTTGCAAAAGCGGCTCGACAAGCGCGGCCCGTTCGCCGTCGCCGAGATCATGCGAGTCGGGATGCAAGTCGCCTCCGGCCTCGCGGCGGCACATGCTCAGGGACTGGTGCATCGCGACATCAAGCCGGCGAACATCCTGCTGGAAGACGGCGTCGAGCGGCTGCGGATCACCGACTTCGGGCTGGCTCGCGCGGCGGACGATGCGAGCCTGACTCATTCGGGAGTCATCGCCGGCACTCCGCAATACATTTCGCCGGAGCAAGCTCGCGGCGAGGTCATGGACGGACGGAGCGACCTCTTCAGCCTGGGGAGCGTGTTGTACGCCCTCTGCACCGGCCGCCCGCCGTTCCGAGCGGAGACCGCTTACGGAGTCCTGCATCGCCTGTGGCAGACCGACCCGCGCCCGATCCGCGACGTGAACCCCGACATCCCCGATTGGCTCGCGGGGGTCGTGATGACGCTGCTTCAGAAGTCGCCGAACGATCGCTTCGAGTCCGCCGAGGCTGTCGCTAGCTTGATGGAGCAATGCCTCGCACACGCGCAGCAACCGGACCAAGTCGCGCTCCCCAAAGCGGCGCGAGCCGCCAAAGTAGCCGTCATCGCTCCGCGTGACGAAAGCCGAACGCGCACCGTCACGTCTGAGTCCACCGCGTCCCCGAAGTCCGATCCCGCGTCGCCCGAAGTGGATCGTGCCGCGACCGCTCCGCGCTTACTGCGCGCTCGGCTTTCGTCACGCGGAGCGGTGACGGCTACGTTGGGCGGCATCGTCTCGATCGCGCTGTTGATTGGCTTTATGCAGTTCATGAAGCGGACTCAGCCGAACGGTTTGCCCGATGCTTCGCCGGTGGCGAGCGATTCGCAATCGGTTTCGGAATCAACCGCACCGGACATCCGTTGGGACGACGGAGTCGCGAACAAACTCGAAGCGCTCAACGACGATCTTCAACGGCTCGATGCGGAGACCGCCGCCGCCGAAGAGACATCTCAAATTTCAAATTTCAAATCACAACTGTCCGGCTATAAGTCGAATAGAGTCAACTGAGTATGGCAATCACTTTTCGAATCCTGTTCTGTTTGATCGAAAGAGCCTCAGAAAGCGGGGTTTTCTCGAACAAAGTCAGACTCAGGATTTGCAGAATCTCGCTGAGTGGCCGATCGACGCGCAGTTCGCGTTTGACGATCGCGACCAGGACGTAGACGCTGATCGCGATCCAAACTTGCGTCTTCACGGCGTTCGGATTGTTGCCGTAGAAGGCTTTGATCCGCAGATTTTGTTTGATCCATTTGAAGAACAGTTCCACCTGCCAACGGCTTTTGTACAACTTCGCGATGGTCAGTGCGGGGAGCGTGAAGTTGTTCGTCAAGAACACAAACCCGCGCTTCTGTTCGGTGTCGTAAAAGGTGACGCGGCGCAGTGGATCGGGGTACGACTCGGCCGACTTCACACCCGCCAGCACGATGGTTTGATCGCTGCGCAAACCGGTCGTCTTGTCGACGCGACGTCGTGTGCGGCAGGTGAAGTCGAGATTGCGTTTGGCTCGCGCCACGAAGAATGCCGCACGAGCCGTCAATGTGTAGAGTCGCGCGAAGTCGATGTAACCGCGGTCCATCACGTAGAACGCACCCGGTTCGACAGGCAAATGATCGAGCACCGTGACGTCGTGGGTTTTTCCGTGCGTAATCCGCACAAAACAGGGGATGTTGCCCCGCAGGTCCAGCAGCGTGTGCAGCTTCACCGCTCCTTTGCGACGACGGAATCGCGCCCACGGAAACAAACTCAAGCACAGATCGATGGTGGTCGAGTCCAAAGCGTAAACCGTCTGCTCCAACGCCACGGCCAGCGTGTCGTGAGCGTACAACTCGCGAACGCGTGTGATCAGCACTTGCGCGAAGTCGGCATAGATCTGCCAGTCGTGTTCGCGGTTGGCATCGGCCAACGTGCTTCGCGAAATGCGACCGCGAAAGCCCGCGTGATAGAGCTTGGTTCGCACCGCTCGCAGACAGGTCTCGATGTCCCG
>JANMIF010000449.1:0-13563 GCA_031375695.1 Planctomyces sp.
ACGCTGATCGAGTTGCTGGTTGTGATCGCGATTATCGCGATCTTGATTGCTTTATTATTACCCGCAGTCCAGCAAGCTCGTGAGGCCGCTCGCCGCAGCCAGTGCCGGAACAATCTCAAGCAGATTGGATTGGCGCTGGCAAACTACGAAGGGACTACCAAAGTCTTTCCGTCGCTGGAAATCCACCAAGCCTCGTTCCTATCAGGTGCTGACAACAATTGGGGTGACTGTACGGGAAAATGGAACTTGCTGTTGCTTCCTTATTTGGATAACGCGCCGACCTACAAGACCGTGCAATTCAACTGTAATGGGGGGACGGGGTGGAACACGCCTGCCGCCAACAAGACCGCTGTCGATAACAAATACACCTCCTTCATCTGCCCGAGTAATGCCATCACCGATAAGCGATCGGGGGACGGGTTTGATGCTCATATTAGCCATTATTTCGGGGTCTATGGCTCGGTTGATCCCCCGGGTGGGCGAGCTCGGCAGCAGTGGGCCGCCGGAAACAGCACAGATTTGTCGGCTCGTGGCCTGATGTATTACAACTCGTCGGTCAAGATTTCTGACGTGAAAGATGGGACGAGTTCCACTCTGTCCGTTATGGAGGTTCGTGGCTTTCAGCCACAAGGTCTCGGTGCTGGACTTGCAACGCCTATTGATGGACGTGGCCAGCGGTGGGAAATCGGGACAGGGACAAATCTTCAACCGATCAACGGCGTCTCGGGCGTGAATTGTCCTGGTTGTCGTTGGGAAAATGGAGCCAGCTTCCACAATGGTGGTGCCTTTGGACTGCGAGTGGATGGCTCCGTCAAATTCATCAACCAAAATGTTTCCGCAGCGATCTACCTCGGCATGGGTTCCATGCAGGGAGCCGAGGTCATCAATGCTGGCGAATAGTTTTCGTGGTCTGGAAATTTGGGGACTGCAACCCGGCTGAGCGAACCTCAGCCGGGGTTGCTTGATTCTTGGAGCGACCGCGATTCACCTCGCCCTGTGGCGTTGACCGAACGCTGTTCAAGTTCTCGCTCAAGCCGCTCGGATTCGTGCGTTTCTCCGGTTTGTCGAAGTAATTGGATCAGCCGCTTTGGAATTTCGATCCGATCGGGGCGCAGCCGCAGCGCTTCGTAGAGGTGATGAATGGCTTTCTCCAAATCGCCCGCCTGCTCGAACGCGAAGCTCACGTCCTCGTGCGCAGCAGCGTCGGTTGGAGCCAACAACAGGGCACGGTGATAAGCCTCGATCGACTTCGGCCAATCTTCTTGCAAGAGCCGGACACTCCCCAACGTCCGCCAGAGATTTTGGGCCTCGGGACGATGTTGGAGTCCCTGCATGAGGATGTCCGCCGATCGATCAAAATTCCGCGCGGCAACCCAAAGTTTGGCGAGCTGCTCAGCAAGCAATGGGTTCTCTTTGTGATGTTTCCAAACAGGCTCAAGAAGTTGAATAGCTTGCGGAATGTCTCGTTGTTCTTGGGCCTTCTGAGCCAGAAATTGGAACCAGATCGGATCTCGCCGAGTTTCATTGGCTTGCTGAATCACGGGATCAAACCAGCGATCGCTACCGGGAGGCAATTGGCGGGCTGCGTCGGCGAATCGACGCGCCAATTCCGTCTGCTGCATTCGCCCATGAGCGGCGGCGAGCAACTCCAAAGGACCGCGTGCTCCGGGGGCTCGCCGACTCGCTTGCTCGGCCAGTGGAACGCAGTTCGCGTTGTCCCCACGCAAAAATTGAACTTGAGCCAGACGAAATAAGACGCGCGGATCGTTGGCCGCAATTTGTTGAACTTCCTTTAGATAATGTTCCGCCAACTCAAGGTTATGGCCGTCGAGCGCCAATTCGGCCAAGCGAATTCGCGGCAGAGGCTCGGACGCGGTTCGATCCACGGCCGTTTGGAAATGCCGCCTCGCGGAATCGCGATCAACGGGCTCAACAATCACGCCGAGAAGATAAGGCCAGCGGAAGTCGGAGGAGTCGAGCCGGCTGGCTTCGAGCAAACACTTCTGTGCGTCTTGTGAAAGCTCGTGAGCGTACAGCAAAAGTCCCAGCTCGCCCCAGATTCGGCCGGATTTTGGGAAACGGCGAACTCGCGATTGAGCCTTCTCGATCGCCGATCGCACTTCAGGATCTAGTCCCTCCAGTCGAATGGGAGGGACCGGTCGAGCCGGCCAACACAGCCAAGTCACGCTCGCCAAGAGGGCCAGTGCCAAAGCGGCCAGCCACTGTCTTTTGCGAGGGAATCGCGGTGTCGCGTGTGGCTCATTCATGACGATGTCCGGTCCCCTTCGTCAGCGTCACGATTCGATCAACGTTGAGATCAACGAAATCCTCGCGAACACCGTCAGACCAAGTCACGGCCACTTGCTCCACCCGAGTTACATCGCCTAGGCCGAAGTGAACTCGCGGATCGTGCGAAGTTAAATAACCAGTTGCCGGTTGCAGCAACCGCCGCCAGGTTTTTGCTCTCACCTTGATCTCGACAACAGCACCCAAATCGTCACGAGGTCGTTGATCGTCACCGGCTGCGGAGGTCAGTAATCGCAGGCGCAACCAATGTCCCAATTTCTGACTTTCGTTGACGAACAATTGAGCTGGCTCGCCAACTCGAGTCACGATCAAATCATCGTCGCCGTCGTTGTCGAGGTCGCCCACCAGCAGACCACGAGACACCGACGCCTGACTCAAGAAGGGATCGTTGCGCGAGATTGCCAGTCGAAACTGGCCGTTCCCGACGTTCAGGAAGATCTGGTTTCGTTCTTGATATTGAGCCAGAAACGATCGACATGCCGCCAAATCGCCGAAATGTTCGACCGGCGCCAGTGCCTTGACGGAATCAGCACGTCGGACAGCCCCGTTGACGACCAAGACATCTTGTTCGCCGTCGTGATCCAAATCGCTAAACGCCGTTCCAAAGCCAGTTCGCGTCAGACTTGGATCGCCGAGGCCGGCAGCAATTGTTGCGTTGGCGAACTGACCACTGCGACCGAGATACAACGCATTCCTTTCGCCAGACAAGTGTGACTCAAAAAGATCCCACTCGCCGTTCGCATCCACATCCGCAATCGCCACGCCCATGCCGGCCTGAGCTTGTCCCAAAGGGTCATAGGCGCTGCCTCGCAACACCGCTTCATCCTGAAATCGCCCGGCCCGGTCGTTGATCCACAAGAAATTCGCAGCTTGATCGTTCGCCACATGAATGTCTGGCCAACCGTCACTGTTGAAGTCGGCACAAGCGACTCCCAACCCCGGACTGGCTTGAATCGCGATGCCAGCGGGCGCGGTCACATCGGCAAACCGAACCGGCGCGGTCCCACTTCCTCTCGCATGTGAGCGGCCAAGATTTCGGAACAGCCGGTCGGCAGAGGGGGCGAACTGCTTCGGAGAACAATAGTCCGCGCTGCCTCCCGCTAGCGGACGGCATTCACGCGGCGCAAATTCGACATAGTTGGCAACGTACAAATCCAGCCAGCCGTCGCG
Source organism: Planctomyces sp. (assembly GCA_031375695.1). Classification (GTDB taxonomy): domain Bacteria; phylum Planctomycetota; class Planctomycetia; order Planctomycetales; family Planctomycetaceae; genus SXKJ01. Next base: position 3,478 of record JANMIF010000449.1, read on the forward strand.
ATCGTAATCAAAAAAACTGCACGAGGTCCCCCATAACGGGTTGTCGGTTTTCGCCTCCACAGTCACGTCCTCAAAGCGACCTTGCCCCCGGTTCAAGAACAACCGATCCGGCCCAATCTTCGTCAGATACAGGTCAGGAAGACCGTCGTTGTTGACATCGCCAACGGCCACCCCTTGCCCCAAGCCCACATCCTCCAAGCCAGAGCCAGTCGTGACGTCGTGAAATCGCAGCGGCGCGATTTGCTCGAAGAGTCGGTTACCGTGACGTTCGGGGTGAACCTGTGCCTCCGCGAGTTCATCATCGAAGAGCATATCTACCAAATAGACATCCAAGTCGCCGTCGTTGTCGAAATCCAACAACGCACCGCCGCAGCCCATAATTTCCGGAAAGCGATAACGGCAAGGAAGTCCGCGACGATGCCAGAACGACAAGCCCGTCTCCGCAGTGGCCTCGCGGAACATCGGCGGCAAATCGACCGCTGGAGAGACCACCGATGTTGCCGTTGATTGCGGCGACTCAGTGCCGCAACCAGCAAGCAGCCATCCAAAAAAGCAGCTCATGGTGGCTCGCACCATCATCAGGCAAGTCGTTCTCACATCGCGGCTTTCAGGTCAAGCTGGTGATCGTCCACGCTGAAGCGGAGTGGTTCTTCGGTCGTCGCCTCCAACACGTCATCCACGGCCGAAGTTTAACCTCAACGCCATCGACGTGAGCGAGAAAACGCACCCGACCACGCCGATGCGTTGCAGTTAAACATCCGAATGCGTCTTTCTCGCCCGCGTGAAGACTAATGCGAACTCATTCGCACAATGGCAACTTCGGTCCGTCGGTCTTGTAGGCTCCCGAGCCACCTTGATGGCGGCAGCCGTGATGCCAGCCGAGCCACACTCGTTTGCAATGGCAAAGCCCTTGATAGTCCCAGCCCCAAGTTCCTTCGTGACCACAACGACCGTCGCCAAAGCAAGCCGCTCCGCCGCCGACGTAATAACCGCACTCGCGAGGACTTTCCGAACACTTCGCCCACGGAGCCGGACACTGTGGCCAGCCGGCTCGCCAGTGATCGTGATAGCGGCGGCAGGAGTCGCCATATTCATCGGCACGAGTTGATCGCGGCAACGAAATGGCAATCAGTAGCAGGAAAAACGACAGAGCAGTTCGGTGAAATCGTCGAATCATCGGATCAACTTCTGATTGCGAGTGGCCGTTTCGAAAGATGTTGACCTACATCGTGGGCTAGGCTTCCAGCCTGTCGAATTGTCAAAACAAGACAGGCTGGAAGCCAAGCCCACGGTGAGGTCGAGCTTGAAATCAGGTCTAGGCGAACGGATTGCGATTGAATTTCTGATACGGCAGCAGGCTGCCACGAACGTAGAACTTGTCGGACATGATTGCCGCCAAAGCACGGTATCCGTCGTTGCCGAAGAACGTCACGACGTCGTCTTGATCGACGCCGTCGCCGCTGATCCCGAAGCCCCCCGCCAGAGCTGTGCTCTTGTACAACGGCGTGCTGCCGGGGAAAAACACGACACCGTTTTGGTTGGCGATGTTCAGCGGGTTGCGAAAATTTCTTCCGGGATTGAAGGCGTCGAAGCCGAGCACCGATTTCATCAGATTCGCGGCTACCGGTGCTCCAACATTCTCAACCGCTTGGTTATTGATCGCCGGATTCGTCGAACTTAGGAAACTGGTTTTGTGGCCGGGATCACGCAGTATCGAGAATGCTCCGGGAGTCGTGCCGTCGATCCCCTCGGGGAAGTATGGCGCGGCCAGGAATCGGAAGGTACGGTTGCTGAATGCGGTGCCGAGTGGGATATTCGGATCGGGGATTCCGTTGCGGTCGTCATCAACGCGATCAACCGCTTGCAGCAGCCCAGGGTTGGCGTAGTACGCCGTGTTGCGAGCCTTCGCCACTGCTACGTCGATCGAAAAGAATGTCGCATCCCGCATGCGGTACAAGCCCAGCACGTTGCCGAGCTTGTCCGAAACGGCGATTACCATCCGCGATCGCGCGCCGGGGAATGTGGACGTGCCGGCGACTTGCAGCCGAATGGCCGATCGCACCGTGTTCGCCGACGCGATGCTTTGATTCACGATCTGTATGACATCCGCACCTGTGATGTCATCGGTTATTGCCGCGGTGCCGTTCGTCGAACCATGCGGCGAGACTAACCAGCCCTCCGGAAGGCCAACGCCCGCGAGCAGCGTCGCGCCGCCGGAGACCAGCGGTTGATTCGCTCCGCTGTTGGGATTGCCGACTCCGACCGTCGTGCCGACGTTTTGAATCGCGCGGACGCCGTTGATGCCAGCGGTCGGACCGATCAATTGCAGTGTGATGCCGACCAAATCAATCCGGCCGAACGGATAATTGAATGGCACGGCCGGGACGCCGTTGATCGCACCGACCGTCGCACCGGCCATGGAACTTCCGCCCGCCGCCGCAAACGCGATCCATTCGGCTTCCAAGACTTTCGGGGCGTTGACTCGCTGTTCCGCCGTTTGCCCGATTCCCGGCACAAAGCCTTGCTCGAACGTGGCATCGCCGATGCGAACCGGGTTGTTGGGATTCGCGCTGTTGACTGTGCCGGGGAAAAAGACGCCGATTCCACCGAGCATGTCGAGGCCACGATACAACGGAATGCCCCCCGGCAAAGTCGCGATACCGCGTGATTGCGCGTTCGGCATGCGGCCTGACGTGTATCCATACGATTCCGGCGCATCGATTCCTTGTCCGACGGGGATGAACGAAGTCGGCACGTTGAATCGGCTGGTCAGTGCGATGTCGTCGCCGGTCCCTTTGATCGAATCGAGTCCTGGATGCACAATGCTGTCGCGATTCGTGTTTTCGATACCAAACAGATCGACCTGCGGAGCGTTCATGATGCCCGGTGGGAAGTGTCCGCCGATGCCGATTGGGGCGACAAATCCCGGGCCGCGCAACCTCGATGCCGGATTCGGGTCGTTGGGATTCGATTCGACTTCGCGCTGTGTGATCGTGGTCTGGCTGATAAATCGCACGGTTCGCGATGTCAGTGGGCCAACGGTCGGGTACGGTGTCGCCGTTTTGTCGCCGTTCGCGAAGAACGCCGCCGTGCGCGCTTTGGCGACCGCGCCGTCGATCGCGTAGACGAGAGTTTTTACTTCGATTTCGGGATCAGGTGCTCCAACGACCGTATCAATCACGCCATTTCCGTTGCCGCCGTTGGCGACCGCGTCAATGCCATTGATGACTCCTTGCTCAACGCGCACGCCGAGGATGTGCCCTCCGCGATCGACGACGGCGATGATCGCGTTTTGGCTGGCGGAGGCCGCCGCCGCGCGACGCAGCAACAGACTGACTTCGGCGGTTGAAATCTGAGTCGCTGGCGGAACCGTCATGACCAATCGCGGCTCAAGAGCTTCCGCCGACCAATCGCGCTGGCGGCGACGCTTGCTTGGTCGAATTCGCCAAAATGGCTTCATATGGACGCCCCTGTTGTCGCAGCCTGTAAAGCTGCGGCACTGCCGTTGAGGGGCACGGAGTTCCTTCTCACAGGTCGGCGGGACTTATCCTCGTCCCGAGTCGGCCTGTTGTGCCAGTTATGACGTCCAATGTCGGCTCACAGGTATATCGGGAGGGAGAACCGTTGAGAACAGCATTATTTGTCTTTGTTGTCAGAACCGATATTACCGGCACAGCGAGATGGCTCACCTTCTGCGAGCCATCGGCCCTGAATTTGACCGTTGGGCGAGCTGTGACGGCCATTGGAAAGAGAATTCCCACGCGAAGAGGCGTGGCCGAAATTTCCTCAAGAACTCAACGAACCACCCAACGGAGTGCGGCGGTGTGCTGAGTGACCTGTTCCGACGAACTGATTTATCGAGCCGAAAGGAATTTTGCTCGAACAACAACCCTTCGCAGGGATCGCCGCGCGGGATCGTTCGCGGTCTGTTCATGCTTGGATCGCTGCTGGTCTCCGGAATTGGAAGTTTGGTGGCCGATGATGCGAATGATTTCGACGACTCGGAACCGGACTTGATCGTGGTCGCCTTTGAGGACTCGGATGAAGAAACGCCGTTCATTGAGAACGACGAATCTGGACGCTTGCAGCTTGATGTTCGGCCACCTGTGTTGCGTCGCGGCACGGCCGAATCGCTGATCTTCCCGCCGGACGATCCGCTTGAACCGCCCTTCTTGCAACAGATGCCGTTCGAAGCTCCCGCTGGCTTCACCGGGCAGTCGAGCATTTATCCGAGCGAGGACCAGGAAAGCAGTCACTTTGTCCCGATGGAAGATCGCTGGCGGATCGGCATGGCTCCGTGGGATCGCTACGGCAACGATCATCCGCCGGTTGACGACTATCCGTTCGTGCCGGGTAATATCCTCGATCCCTACAACCAAAACGTGCTCAAGGGGGATTACCCGATCATCGGGCAGCACACGTTTTTCAATTTCACCGGGAGCAGTTTGTCGCTGTTTGAATCGCGGCAAGTGCCGACGGGGACGACGCCTCAAGGGGGCGCGCCCAATGAATTCTTTGGCAATCCACAGCAGTTCTTCTTCAACCAAAATCTTGCGCTGTCTTTCGATCTGGTTCACGGTGACGCAGCATTCAAGCCGAATGACTGGCGAGTCAAACTGACGCCGATCTTCAATCGCAATTATCTCGATGTGAAAGAGCTGGGAGTTGTCTTCCCGGACACGACCAAAGGGAAACATCGCAGCCTCGGCGACTTCTCGCTCGAAGAATGGTTCGTCGAGACGAAGTTGGCGGACACCAGTCCGTATTACGACTTCGTCTCGGTGCGAGCCGGTTCACAGCCGTTTGTCAGCGACTTCCGCGGGTTCATTTTCAGCGACACAAATCGCGGCGTGCGGTTGTTCGGAACGAGCAACGCCAATCGCGATCAGTACAACGCCGTCTTCTTCGATCAAACCGAAAAGGACACCAACAGCCTGCTGAACACGTTCGACGACCGGCATCAAAACACGTTCATCATGAACTATTACCGGCAAGACTTTGTGTTTCCCGGTTACACGGCGAACGCTAGCTTTCACTACAACCGTGATCGTGCCAGCACCAAATTCGACAAGCAAGGTTTTCTCGTCCGCCCCGATCCGGTCGGTGTGTTTCAGCCGCACCAGGTCGATGCGTATTACCTGGGCTTCGCGGGCGACGGACACATCGGGCGGTTCAATCTCAGCAATGCATTTTATTACGCCATCGGCAAGGATTCGCTGAATCCGCTGGCGGGCACGTCGCAGCAAATCCGAGCTTACATGGGAGCCATAGAACTGTCGTATGATCGCGACTGGGCTCGCTTCCGCACCTCGTTCTTTTACTCATCCGGCGACGACAATCCGAACGATGGCCGAGCCGAAGGTTTCGATTCGATCTTCGACAATCCGAACTTCGCCGGCGGTCAGTTCAGTTATTGGCAGCGGCAGCAACTGAAACTTTTCGGCGTGAATCTCGTCAACCGCATGAGCCTCATCCCCGATCTGCGGTCGAGCAAATTCCAAGGTCAGTCGAACTTCGTGAATCCCGGCCTGCAACTGTTCAATGTCGGCATGGACTTCGACATCACGCCGAAGTTGCGAGCGATCACGAATGCCAATTTTCTCTGGTTCGACAAGACGCAAGTGCTCGAACAATTCATCTTCCAGCAGACCGTGCATCGCCGGATCGGCACCGATCTGAGCCTCGGCGTCGAGTACCGCCCGTTCCTGAACAACAACGTCCTGATCGTCGGCGGCGTCAGCGGCCTGATCCCCGAGACCGGCTTCTACGACTTGTTCAAACAGTTCAACAACAAACAAACCGGTTTCTTCGCCAGCTTCGTCAGCTTGGATTTGACGTATTGACCAATTGATTGAGACAGGATGTCGCCATGTGCCGCTTTGAGATTCCGACCACTTTGAGAAGACCACGAATGAAGACCCTCGTGGCATTCGCTGCGACGATCTTCGTTTCATTCGCTTGTTCATTGCCGTCGCGATCAATTGAAGCGGCCGATCCGACGCTGAAAGACGCTCTGCGGGAAATTACTAAGCGGAATCAAGGCAATGGCCAGGACATCAAACTCGTTCGCGATCTGCAGCTCAACCGAAAAGTCAAACCGGTGGGCTTCGATCTCGGTTCGATCATGCCGCCGGAGTCGGACGAATCAGAAACGCCGCAGCGCGTACTGGTCCCGATTCCCAAGTCGACGCGAGCGGAACAATCCTTCGGGCCGCAGTTGCCCGCCGACAGCTTGATTCGACAGACGGAAAACGGGGCAATGTCGAAATCGTGGGGCTGTGTGCATTGCCACAAGAACACGGGCGATATGCACAACTCGCCGAACTTGCATCTGGGCTGCACCGATTGTCATGGCGGCAACGCGAACTGCACGACGATGGAGGACGCTCACGTTTGGCCAAGATTGCCCGATTCATGGCCGTCATCCGCCAATCCGGTTCGCAGTTACACGTTGCTCAATCATGAGAACCCGGAGTTCATCCGCTTCGTGAATCCCGGCGACTTGCGAGTTGCGCACATCAGTTGCGGCACGGTCGGGTGTCATCCGCGCGAAGTGCTCGAAGTGAAGAAGAGCATGATGACTCACGGCTGCATGTTGTGGGGAGCGGCCCTGTACAACAACGGCGCGACCCCGAAGAAGCGGCCACACTTCGGCGAAAGCTATTCAATGAACGGCACCCCACAGCGATTACAAACCGTCCCGCCGCCGACCGAATACGAAATGAAATACAAAGGCATCGTGCCGTACCTCGATCCGCTGCCCCGCTTCGAGTCATCTCAGCCGGCGAACGTGCTCCGCATCTTTGAACGAGGCGGCCGCTTTCGCCCCGAAGTCGGTATCCCCGAACGTGAAGAAGAACCGGGCCGACCGCGAACGCGGCTCAGCATTCGCGGGCTCGGCACCGAGAATCGCACCGATCCGGTCTTCATCGGTTTGCAGAAGACCCGGCTGCTCGACCCGACTCTGAATTTTCTCGGCACGAACGATCATCCAGGCGATTATCGATCGAGCGGTTGCACGGCATGTCACGTCATTTACGCGAACGATCGCTCGCCCGTTCACTCCGGCCCACATGCTCATGCCGGTAATCGTGGCCTCAGCCTGAATCCCGATCCGATGATCCCGCGCGATGAGCCGGGGCATCCGATCAAGCACGAATTCACAACCGCGATTCCGACGAGTCAGTGCATCGTCTGCCACATTCATCCCGGCACGACTGTGATGAACAGCTTCCTCGGCTACATGTGGTGGGACAACGAAACCGACGGCGACCTGATGTATCCGCACGAGCAAAAAGACCCGACTGCCGAAGAGTTCGTGCAGTCACTGATGTCGAACCCGGAAGAGGCGGCCGCACGCGGCAATTGGTCGGACGAAGAATTCCTCGCCGCGTCGTCAGAGCTGAATTCGCAAACACGGAACACACAATTCGCCGACTTCCACGGCCACGGCTGGATGTTCCGAGCGGTCTTCAAAAAAGATCGCGAGGGGAATCTGCTCGATCACAAGGGCGAGATAATCGACGAATGCTCGAATGCCAAGATGCAATATGCGATGCGGCCGCCGGCGAGTCGTCCGACGAAAGACGGCATCCCGGTCCACTTCATGGACATTCACCTTGAGCGAGGCATGCACTGCGTCGATTGCCACTTCAAGCAAGACAATCACGGCAACACCAAGCTGTACGGCGAAGTCCGCGCGGCGATCGAGATTTCCTGCGAAGACTGCCACGGCGACACATATCGCCGAGCCAGCCTGCGCACCTCCGGCCCCGCCGCGCCCAAGGGCGGCACAAACATGGAGGCACTGCGATCTCCTTCCGGCCAGCCGAGGTTCTTCCGCCGAGGAACGAAAGTCTTTCAAGTCGCAATGGTCGAAAAGGACAACGCTGGGAAACCCAAAATCTGGGAAATTCCGCAAGTTGTGGACACGATCACTCCCGGCCACCCGAAGTACAACGAGAAATCGCATCTCGCGAAGACCGTGCGCTTCGACGGTGAGCAAATCGCTTGGGGCGACCGTCCGTCTCGCCCGGAAGAGTGCGCTCATGCCGGAACGAAGATGAGCTGCCAAGCGTGCCATTCTTCCTGGAACACAACCTGTTACGGCTGCCATCTGCCTCAGCGAGCGAACATGAAGACGCCGCAACTCCACAACGAGGGAGACGTCACTCGCAACTACACCTCGTACAACTTCCAAACGCTGCGCGACGAAGTCTACATGCTGGCCAAAGACGGCAACGTCATGAACCATCGAGTCAGCCCAGCTCGCTCGGCGTGTGCTGTGCATGTCGGCAGCTACAACAACAACCGCGAATCGATCTACGTTCAGCAACAGACAATCTCCGCCGATGGCCTCAGCGGCATCGCCTTCAGCACGAACGTGCCGCACACCGTTCGTGGCAAAGACGGAACCAAGCAATGCTCCGACTGTCACCTCTCGCAGAAGGACGATAACAACGCCCTGATGGCTCAACTGCTGATGCACGGCACGAACTATCTGAACTTCATGGGCCGATACTGCTGGGTCGGCGCGGGAGATCACGGCCTCGAAGCGGTCGTCGTTACCGAGCGAGATGAACCGCAAACCGTCATCGGAAGTACGCTGCACAAGGTGGCGTATCCCGACAACTACGAAGAGCACCTCGCCGCCGATTGCGAACTGGAACACGCTCACGAACATCCCGGCCGCGACGTCAGCGAACGGATCACGCACCCGCTCCGTAAACCGGAAATCCTCAGTGTGCAACTTCGAGGCGAGTACTTGTATGCCGCGTGTGGCGAAGGTGGCCTGCGAGTCTTCGACGTCGCGTTCATCGACCACAAAGGTTTTTCCGAACGAATTGTCACTGCCCCGGTCAGCCCGCTCGGCCAGCAGTTTTATGTCCCGACTTGCTACGCGACCTGCGTCGCCGCCCCCGCCACAACCGCTCCCGATCCGACGCGCAAACAAGATCCCGAAAACCAAGAATCTGCCGTGCATGCGCTGTACGCCTACTTGTATGTGACCGATCGTAAAGAGGGCTTGATCTTGGTCGGAGCCGGCACGCTGCTCGACGGAAATCCGTTGAACAACTTCTTGCAACGCGACCTGACGTTCAACCCGAACGGCATCCTCTGCGGAGCACGCTCAATCACGATTGTCGGAACGTACGCCTACATCTGCGCCGACATTGGCCTCGTCGTCGTGAACCTCAACGATCCGAAACACCCGCACGTTGCGAGCGTCATTGGCGAACCTTTCCTGACCGAACCGCGCGCCGTCCAAACGCAATTCCGCTACGCCTTCGTTGCCGATGCCGGTGGCCTCAAAGTTCTCGACATCACCGACCTCGCCTCGCCCGAACCGCGCGCCTCATTGCCAATCGCCGACGCTCGCAACCTGTACGTCGCGCGAACCTACGCCTACATCGCCGGCGGCCACGAGGGCCTCGTCATCGTCGACGTCAAAAACCCGCTGCAACCGCGCATCGACCAAGTCTTCAATGCCAACGGCTGCATCAACGATTTGAACGACGTGAAACTCGGCATCACATATGCCAGCGCCTTCGCCTACCTCGCCGACGGCGAAAACGGCCTGCGAGTTGTACAACTCACAACCCCTGAAACCCCCGGCAGCACCGGCTTCAGCGCCCGGCCTTTCCCGGAATTGATCGCCACCCGCAAGCTCCCGAAACACGGCCACGCGCTGTGCATCTCCAAGGGCGTTGACCGCGACCGAGCCGTTGACGAATCGGGCAACCAACTCAGCGTCTTCGGCCGCCTCGGCGCGAGACCGTTCAATCTCGAAGAACAGCGCCGCCTGTACCAACACAACGGCCACGTCTGGCACGTTGACGACAACCCCGAATTCTTCCGATCGGGATTTCGCGAACCCAAGCCAAATGCCGCCGTCCGGCGCTAATTAGCGGAGGTTACGAATTTGCCCCACCTGCTTTTGGAATTCACCTCAACTCGCACCGAGAACCCCAACAGCACGCCAGGGAGCTAAGCCAAGTCGTCGCCAGAGAGTTGTCGAATGGCGGCATCGGAATGTGAGTTGAGACTGGCTGAACCAGAACCACCGCACGGATTGAGCCGAGGGCC
>JANMIF010000464.1:0-4911 GCA_031375695.1 Planctomyces sp.
GGGAGCAGGCGACGCCGTCAAGGAATAGCCACTCCCGGGTGCAGTCAGCGTGATTCTGCTGACTGTAAAGTTCGACGCATTCCCCACGCCTGTGGGAAGAGCTGGGTTCGATACGGCGTTCAAGAGTGTGCCGCCAGAGAACGTAATCGTCGGGGCCGATGTGAACCCTGTCCCAGGATTCGTAATCGTAATCCCGGTCACGCCACGGCCGATGCCTAGTTTGGCGATTGCGGTGGCACCCGTGCCACCGCCACCACTAATGGTCACCGTCGGGGCCGTGATATAAATTGCGTCACCGCCGTTAATCGTGAAGCTATCTTTCGTCACACCCAGAGTGGCGGTGGCTGTCGCACCCGCGCCACCGCCCCCCTCAATGGACACACTGAGAGCAGGCATCGCCGCAGGATCGTAGCCTGTGCCACCGTCGGTGACTTTAATCTCCGCCACGCCGACTCCTTGAGGAGCAACGCTCGTCTTGCCGAAATAGACAAGCCCCGGCTCGATGGAAAATCCCGGAGAGACAGAGGGATGGCTGTAGATATTTGCATCCGGCACATGCACGGCCTGCGTGTATTCACCAGTGGGGCTTGCCGGATCAACTCGGATATCCACAAAGACTTTAGTATCGTCGGCCGAGAACAGCTTCAGATCGGCCGCGAGGATCGCCGTCGGTACGCCGGCCGCCTTGTAATGGATGATCCACGGATTGGAAGAAAGTCCCTTGTCCGTCACATGAGCGGTGGTGACATAGACATCCGTGATACCGTTCAGCTTCTCCAATTCCTCTTTCAGATCGCTGGCGAAATCCGCTGCCAGCGGCAGGGGAGAGCGATTGCTCTCCTTCGCGAAATCGACCAATTTCAAATCCGCGAGTAGGTCCTGGTATTCGGTAAGCGGGATTGTCCCCGGCTCGGAAAAGAGAATAGTCCATTCCGTTTCCCCTTGAGCAGGCACAGTGCCGGTCGCCGGTTTCGTGATGTTCGTCTTCTTCGAGACGGCAAAATCATTCCGTTCCAGAAACGACTGGAGCACCACCTTAAAGTTCTGTTCGTCGAGTTCGTTCGTGTTCTTCGAATCAAACTCAGCGGCTTTCGTACCAAGCACCATCGTTCCGTTCAGCCCCGCGACGGTGAGCGTCCACACTTCCTGAATCGGCAGCGCGGGGTTTGTGCCAGCCGGTGAAACGTCATCCACATTCGGCACGTTCGTCGGCGTGATCGTCAAATCGGTGTTCGTGAGGTTCGCAATGACCGGTGCGCCGTAACCGCTGTAGTCGAGCTTGTTCTGTTTTCCGGCGGGCTGAAGAGGTTTGCCCATTCCATCGACACCCGGAGCACCGCCCACGAGTGATTTGAGCGTCGCATTCTTTTCAAATTTGTAGGTATTGTTTCCGCGACCACCGATCAGTTTCTCAATGCCGGTCGCGGTGGCCTGAAAGGTGATCGGTTTGTTGTTCACAACCTGCTCAGCCGTCACCGTGACAGCGCCATTGGGCTTGATCAGAAATGCGAGGTCGAAGGTCACGTTGCTGAAATCCAGCGTTCCTTGATCAGCACCATTACCACTGTTAGTCGTGTCATCGACCTTGATCTCTTTGGCATCCGTCGTGGTGCCGGAGCCAACAAGTCCCCAATTGTCGAAGAACTGGTAAGTGTTCGACTTTGTGCCACCCTTGACCTCTTCGACGAACGGGACATTGATGAGCAGTGCGTTGGCTCCGCTAATCACTTTCACGCCTGGATCCGTGACGGCGGTGTTTGACCGAAACTCAAACGTCAATGGCGTGGCCTGAACCGACAAATCGAGGCGATCCACTCCTCCGCTAATGAGATCCCTCACGACGAATTGATCGATGTTGACGAACGCCACCGAAGTCGCGCTGGACAGTCCCGTGGGGTTGGCCGTGGCCATTCCGCTGGTCCGAGAACCGTTATTGAACTTCAAGCTCACGTCGCCACTGAATGCTTTGATTGTGTTGCCAGCCTCATAATTCGTGCCTCCAACGGTGAACTTATTGCGATAGCTGAGGATGTTGCCTTTATTTGTACTCGTTCCATCGATCATGCCCGTGAGCGAGCCGCCCTTGCCAAAAACAAAAATATTCTGCCCAGTTCCCCCTTTGATGGTTTCGATGTTTTCGGCCTCGAAGAAATTCGTCCACGCCGTGCCACCTCCTTGCGCGACTTGAATCTTATTCTTCCCCACCACCCTGATCATCAAATCGATCGTGAGCGCTGAGAGATCGAGCGTGTGATTCCCGGCTGATTTCCCCTTGAAGACTTCGACTTTGGTGAGATTGATCGTCTTCGTCGTCGAGCCGTTGACCACCGTCACCGTGGAGCCGCCCGTGGTGTTGGTCAACCGAACGGTTGCATCGCCCGTCAATCCACTCAGGTTGACCGTGTCCTTGCCGGTATCTCCATTCAATGCAAACGTGCTCGCATCAGGGGTCTTGGCGACGACAAAGGTATCGTCGCCATTCTTGCCATTGGCGACAAAAGTGTTGTCAACAGTGACTTTCGCAGGGTCGCCACTACGAGATGCAGTCGCTTTGTTAATGGTGATCGTGTCGGCCGCACTCGTACCGTTCAGCGTCGCCAGCAGGTGCGAATAACCGGCCAGTAAGTTTGAATCAAACGCCGCCCCGACCTCGATAACCCCCATGCTCGTCTCTAACACCCAGTCGCCGCCTAGCTTGGCATTTCCCGTCACATCGACGGAGGCCGCGACATCCGCGCCGGTCAACACGGCTAATTCAGCAACAAAGTCCGCTCCCAAATTTCCAGCGGCGACGTCGCAACCATACAGCAGTAAGTCACCATCCTCGGCGAGTGACCGTCCCCAAGTTTGAAGCTGCTCGGTGTATTGCCCCAGGTTGTCCGCAGCCAACCGCGTCTCACCAAGTTGAATGCCACCACGGAACCCGTGCGACAAAATGTGGACCGCCGTGAGACCTTGATATCCTCCCAAGATGTCGGTGATCTGAGCGACTTCATCACGCTGCGCATCCAGAACGAACACATTGGCGTCGTGAAGATTCGCCACCAACGACTGGTAATCCTCAAGAGCCGAATCGACAAAGACGACCACCGGCCGAGAAGGCTCCGCTGACTGCGACAGAGTGGTTCCTGCGTTCGATGCAGGATTGCCAGTCCCCACTAGAAACGTACCAAGATCCAGATCCTGAACGAGCTGCCTCGAGTCGATCGGGGCCAATCCAATCGGATCGTCAAGCTCAGGCTCCTGCGGAAGGAACGCGGCATCGAGCAACGGATCGACCGACATGAGCGTCCGATTTTCCAATTGCTCAATCGACGTAATGAAAGTTGCGGCCGCTTCCGCCAACTTTTTCGAGCGTGTTGCGGCCTGCTTACGCGACAGGAAGCCCTGCTTGAGCGACTGAAGCCGGCGCGAATGGCGACAACGATGACCAACAGCCGTTAACCAATTCAACAACAACATGTGTCAACCTTCATGAGCAGATGAGTTTTAAGTCACGGAATCTGAATTGCGTGACTGGGAACTGAATGCGTGAGCGAGAAAGAACTATGTCGCCTCGCGGCTGTGAACGGAAAAAAGTTGCCCATCAGCCGGAACGTGCTAGCGTCCGGTTCAAACCGAGACCAGCGTCATCCGGCTAATCTTTCATTCTCGACCGCGTTGAAAATAGCTTGATTGTGATTTGCAAAAGTCATCACGTTGAAGAAATGCTCGCAGGAACGGAGCACTCTGGCGCAGCTCATCCTGTGAACGCAGATTGCTCGCGGCACGCGAGGATCGAAGCGGCGGGGGTCGAACGGCGGGGCTTTGCGTGACAGTCGCACGGCGACAATGCACGGCCGTCAAAAGAATGGCGTGGAGGGGGGACTTCTCCGGGTGGCACCGGAAGCCCCTCAAAGAGCCTCGTCGTCTTGAATTGGAACGGTGCTTGAATACGAGCTGTGTCTGATCCTCGACAACGATGCGACTCACAAACCTTCCCAGTTTCCTGTTTGGTCCCAGTGACGTCCGCCACTCCATCGGCACTTCGTCTTCGCCGAAGGGTCGTGCCGGAAGGTGATCAATCACTGGTTTCGCGGCAAATCGCCAAACCCTATCCGCAAAGGAGCGTTCCGAAGCTTGGGAGTCCTCAACCAATCGATCACGAGTGACATAAACAAATCGCACCGCCAGTCCCCCGGTATTCGGCTAGGTCGTGAAAACCTAAGACAACCTGAATAAAGCGAAATCGTCCGCCGCGATCGATCCATCTTCGATAGGCCCTCAACGCCTCAATGCACTTCCCCCAAAAAATCCTTTCCGAGGGATCCCTCGTTCGAACCGGTCGCTAGCGCGTTCCGGCTGATCAATTTGTCGTCCGCACTCGTGTCGAGAATAGCTCTGATTGTTCGCGGAATATGGCAAGCCGACCCGCGTATTGTTTTCCGCTCTAAAAACCTGTCCAACTCCAAGTTCGTATTGATCAACCGGAATGCGCTAGCTCGAAGCGTCCGGCCGCGTTGGAGACGCACAAACCAGAAGCCGCCGCATTCCGGCTGATTTCAGAAAAATTGTAGTGTTGCTCTCGATTTGCAGCTTTTGTAAGTATAGGAAATTTACAGGAGATTTTCGGTCGTTCTGAGTCTCGGTTCCGAATTAGTTTTGGCATGGTATTCGTCGCTCGTAACGTAAAGCAACCATTCACTTTTGCTGCCACGGCAGGCTAATTTGCCTTGTTGGAAGTGTAGCGCAGAATACGCAGAGAATTCGGGTGTTTGGCGTGACACGAACGTTCCGCCGTTGTTGGTCCGGGAGATTGAGAAGGTTTTGCCGTGAATTTTTCGCCCGCCGGGGGCTTGCTGGAGTTTCTTCAGCGAGTTCCTGATCCTCGCGGGCGCTATGGAAAGCGTCATCCGTTGTCCGCCATGTTGG
>JANMIF010000480.1:0-10460 GCA_031375695.1 Planctomyces sp.
CACCGCCGGAGCGTCATTGCGGTGCTCGCGCCGATGCACGCGATACGCGACGCGAACCGCTCGCCCGCCGATGATCCGCCACGCCACACGCGTCCGCGCCAACACGCACTCGCGCGGCTTGGCCTGCCCGGGAAACACGTCCTCGAATCGCGTCGCCTCGACCAATTTGTCCGCAGTCGGCAGCCGCCCACGCCGAGCCGACTTCTGTTTCTTCCGCCGTCCGCGCCGCCGCTGTTCGTCCGCCGCCACGCTGTAATTCGTGGGAGTTCCCGACCCACCCACATCCTTCGATGGCGGTGGCTCATAGCCAGCCAACCGCGCTCCGAACATCTCCACCCGCGCCGTCAACCGCCGATTCAATTCGATCTGCTGAAGCAACAACTCCAGCACCTGATCGATCGTGATCACCCCCGCCGGAACGCCCTTCTTCAAACTCGACACGGCCATGCCGAACAACTAAATCATCCGACAACTCTCGAAAACCGCAGTTCGGGAATTGGACAACTACTTTCAAATACCAAACACCCGACCCTTCATCTACTCCACTTCGTGAACGTCGTGCATCACGCCTCGCGGCACGCAGATAACCAGCACTGTCAGATCGCCGACCGCCTTGTGCTTGATCCCTCGCGGAACGTAGACGACCACCCCTTTGTGGAGTTCGATCTCGGCCCCGTCGAGCGTCATCGTCCCGTGCCCGTCGATGACGTAATAAAACTCGTCGGTGTGAGCGTGATAGTGCAGCTTGGCGTCGTGAATCTTGACCTGATGCACCTCGCCCGCCGCGCTGTCTTTTTCTTCAATCAAGCAACGAATCTCGCCGCAGGTTTCGGCCCATGGCGTGACTTCAGCTGGATCACGACGCAGGAAACCGGAGGTTTGGGTCATGGAAGGTCCTCGGCAACAGGAATGGCAGGTGGCGGCAGCAATGGATCACATCGCAGAATGACGGCCCAGCGTTCCGTGGTGTAGCTTCCTTCATAGGTCAGCAAGATCGCTGATTCTCCAGGAAGGAGTGAAAAGACGTCTCCGCGAGAAATCAACGGTTCGACGCTGGCTGGCTTATCGAGAGCAAATGCCATTGAGGGTCCGAACGTTTTCTCTTTCCAAGCAAGCCGACGAAGCCATGCGAGTCCTGAACTCATACGATACGGCAAGTTCGTCCCGCTTTGCGAAACCGGGACGGCGTCCAAGTGCAAGTCGAATTTCGCCGAGGATAATCGACAACTCTGAATGCCGAGCTTGCCATGACCATCCGCGCCAATCCCGTATTCAGTAATCGTCGCCTGGACCACCGTGCCTGACAGCCGCCCCGTCATGGTCTCGAATCCAATCGCAACGATCCCCGTCACAATCAGACTGGCCGAGATGACAAGTCCCGCACACAGCCAACCGATGCGCTGCCGAGAATCATTCGTAGACATCGCTCATTCCTGCTTTCCTTTGTGCTTCCACAACCGATCTTTGAGTTGCGGAAACAACTCCAGCGCGTTGTCACGCATGATCTGCCGTCCGATGCGGTTCGCGTGCTCTTCAATCAAGTCACCACGATCAATTTTCTCGGCGAGCACTTCGGCGATGCACTGCCGAGCCAACTCCGTCGAGCCATAAATCCCTTCGCCGTGATTGCAGTCGCCGCCCCACATGATCCGGGTCGAGGGCATTTGCTCCAGCCATTCGTGATACGCCCGTTTGCCCATCGAATAGCTGAGGCTCGACAGCCAGACGCTGTCGATCCAGACGTGATGCCAGTGCCGCATCAGGATCGCACCAGTCTCGCCAACCCACGGATAGCCACCGTGAAACAGGATGAACTTCGTTTTCAGATTCGCTTCGATCAGATCGACCAGCAAGATCGGGTTCGAGCTTTGAATGCGCCCGTGTCCCGTGTGAATCTGAAACGGTAGGTCGTACTTCGCGCCGAGTTCGCACAGTCGCCAGAAGACGAAATCCTCGAAGTCCTTGACCTGCTCCGCCGTCAGCGCCGTGCGACGCTTGCCGAACGCCACTTCGGCTCGCTCTTTGGAAACATTGTCGAACTTCAGAGTCCGCTGATACGCCAGCGTGCTCTTCAGACAGACCGCTCCTTTGTCTTTCGCTTCCAGAAACAGTTTTTCCAGCACCTTCAAGAAATCATCCACGGAGTTCATCGGCAGACCGTGCTTGGTCGCGAACTCAAATGGGCTGTCGAACGGATTGTCGAACTCCGTCGCATGAAACCCGCGAACCAGCGAGGTCACGTTGAACACAAGCACTTCAAACGGATACGTCGTCTGAAACGAAAACCGCGCCCAGTACGGGTCATTGAACATCAACTCGATGTTGGCTTTCTCCGTGACAACGTGATGCAGCCATTTCTGATCGCGGTAGTTGTCGAAGATTTTGCGATCCAACTCACGAGCCTGCTCATCGGTCACGCGATCCCAATCGACGCCGTACAAATCTTTGAGCGCAATCTGTGTGTAGCGATAAAAGCTGGTCGATCGCGAATTGTCCCAATCGTCCTTCGCCTCCTTCCACCAGTCATCAAACTCCATCTTCGGCTGCCACGGCGTCAGCAGCCCCACCTGAGTCCAATAGCTGTTCCCCCAAATGCTGGAAAGATTCATCCCCTTGCCGAGCTTCGTCTCGCGATACCCCGGCAGCCGATCAAACGGCCAAAGATGATCATGCGTGTCAATCGCCGGAACGGCATCCAGTGTCGTCTTGATCCGCTGATACGTCTCAGTCTGCCGAGTGGCCTGCGCTGACGTGACCGACGGCATGGCAAGTAAACACACGAGCGCAGAGAGCACCAGACATCGTTGAAGCATAATATCCTCGGCGAAACGCTCTGCGACAATCGGTGCTCGCTTTGGTTTCAGTTTGTTTGATTATGAAAAACAATGGCAGTGGCTTTTTGCAGACAAATGGATACGCGCGATGTCAACACTTGCACGCGATCTTCAAGAACTAATCGCACCACACCTTGGAGTCGACTGTACCCACACTTCCCCAAATTCCGTAGCTGCTGGCACGCGGACCAGGACCGTCGGCAGGCTGAGTGGCGCGGTGGTCGCCCGTGTTGATATTCTCGTTGACGAACCGGACAGTTCCGTCGCACATCAAGACATGACACCCCCCTTGATGTCGACTGCTGGCCGTAAACCATCCACCCACCGATTTGCCACTGGGAGGAGCGGATGCCGTACATGGGGGCCCGTTAGGTGGCAACGCCGCCAGGAAAATCGAATAGTACGGATGCCCGCTCGACCAGCGCTCGCCCATCAATTCCCTGAGCATAGTCGTGCTCGCGAGATATTCACCCTTCAAGGTCATCGCCAGACAATCTGCGGGACTGGTTGCAAGAACAGAAGCTGCTCGCCCCAGAATGTCTCGCTGTAGACCGCTGACTCCGAGATCACGTTCCGCCATAAACATCGTATGCTTGTGCCATCAAGGATCTCCCGAACGGTTCGGCACTGTCGCCAGCCGAACGCTCCACGGGGCAACTCTTGGTTTGGAAAGTCCTCAACTCCACCGCCAAAGTCGATCTGATCACCGACGCAAAAGGCGTAGTTCAAATGCTGCTGGCCATCCACGGGATACGGCACCGATGACGACGGGCACAGGAGCACCGAAAACTCCTCGCTCGGTTTGGGTGAGAGCGAGAGGTGCATGGGATCGCCACCTTGACCGGGCGTCGCGGCTATTTGTTTCCAGAACGGCTCCATTCCCAAGAATGGCAGCAGCATCACCGCTCCTGACAGTCGTTCGCCGTTCTGCAACATGCCACCAGCGTACGGCGGAAAGCACTGGAACGTGTCATGGTAGTTGTGCAATGCCAAGCCCCATTGCTTGAGGTTGTTCTTGCACTGCGTTTTTCGAACCGCGTGGATTTGCGTCTGAAATGCCCAAATGCCCAGCCCAAGAACGAGCGACATGACCAATCCCGCAACGACGATCACATCCAATCGAGAGGCTCCGGCGCGAGAATGCCAACGAGCGCCAACGTGGACATGCCCCATCGTTTTGATCCTTCAAATAAAACAATTCACTGCGACGGCAGGCTAATGAAGCGAATCGTCGTTGAGAACGCCTCTCGGGGCGAATTGGTCGCCATGGAGGCCAATGTGTTGCGGCAGATCGCTGGCCGTTGTCACAATGCGTTGGATGAACTGGTCAAGGCCGCGAAGCAACGCTGAAAAGGGATAACGGAATGAGCGGACGAATTCGATTGATCGAACGGCGATCGTGGGTTTTCACGATCGCGCTGCTGGCCGTGATGGCGGTGATCAATGAAGCCGCTGCTCAGCCGCCTAATGCTCGGATTGGGGAGGCGGTGCCTCGCGATGTGCGGGAGCTGTACGACAAGGGGTTGCAGTATTTGGCGACGACTCAGACGGCCGAGGGGAATTGGCAGGGGGGCGATCCGGGGCCGGGGGTCACCGGGATGGGGTTGATGGTGTTCTTGGCCAGCGGCGAAGACCCAAACTTTGGGCTGTACTCGAATCAGGTGCGGAAGGCGATTCGGAATGTCATCGGACAGCAGAATGCGAGCACAGGGTTTTTCGGCGGCAGCATGTATCACCACGGATTCGCGACGCTCGCACTGGCCGAGGCTTACGGGGCAGTCGATGAGCGGGCGTTGTGGCCAGAGAGCACGCCAGCGGCTCAGCGGCGGTCGATTGGAGTCGCGCTGGAGTTGGCGGTGCGTGCGGCGATTACCTCGCAGAAAAAGAACTCGGCTGGAGCGTGGCGATATTCGCCCGATGGAACGGATGCGGACACGTCGGTCGCGGGCGCTGTGCTGGTGGGATTGCTGGCGGCTCGGAATTGCGGTATCGAAGTGCCGGATGAAGCGATCGACAAAGCGATCTCGTACTTCACGAAGATGACCGCCAGCAGCGGGCAGGTGGCGTATTCCGGCGGGTTGGGTGGCTTCGATGAGTCGATTGCTCGCATCTCGATTGCGACGCTGGTGTACTCAATTGCCAAACGAAAAGACTTGCCGCAGTTCAAACAGACGCTGGGTTATCTGGTCGGCAAGCTGGAGGGTGGTTCGCCGGGGCACGGGGCGATCGAGTACGCTCGGTACTATCAGGCTCAAGCGCTGTTTCAAGGCGATGTCGAAAGCTGGGAGAAGTGGAACAAATTGCTGGTGAGACAACTCAAAGCGTCTCAAGCGCCGGACGGCAGCTTCAAGGGCCAGATGGGTCCGGCCGTCGCAACGGGTTTGCAAATGTTGGCCTTGGCGGTCAATTACCGATTCCTGCCGATTTACGAGCGATGATCATGAACCAAGTAACCCGAAGCGTCAGCGAGGGCGAGCGCCCCGCAAGTCATGAAGTCGATGCGCAAGTCTGTGACTCTGCGCGACAGACCGGTCGTCGTATTTCATCTGCTCTCTCCGCTTCTCTGCGGTACATGATCGGACCGCTTTCATCACTGAGGAACGAAGAGGGCAGAGGTGACATAAATCAATGCGTTGGGGAGCGCTCGCCCTCGCCCACGCTTCGGGTTAGTTTCGTGGCGACGCTGTGCTGGATGACTGCGTCGGTCTTTGCTGCAGAAATCTCCCCGTCTGTTTTGCATTTGCAAAATGGCGATTTTGTGGCTGGGGCGTTGCAGCAGTCGGACACGGCGAATGTGTTGCGATGGCATGGACGGGATTTCACTCGGCCATTTGAATTCCCGACGGCGAATGTCAGCGTGCTGCATTTCCCGCTGCCGGCCGAGTCGCCGAAACCGCAAGGGGAATATTGCTTCGAGTTGGCGGGCGACGATGTTCTGTTCGGTTCGCTACTGTCGCTCACGGCGGATGCGGCGGAGATCGAAGTGCCGAAGTTAGGTAAGGTCACCTTGGCAAGATCCTCGATCCGGCGACTGTATCGGTGGAGTGGGGCGGAGTTGATTTACCTCGGTCCGAATGGGCTGACCGGTTGGAAGCTGAAGACCGATAACAAACGTTGGCGTGAAGAGGGGGGGCAGCCGTGGACCGATCAGCCGGGAGCCGTTCTGTTTGGCGACTTCGGCCTGCCGGCGCAAGCGGTCATTGAGTTTGAACTGTCTTGGAAAACGAAGCCCGATTTCGTGTTCGCGGTCGGGACAACTGAAACAGAACCGGCAGCAAAGAAGCCGGTCAACGCTGCGGTTCGCGTCGCAGCGACCTCGACCGATCAGGCGTTTCGATTTGAAGTTTGGGATGATGAGTTGGTTGTGCAACGCGAAGTCGCGTCCGAGGCGGATGTCGCTTCGTTGCAAGCGGTCAAAGGAGCGGGGCGGACTCATTTGGTCGCGTACTGCGATCAGCAGACGGGGCGGATGTTGGTGTACGCTCCGGGTGGGAAGTTGCTGGCTGACATGAAGGTCTCGCCGAAGAAACCGACGGTGCGAAGTGGCATGCGGCTGGAAAACAAAAAGGGAGACGTGCGGCTCGAACGCTTGCGGATCAGCCGCTGGGACGGGACTCCGCCGAAAGAGTTGCAAGCGGACAAGGCTCGGTTGCATCGCGCCGATGGTTCGCTGCTCTACGGCCAAGTGACCGGATACGACGCCGCGTCGAAGCAGTTCACCTTGCTGGACGATGACAAAAAAGAAGCGAGGATTCCGGCCGATCAAGTGACGAACGTGTTTTTGTCGCCGCCGAACGAGGTCGAACCGCGCGCCGTGCGCGCCGTGTATTTGGACGGCACGCGGATCAGTGGCGAGCTGAATCAGGTGGAGGCGGAGCACATGCGGTTGACGTGTCCAAATTTAACGGACACGTTGCGGTTGCCGCTTGTGGGACTGCGTTCGCTGGTAATGCTGCGTCGCACCGAGTCGGATGTGGCGAAGGCAGTCGAAGGCCGGCAAGGCTTGCTCGAAACGAATGGCACGCAATTGAAAGGCCGCTTGGTTGACGGTCGCGAAGCGGACGTCGCGAGCTGTTTGAACTGGCATCCGAATGGCAGTTTGATCGCTTCATCGCTGACGCTGACTGCAGTTGGCAAGATCGTGTATCGAGTACCGCCGCCACAGCCGCAAACTGTCACACCGGCTCAACCGCAAGTGCGAGTGCAGCAGCCGGGACTGGGTGGCGCGTTGGTGCAGATTTTCGGAGGAGGAAACGCAGGGCTGCCTCAACCAGTAAGGCCGAAATCCGGGGTCGTTGCACCGCAGACGTTGCACTTGCGTAGCGGCGATACGATCCCGTGCGAGATCGTGGCGATGGATGAGAAAGGGGTGTCGATCAAGACACCGTTGTCGGATGCGACGTTCGTGCCACACGACAAAATCAAAGCGGCCGAGCTACTGCGCCCCGATTCGCCGATCAAGCTCAACAAGATCAAACGGGAACGGCTGCTGACGTTGCCTCGGATGCAGCGAGATTCGCCGCCGACGCATATGGTCCGTTCGACCAGCGGCGATTTTCTGCGCGGACGCATCGTCAGCCTCGACGAACGAATGTTGAATATCGAAGTCCGGCTGGAAACGAAAAAGCTGCCGCGCACGCGAGTCGCACAAATCATTTGGTTTCATCCCGATGAGCTGCCGCCGCTACCGGGCGAAAAAGGGAGTGGGGCTTTCGCGACGGAAGAGACCAATGGGACTGGACAGCAGAGCACACCGGCGACCAACAACAATGGCGATTCCGCGGAAGGTGGGACGGGGAGTCGCTTAACCGAACAAAAGCCGACTGACGTTGCGGCAACCGACCAACCAGCCGGCACGAAAAAGGGAGCGGTTGAATTGGGCAAGTTCCGCGTGCAGGCGCTGCGAGCGGATGGTATTCGGCTGACTTTCTTTGCTCACGAAATGACAGGGACAAAACTTGCCGGTGAAAGCGATGTCATCGGCAAATGTCACGCGGAGTTGGCGTCGATCGATCAATTGTTTTTCGGCTCGGCGATTGAAGCGGCGGCGGCGGAGTTGACATATCACAAATGGAAACTGCAACACGCTCAAGACCCGAAATACGTTCTCGCAAGTGATCATTCACCCGACGACAACCGCCCGCCGGGACTCGATTCCGGTCTGGTTGGAAAGCCGGCGCCGGAGATTGAACTTGATCAGTTGGACGGAAAAAAATTCCGGCTGTCGAACCTGAAGGGCAAAGTGGTGATCCTCGACTTCTGGGCGACTTGGTGCGGCCCGTGCCTGAAGGCGATGCCGGAAATCGACAAGGTGGCGCACGAATTTGCTGACCGCGACGTGCATTTGGTGGCCGTCAACTTAGAAGAGGCTCCGAAACAAATCAAAGCGACGTTGGAGCGGCACAAGCTATCGCCGACGGTGGCGATGGATATCGACGGCGTTGCGGCTCACAAGTACGAAGCGACGGCGATCCCGCAGACGGTGATTGTCGATCGCAAAGGGAACGTCGCCCGCGTCTTCGTCGGCGGCGGTCCGAAGTTGGCGGATGATTTGCGCGCGGCGCTCGAAGAAGTGCTCAAGCAAGAATGATGCGAACCCGACGCGGCAGTTTTGAGGACCGTCACGATGCGTGTGGTTGCTGCTTTCATTCTGACGTTGTTGCTGGGCCGTTTGTCGATTGCAGATGACCGACAGGCGGCGGAGTTTTTCGAGAAGCGGATTCGGCCGTTGTTGTTGGCGCGGTGTTTTGATTGTCATGGCGCGGAGCAAGCGGAGAGCGAACTGCGACTCGATTCGCGGGCGGACATGCTGGAAGGTGGGTCGCGCGGGGCGGCGATTGTGCCGGGAGAGCCGGATAAGAGTTTGTTGATTCGGGCGATCAATCATGCCGATACGTTGGCGATGCCGCCGAAGGAAAAGTTGTTGCCGCGCGAGGTCACTGATCTGACAGCTTGGGTGAAGGCGGGAGCTGTCTGGCCGGATGATGGGAAGGCAGCGCCTCCGAAGAAAGTCGTGAAGCCGGAGACTCAGCCGAAAGAGTTCACGGCCGAACAGAAATCGTTTTGGGCGTTTCAGCCGATGTCGAATCCGTTGCCGCCGCGAGTCAACATTGAGCAGTGGGTGCAGTCGCCAATTGATCGGTTCATCCTAGCGGAGTTGGAAGCTCGGGCGTTGCGGCCGGCGGAGATGGCGGATCGGCGGACATTGATTCGCCGGGTGACATTTGATTTGCACGGCGTCCCGCCGGCGCCGGATGACGTCGCGGAATTTGTTGCCGACAATGAGCCGGATGCGTTGGCTCGGCTGGTCGACCGGCTGTTGGCTTCACCTCGGTACGGTGAGCGGTGGGGGCGGCACTGGCTGGATGTCGCGCGATATGGCGACTCAAACGGGCTCGATGAAAATCTTTCGCAGGCGAATGCGTTTCGGTATCGAGACTGGGTGATCTCGGCGTTTAATCGCGATCTGCCGTATGACGAATTCGTACGCGAACAAATCGCCGGTGACCTGTTGCCTCCCGATGGCGATCCGAATGATCCGGCGGTGGCTGCGAAGCAGTCGGAGCGGCTGACGGCGACGGGATTTCTTGTCATCGGAGCGAAAATGCTAGCCGAGGACGACCCCCTCAAGATGCAGATGGACATTGTTGACGAGCAGATTGACACGCTGGGCAAGGCGTTTCTCGGTCTGACGTTGGGATGTGCTCGGTGTCACGATCACAAGTTCGATCCGATCTTAATGACCGATTACTACTCGCTGGCTGGGATCTTCAAGAGCACGAAAACGATGGACAACTTTTCGGTTGTCGCTCGTTGGCAGGAGCGTCCGATCGGTTCGCCGGCTGATTTGTTGCGCATCGACGAATTGAAGAAGCAGATCGCCGACAAGCGGGCTGACATCGACAAGCTGGTTGCGGTGGCGAACGAAGCGGTGCTGAATGAGGCTCGCAGTCGCGTGGCCGAGTACGTGCTGGCGGCGGCTCGCGAGCTATATCTCGAACGGACATCGCGATCGTTCGGGCCGCTGGTGGACAAGGCATTGAAGAACAAATCGCCGTTACCGGACGGCGTGCAGGTCTTCGAAGCGGAAAACTATGTCCGTGGCAACGCGATCAAACTGACAACCGGTTACGGCGAGGGGATCGGCGTGATCTTGAGCAACGGCAACGGCGAATGGACTGCCGAGTACGACGTGACCGCTACTGCTGCGGGCCCGTACCAGATCGAAGTGCGATACGCTGCGGCCGACGGTCGCCCATCGCAATTGTCAGTCAACGGGCTAGTCGTCAAGGCCGACGCGCTTCGCGAAGTGACCGGCTCGTGGAATCCCGATTCGCAACGTTGGCACATCGAAGGGACGTTCGAGTTCAAAGCCGGTACGAACACGCTGCGTCTGTATCGCCAGCCGCCGTTCCCGCACATCGACAAACTGCTGGTGGCCCCCGTAGCCGCGTTCGCTAGACCGCGGATGGATGATCCCGAGCACCGCGTTCTGGCCGGCTTGTTGAATTTGTACGTTTTGCATGGATAGTTTTTGAATTTCCCCCGGACCCCCTGTCCGCAGCGCCCCTTACCCCTTTGATCAAGGGAAGTCATTGGCACTGCGATTGCAAGGGGGCTGGGTTC
>JANMIF010000561.1:0-41855 GCA_031375695.1 Planctomyces sp.
CTCGCCGCAACCGCATCAACCCACGCGTCATCAAACGCAAGATGAGCAACTGGTTGAAAAAACGGGACAAACACCGCAATTCCCCGCAGCCAACCAAGACTTTTCGAAAGGCGATCGTCATGCTCGATTGAACGGTATTGAGCCTAGGCCCTTGCCGAAGTCATCCTCCGTCGGGCAGGTTCCGGCGAGACAATAGCACTACCAGCCACACAAGATCCAAAGGATCGCCAACAAGGCATCAATCTGTCATAACCGGCCCGACGGGGATTATTTCTGAATTCGTCGCAGTCGGCGTTCGGTCCATTCGGCCTCTGATTTCAGGCCGAACCGGCGATAGAACGCCGAAAGGTTTTGATCGCGTTCGATCGGATCGAAGCCGACACCAGTGAAGAGCTTTCGCAAACAGACCGGACACAGATGCAGCGGCCCGGCATCGCTTTCGGCTAGGTTCTTATGGCCATTCACGATGCACGCGAAGTGAATGCAATGCGGCATCCCGAACAGGTGGCAAGTTTCATGAGCCAGCGTTCGGCAACAACGCCGCAAGATCAACGTATCGACGTCGTCGGGACGCGGATCGTCGAAGAAAGCCGGATCGAAACGGGCAAAGCTGTAAACGCCGATCCGGCCGCGCAGCGTGGCTTGGCCGAAGACATAGTTGAAGTTGCCAAAATAGATGTCCGTCAGCAGCACGCCCAGCAGACAAAACGCATCCGGTGGCAACTGCGGTTTCAGCAACTGGAGGATGTCGGAAGAGCACAACTGAGTCCGTTGAGTTCTCGAATTCACGCGCGACGTGATGTGCCGCTCGTCGAGCTTCATGTTCGGCAACAGTTTGGTTTCAAGACAGAAATACGTCTCGGTGAATTCGCGGATCGGTTCCAGCCGCGCTGCGCTGTCTTCGGAAAACTCGCCGATTGGCTGCAAGTAGACGGTTGACCGCTCGCGATTTGGGCGGTGAGGCTTCTCGCGAACATACGCTGGAAGAGTTTGGCCACCTTCCGGATGATGACTCAGCCAATCGCTTGGCCCGGGGATCGAGATCGAAGGAAAATCCTCAGACGGCTTAAAGACTCGTTGTAAGATCGGATCGAGTTGACTGAGATCGCCGATTGCGGCCAATCGTTCGGCGGTTGTCGGCGGTCGAAAAATCAGAAAGTCTTCCGCATCGACTGCGTCTCGCGGCCACAGCCGATACGCCGCCACGGCCACGGTGATCACAGCCATTCCGATTATTAGTCTTCGCGACACAGCCGACCTCCCGCGCGAGCAATACGCTCAGCGACGGGAAATCGCAAAGGCAATTTGGCAATTTCGCAGAGGACTACGACGCTTTGATGATCATCTCGGTAGCGGCTTCGACCTTGCGATAGCCGAGACTGCGGATGACTTCCAGAACTTCGCTCCAAGTTGGGAAGGGGCGGCCGCTCTTTCGTTTGTAGACGTCCATCGCGCTCATGAACTCGACTTCGTCGCCGCTGTAGTCCCGCTCGCAGGTGGTCGGGTCAATCTGTCGGCGACGTTCTTGCCGACGGCGTTCGGGTTGTCGACGTTCCTCGCCGTCTCCGCGCAGTTTAGTGGGAAACCCACGACGATCCGCCATGCGGCGATCTCCGCTCAATCGCTTGTCCACAACCATTTCTCGGTCCAAAAGAGCTGGCATAATTCACTCCGAGGTCACTCAAGGGCGTCCGGCGGCAAGGGGCTCCAACCGGGGAGATTGGAAGACAACGATCCACGTTGCGGATCGCTGTTGACGTGCAACTATGCAACACATCCGCAAACTCGGCAAACCGTGCGGGACACGAAAGCTGGAATACTTGAGTCGAGTTTCCAGGTGGCACAATCTCGCCGGTTGTAGCGATCGTGTGGTACGTGGCTAGCGTTCGTCCCGCCCCAGATTTTCATTGCTCGTCGCCGCGCGATCGCGGTCCAGTGGCACTGCGGCACTCCACTTCGTTGATCACTTCCAACAACTTGCCGCCTGCCGGGCCGTTCGAGTTGCTCAAACAATTGGACATCAACGGTGAGCGGCCTCTCGAAGAAGTCGGTCACGAGTTGTTGGATTTGAGAGGAATCCTCGGCAGTCCAGCCCGGTCCGGGCACAATGCACACCGTCACGGCGTCGAGGTCGGTTTGAACGATTTGCCGTTGCCGCATCCCTTTGAGCTTGCCGATGGCGTTCACCAATGGGCTGGAGTTTTTGCGTTGGCCGTCCGGCAACCAAAACATCGGACGGACCTTGCCATCGACGCGTGTCAGCAGCGGTAATCCTCGGCCACAGGGACAGAGCTCCGGTCCCTGTGTCGCAGCGTCAAGAATTTCATACACGAAAAAGTTCGCGGGGTCGGGCATGGTGCGCTCATTTATGGCTGACGCGAAGAATCGAGCAGCCGGGTGGCGGCGGACGCCAAACTGAAGTCACCCGATGCGTCAGTGAAGGCGAGCGCAACAGGATGGGATGACTCACGAATCTCGACTCCAGTGAAGTACTTATCCTCGCTCACGCGTCGGTTGACTCTTGCTGAACTGTTGCCATTCGCCTGAGTTTAGTGCGACACCAATCCTGCCGAAATTCGCACTGCACCCTCCGACACTTGTCCCATCGCGAAGCCGGCATCAAATGGTGACAGCAGCTCGGCCAGACGTCCGAGTTGTTGCTCGGACTTCATCGCATCCAACTTTTTCCAGTGCATCAACTGCTGTTGCAAAGCCGGTCGTCGTTCGGACAAAAACTGCCGTGACGCCCGCAAGTTCCAAAACAGCCACTGCTGGCTGTCGGCAAAATGCTTCGCGCGAACTTGTGTGAAAAACGGTTCGGTCGCTAGTGACGATTGCGGCAGCGTACTCCAAAACGAAGTCGCTAAGCTCGGGTCGCTGGCGATCAGCAAATTGTCGGCCGACACGCCGTAGGCCAATTGATACGGCGACAAACCAGTCAGCCAAAGGAGACGGTGAGTTTCATCGACTTCGCGTCGCCGGAGCAGGGCAGGGCGGTCGGGATTTCCGCTGTTGTGACTGATGCCGACGAAGTTCCACAACGTCAACAACGCACCGTCGAGTGAATCGACTAGGCTTGGCTGATCACTGTCGGCATCTGGCTTTGCCGTTGCAGAGTCGAGGTCAATCGTCAGCAGCCCGTCAACTGGGACAGAGTCCGGCGACAGTTGCTCGCGAGGCACGATTGCGAAGCCAACATTTGGCCGAACGTGCGGTAAGACCTCGTCGAACAAATCGCGACCGAGTAACCCATGGCTGACATTCGCGAAGGTTCGCCAGTCGTGCTGATTTTGTTTCGACAGATCGACCGTTCGCAACCACGCAAACAATTGCGGATCAAGTCGTAGTTCGCCGGCGAGCAAAGCCTTTGCCGGCAATCGTGCGGCAATCTGCCGATCAGAACCGGAGGACGACACGAATCGTTGCCACACGTCCGGCAAGTCGTTCGCATCATGCCGCACAACCGCGTGCAACACGACTCCGTTCCGCAGGTCCGCGCCAAACGAGATCGAATTCAGTCGCGACCACAACACCGGAAGCCACGGTTCGGCCGCGTGATCGCGGCGTATCGTCTCGTCCCATGCTCGCGGATTGACGACCGCGCGGATCGAACACTCGCGCGGCAACGACTCATGTCCGACTCGATACGCCGCCGACATCGACAATCGACTTTCGGCCTTTGCTTCGCCTGAGTCAGATCGCTCAAGGACCTCTCGTGCGAGCGATTCGGATTCCGTGATTGCAATCGTCCGGCCGATCCGAGCCGTGAAGACATCCGGTCCCGTTTTGTCGCCGTCGCCCAACTTGTGCCGACGCTGCAACGCCCCGACCGGGCTCGGCAAGGTTCGCACTTCATGCGGCTCCGCCTGATCCCACGCTTTGAGCAATCGTTCAATTGACTCAGGCTGCTCAGTCCGCGACAGCAACATAGCGACCGGTTTGCCATTGGGCGTGGGGAACACCGCGAGCAACACCGTTTCGCCAAACAACTCCGCCGCCAGATCGTTCAGCGGCCCGGCGACTAAACCCTCGATTGCCACTTTCGCCGTTCGTAATTTTCCGAACTCCGGCCCGGCGCGCCATTTCTTCACGAACGACAATTCCGTCAATTGGCGAAACCAATTGGCCTTCGGAATATCACGCAATAGCGATTTGAACTCGCGGACTTCGACCGTGAGGCCGGCCTCGTTGCTGATCAAATCAGCCAATTCCGGCTCATCTCCGCGCGCGTCAATTGCGGTCGCGAACAAACCGATCCAAGACAATCCGACGATCGCAAAATTTGGAGTGCGCATCACGTTGAAGAATCCTGTGAGTTGGAGAAGACACGATCCATCAAAGAGTCCCAAGCCTCGCGCAACTCTGTGCGGATCGGGGCCAGCGGTCGCACCAACGAATCGGGAATGCGGCGCAGAGAATCATCAGCCGGAAGTTGCGGCACGTTCGATTGCGGTAACAGTCCGTTGGTGGCGGACACCTGCTGCCATGCTTCCGACGCCAGCGCCGCATAAGCGTCACGAGCGTCGTGCAACAAGTTCTGCAAATCTGGCTCAGCAACAATATCTCGTGATTTGTTAGCGACGACTGTGCGCGACGATTCGAGTCGCACAACCGTCGTGGTTCGTGACACGTGCCAGCCGATGCTCAACATCAGCATCAGCGCCGCTGCGGCAAACATTGCTGCGATCGCTCCCGCCGATCCCCGTGCCGACATCGCTAATGCTGGTCGTGGCACAACCAACTCCGAGCCACTTTCGGAATGCAAACGAGCGACGATCAAGTCGCTTAAGCCACTCGATGGTTCGACGATCTTCCAAGCCGTGACCGCCGATTCGGTACGTTTCCAGTCGGCAAGCAATTGGCAACACGTCGCGCACTCGGCCGCATGAGCCTGTATGTCGGTAGGCAATTCCGCAGAGCGAGAGTCGAGCGCCTCGTGCAGCCGTTGTTCAATTTCGGGACAGGTGACGGGCATGATCAAAACTCTTTCGGCGAATCTCAAGTGGCAGGTACCCAATTTCAAATCTCAGATGTTCGGCAATCACAATGTTTCATTCTGGCGGACCGTAACCGCGTTTCCGCAAGTACGCACCAATTTCCTTACGAGCGCGATGTAGCCAGATCTTCACCGTTCCTTCGGGACAATCCAGAATCTCGGCGACTTCCTTGAGGGACAAATCTTGCTGATAAAACAAGACAAACACCTGACGATATTCCAGCCGCAACGTCGCGACGGCTCGCTGAATCTCTTCGGCGTCGTCTCGCCCGTCGGGGGCGGCTCGTGCTGGCAGCCAATCGGCGGCGAGGTCGGTCGGAGTTGTCCGACGAGTTCGCTCATCCAAACGGGTGCGGCAGCGATTGGCGGCGATCGTCAGCAGCCACGGTCGCAGCGGCCGCACTCCGTCCCAGTGATGCAGGCTGCGAAACGCACGGAAAAAAACTTCCTGGGTCACGTCCTCAGCCTCTTGACGATCTCCGAGCATCCGCACACACAGCCCAAAAATCATTCCCTGAAACAAGTCCACGAGCCGCCGTTGACAGGCACTGTCGCCAGCCAAACAACCGCCAACCAAATCCGCCTCGCTGGCATCCACTCAAAACCTGCGAAACCGTGGGGAGAATTCGACATCCGCCGGCTTCACCCCTACGGAGCCGCATCAGCCGATACCAGATACCGGGAACGTGACGAACTCGTTTCAAGCGTTTGTCGAAGTCGCGTCAAAACTACCGAGCCAGTTACCGCTGGATGTAATCGCGAGCCATCAGCTTCGCGAACTTGTACGCGTGGCGGAGCGTGTTGACACGCAGTTCCATCTGTTCCTCGCTGTAGTAGCGAGTTCCCTCGCTGGTCGGCAGTCCAGCTAAGTTAAGAGCCAGAGGGAGCAAATCCAGAAATTCACGATAACGGCGTTGTTGATCGGCAGCTGTTGTGGCGGGATTCGGTTCAGACACCGCGTATTCTCCGTGATGGCTAACGATTCATGTACTTCTTCAAGATATCGGCCGCGAGCTGATTAGGTTTAACGACCGGCGCGGCCGGAGCCGCTCCTTCCGCCGTTGGGGCTGGAGGTGGTGGCGGGGCAACCGGTTTGGCTCCAGTTTCTTCGGGCGGCGGTAAAGTAACCGCTTGAGGCGCGACCTTCGCCGATGGTTCCTCTTCGGGTTCCGGTTCCAATTCAGCTATGGCCGGCGCGGCATATTGAGCTGCCATCATCGCCTGCTGTTGAGCGGCCATTTGCTGTTGCGCCGCTATTTGTTGTTGCATGGCCATTTGCTGTTGATAGGCCATTTGCTGTTGATACGGATCCATATAGCCTTGTTGAGGCATGCCATACGGCGACGGCATGTACTGCGGCGCATAACCGGAAAACGGCGCTTGAATGTACGCTGGCTGTTGCCCGTAACCGGGCATTCCGTAAGGCTGTTGTTGCATCGGCATGCCCCCCATTGGCATTCCAGGGGCCATTTGCGGCATTGCTTGAACGGGCATCGGCGGAGCGACCGGAGGCGTGAGCGTTGCAGGAACTTCGGCAGCGACTGGGATACTCTCTTCGGTCAGTGGCACTTCGGCTGGCAAAAACTCTTCGGCCACCATCGTTTGCATGAACGGATCTGGCTGAACAACTTTGGCCGGTGCGATCGCTGTGCGGTCCGCCGACATCACTGCCGTTTCGTTGGCCATATGATCGTCAGAGCCCAAGATTTCCGTCGGCACGGAATCGAGCATCGTCGCTCGCTCCATGGCGCTTTCTGGCAGTTCCGCCAGATCGCTAAGCATAAAACCCGTTCCGGAATCCGACATGGACATCGACACTGCCACCTTCGCGTACTGCGTGGCCTGAACGGCATCGAGAACCAGAACCTCGAACTCCAGCTTCCCGATCAGTACTCGGTCGCCTGGTTGCAGCAGGACGGAGCCTTGCACTCGCGTGCCGTTCACGAAAGTACCGTTAGTGCTACCAAGGTCGCGTAAGCGGACCCCAAAATCGTCCAGTGAAAAAACACAGTGATGACGGCTCACCGACTCGCTGGTGGGACGCAACTGACAGTCTTGTTCGCGGCCAACGAGGAATTTTTTGGTCGCCAGCGGGATCGTGGAGCCGTGTTGTTTCCCGCCTATGACTTTCAGTTCGGCCCGCAGCATCTCGCATACTCCCGGAGGGAATCGCCATCCTTGGAATGTCCACTCACCATGTGATTCGCGAGATCCCTAGCGAATCAAAAACACAAAACGGTCTGTTTCAAAGCGTCAATGATCAACAATATCTGACCGCGCTACGAAATGATTTGTCTCGATCGAGACAGCCCATAAGACTGGTTAAGGAACCTACCAGCGAAACTTCAAACTGTCAATTACCCGCTTGCCCAACGGCTGAAGAATTACCGACTTACGCAAGTTCTCGATGCGATGACTTCGCCCAATCCAGATGTTTAGACGTCAATTCGATCGGATGGCCAACCACACCGCCCAATCGAATTCCCAACTCTCGGCATAATTCGGCAGACCAGGCAAAGCCTGCGGCCAAATCGCACAGTCCTGGCAATTCGGGCAAGAACTCAGATCGTCGGAGTAGCAAGCTGCCGTGCTGCAAGACCGCGCCTCGGCGTCTTCGTTGAGCGCTCCCCAACACTTTATGACCTTGAAACACCAGGTCCGGCGCGGCTTCGCGCAGAAAACACAAAAATGGTTCTGGCCGAGACTTGTCGTCGTGACCGCGCGGTTGCAACGTCACGCCGTATTCGGCCAGCCATTCGATCACAGTTGCGTGAATTTGCTCATAAAGCTGATATGGGTGCTCGGCCAGCGGATGTTTTGGCGGCACACAACACGAATAAGTCTGCTCGTGGTGATGCAGGATCGCCCCGCCCCCCGACAGTCGCCGCACGCAAGGCAACCCCGCGAGTCGTGGCTCGACACCCCGTTCGGCTTCCTTCTGAAAATAACCCAGCGACATGGTCGCCTCGGACCAGCGATATAACCGGACAAACGTTTGACCAGTTGCCAACGTCTCGTCCAGCAACGACTCATCGAACGCCATGTTCCAATCCCCATGACGCGGGACGTCCTCGACAATCAATCGGACCGGCGAATTGGTGTGGCACACGCGACTCGCGTGTGTCGTGAACTGATTCATGGTACGCCCTGCGGATCACACTAACCCGAAGCGCGAGCGAGGGCGAGCGCTTCACAAGACCAGAATTTCATCGTTTGTGTTTCATTGTTTATCACAACCCTCGCTCTCATCTGCGCTTCGGGGTAGTGACTTCCAACGCAGCACCAATTGACGCCCTGCTTTAACTTCATCCGGCCGAGACACCGGCGTCGCATGAGGTGCCGAATGCAAGAACTCTGCCGGCTCGTTCAAGATCGAACGAATTGCGTCGGCGAAGGCATCGAGCGTTTCTTGCGATTCCGTTTCGGTCGGTTCAATCATCAAGGCTTCGGGCACAACCAGCGGGAAGTACACAGTCGGAGCGTAATAGCCGTAATCGAGTAGTCGCTTCGCAATGTCCAGCGCGGTGATTCCGCGTTCCAACTTCATCGCGTGAGCCGATGCGACAAACTCGTGCATGCAACGATCACCCTGCGGCACAGGCAGCACGTCGGCCAGCTTCGCGCGAAGATAATTCGCATTGAGCACCGCTTGCTCGGAAACGGCTTTCAGCCCAGCCGCTCCCAGCGTGCGCAGATAACAGTAGCCGCGCACCAAAATTCCCACGTTGCCGAAATGGCTCCGTACTCGGCCGACCGACTTGCGCGGCGTTGTGAGTTGGTAATGCACCGAGTCGCCAGATCCCGTGCGCGTCACGATCGGTCCCGGCAAATAGTCGGCCAAGAAATTGCGCACGGCAATCGGCCCCGAACCTGGCCCTCCCGATCCGTGCGGACCAGTAAATGTCTTGTGGACGTTGTAGTGCATCATATCCCCGCCAAAATCTCCCGGCCGAGTGATGCCGAGGATCGCGTTCATATTTGCTCCGTCGATGTACACCAGCCCGCCGACATCGTGCAGCAGATGCGCCACCTTGGCGATATCACGCTCGAAGACTCCCAGCGTGTTCGGATTCGTGATCATAAACACGGCCGTTGTTTGGTCGAGATTCGCTTTGAGTTCCTCCAAATCCACAAACCCGTCCGCGCGTCCCTTGAGCTGCACGCACTCAAATCCCGCAATCGCCGCGCTGGCCGGGTTTGTCCCGTGAGCGCTCGCCGGAAAAAGCACCTTCGTCCGTTTCTCGCCCCGATCCTGAAAGTACGCTGCTGCTGTCAACAACGCCGTCATTTCGCCATGAGCACCCGCCGCTGGCTGCAACGACACCGCCGGCAACCCCGCGATCTCGCCCAACATCTGCTGCGTCTCAAATAGAATCGCCAGCATCCCTTGCTGAGCCGCTTCGTCCTGATACGGATGCAAATCGACCAGCCCCGGCAGCGCCGCCAGCCGCTCATGCCGCTTCGGGTTGTACTTCATTGTACAACTGCCGAGCGGATAAAAGTGCGTATCGACCGACATGTTCAACGTCGACAAATTCGTGAAGTGCCGAATCACATCCGGTTCGGTCAACTCTGGCAGGTCGGGCACGCGCTCCGCGAGCTGCTCGTGCGGCAATAGATCAGTCACCGGTCGCGCGGGCACATCACAAGCCGGAAACACCGCAGCTCGTCGCCCAGACCGAGACAACTCAAACACCAACTTCGTCGCCTGTTGATTTCGCATGACGTCCGCCTCGCCCTCCTGAATCGCGAGCGGAGTTTAGTTGGCGAGCGTCACAGTTTGAAACGAGTTGAGTTGCAACCGTGCCGTGTTTTTTTAAAACGTTGTAGATCGACGTCAGTCGATTTTCCCGCCTCAGAAATTCCTCCCACTTCCAGGAGTCTTGTCACGCGACGCCACTTGATGGCTTTGTGCTGCGTCCTATTGTTGCCGTTGTTCGTGATATCGATGTCGCCGTCAGCGGCAGAGGAAATGACTCACGACGCCGTAACTCCCTTCCCACGCGATTCCAAATGGTTGAAACGGCACGAATCGTTCAACGAACGAGTCCAGCAAGGGAATGTGGATCTGCTAATGCGATCACGCAGGGCTGGGAGGGCCGAGCAAGGCGGTATGGACGAAGTTCTACACGCCCCGCAACACCGTCAACTTGGGAATTTGGGGCGATCACAAGCAGTACTTGCTCTGGCTGCTGGATCACGGCAACATCGACAACATTTCGCCCAAGGCCGCCGTGCTGATGATCGGCACGAACAACTCCGGAAACAACACGTCCGAACAAATCGCCGACGGAGGCAGGCCATCGTGGAAAAGTTGTGCTCGAAGTTGCCGCAGCCCAAAGATTCTAGTTTTGGCGATCTTCCCCCGCGGCGCGACTCCTGACGATGCGCGGCGCAAGGTCAACATCGTGACCAACGAACGCATCGCCAAGCTCAACGACGGCCAAATGATATATTTTCTGTACATCGGCCCGAAGTTCCTGGGCGACGACGGCAGCCTCTCCAAAGAAGTCATGCCCGACCTGCTGCACCTCAAGGAATAAAGCTACAACACCTGGGCAGAGACCACCGAACCAAAACTCAAAGAACTGTTTGGCGAAAAGTAGGAGATCGTTTCCCATGAGCATTTGGCGTTGGGCCGATTGGATTGATGCGGTTCCGGAGTCGGCGCGGATCACTTTGGGCGAAGGCGATACGCCACTCGTACCGTCTCGAAGGATCGGGCCGAAAGCGGGATTGGGCGACTTGTGGTTCAAGCTCGACTTCGCGAATCCGACGGCGTCGTTCAAAGATCGGTTCGCGGCGGCGGCCGTGTCGCACATGGTGGCGGCGGGAAAGTCACGCTGTATCGCCACCTCGAGCGGCAACACCGGCGCGTCACTGGCCGCGTACTGTGCCGCCGCCGGGATCGACTGCTTGGTCGCGATTGTCGAAGGAGCGCCGCTCGGCAAGCTGCAACAAATGTTGTGTTACGGCGCGCGGCTGTTTCGGATTCACGGATTCGGTGTTGATGCTGCGGTCAGTTCGGCCGTGTTCGATTTGATCATGCTCTGGGGCGGCGAGCCGGATGCTGCAGTGCAGGTCAGTTCGTACAAATATTCCGCGCTGGGGATGACCGGCGTCGAAACCATCAGCTTCGAGTTGGTCGAACAATCCGCTGATCGGCCAATCGGCCACGTTTTTTGTCCAGCTGGCGGCGGCGGCTTGGCGGTTGCCGCAGTTCGTGGATTTCGCAAGCTGGTAGATCGCGGCCGTCTGCCGATCAGTCCGGCCGTCGAAGTCGTGCAGCCGGAAGGAAACGACACGATTGCATCGCCGCTGCGCGACGGAGCCGCAACCGCTCGCGAAATCACAAGCACAACGCGGATCAGCGGATTGCAAGTCCCGACCGTCAACGACGGACATTGGGCCGTCCCCGAATGTCGCGCGAGCGGCGGCAGCGGCCACATCGTCACCGACGACGAAGTCTGGGAGATTCAACAACGGCTCGCGCGGGAAGAAGGAATCTTCACCGAACCCGCCGGCGCTGTCGCATTGGCCGGAGCGCTCCGAGCCGTTCGCGAGGGCCGCATCTCACCGACAGCACGCATCGTCTGTCTCGTCACTGGCTCCGGTTTCAAAGACCCGCACTCGGTCGAAAGGATCGTGGCCAAAACGGATTGCCCGCTGGTTAGCTTCGCGGAGTTTGTGGCGAGGGCTACGTAGCACGGGCGGCCTGTGCTTACGGTTCAACCGACCGGCTCCAAAATGCGATGCGTCGGCACAGGCCGTCCGGGACGGAAGCTTTGCAGAGTTTGTATGACGTGCGAGGCTCGAATTGCATCACACGCGGCGGCAAGTTCGCTGCGGACCAGTGCGGCGAGCTGATCGGGATCGGTGGCAACCCGGGCGTTGACGACTACATGGGCCGAGTAAACTTGTGCTCGCGAAGGCAGCGACAGTTCTGGCAGTGTGAAGCTGCTGATGAGGTTCGCGACGGCATAAGTCCCGTCACACAAGCCGATCGTTTTCAAGTGCGCGGTCTCAGCGTCCGTTTCGGCGAATCGCGATTGCAGTCGGCTGATCAAGTCCAGCAACAGTGCATCGAGATCAAATGCCGTCTCGCTTTCGACGAGGGCCTGGCTGTTGAGCCAACCGAGCTCCGCTTCACCTTCGGCATACACGTCGTAGTCGAGGTCCATGACTCGGCGACCAAACTCGCCGCGCTGATCGAGGAATTCCACCAGCGAATCGAAGCCCGTTCCGGTACGAGCCGACATTCGCAGGATTGGTCGGCCGGGAAATTGCGCGTCGAGCAACGTAGCAAGTTCCTGAATCTCAGCAGGAGAAATCTCGTCGATGCGATTGATGAGTACAAAATCCGCCTCTTCGATCTGCTTGCGGAATATGTATTCCGCTTTGGGTGAAAACCCGCCGCGAGTTTCGTTCCGCAGGATTCTCGCACCGTGACTGGGCTTCAAGATCACGCCATACGGAGCAACGTCGATCGGCCGGCGATAAACCTGAATCAGCGGACGGATCACGGTCGCCACCAAGTCGGTGCAACTCCCGACCGGCTCGGCCAGGATCACATCGGGCAGCAGCGACTCGCTGAGCTGTTCTACCGTCGAGGTTAGTTCGTTGAAATTGCAGCAAAAGCACGCGCCGGCCACTTCGCCGACATCGAAGCCTTGCGACCTCAAACTGTGCGTGTCGACTAGATCGGTCGTTTGATCGTTCGTGACGATGCCGACCTTCAGCCCTTGAGCGCCGTAATGCCGAGCCAGCCGGCCGACCGTTGTCGTTTTGCCAGCTCCCAAAAAGCCGCCGATCATGATGAAGCGCGGAGTCATGAGTTGTCTTTCATTGGGGAATGTTGAGAACGGGATGTAGCCGAAGTCGTGAGACTTCGGTTGGATTGAACTGGTTACTTCCGAACTCTCACGAGTTCGGCTACGGCTTTTTCCAGTCGTTGAGACTGTCGTTGTCCGTGAACGGGTAGTGAGCTGGATGGTCTGCTTGAAACCGATGCGCGGTCATCCAGGCAAACGAGGTTTGCTTGGAGTTGGCCGGATCGGGGTCTGACAGCGGTTTTCCGTCGGCTTCGGCGTAGATCGTGCGCACGACGGGAACTCGCGCGGCCGCTTTTGGTACGAGATCGTAATCGCTGCCGCGAGTTTGCAAGTACCAGGTGTTGTCACGAAAGCCGCTGATGAGCCGGTGATTCACAGCGGTCGTCAGCAACGACCGATCGGCATCGTTCAGCGACTTGTCGGTTCGTAGCGACATCAGTTGCTTTTGAGTTTCCGAGACATCGAAGCTCACCCAGCCATACGGCGGCAAATAGGCTTCCAACTTGCAGTGCGAAGGTGAATTCTTGGGAAACGTGTTGATGCCGTAAGTGATCCGGGTGGGCTGACCGATCAAGCGACCCATCGCCGCGCAGAAACCGTGATAGTCGCTGCAATGACCGCGACGTTGCTCAAGTCCATGAACGGAACTCCCGGCCAGCGACGCGGTCACATGGTCGTAAGCGAAATTCTCCGTAACCCAGGACATCATGGTATTGAGATCGCGTAACCCACCACGCCGCCGCGGAACGATCTGCACCAACAAATTATCGAACCGCGTATCGGTGACTACTGCTTGCGATTCGCCGCGACGATATGCTGCAAAACTCTCGGGCCAATCCGTCACGCTCTGCACACGAGCCGGGTCCAACTTCCAACGGAGTTCCCAAACCTTGATGCGGAGCGTGTGCTTGATGACTTGGCCGCCTTGCGGATTTGCAAACTCGAAATAGGCGAACTGATTGCCGAATTGCGGTTCCTCGGCGATTCGTGGCTCGATCGATTCAGGAAACGTCGTCAACTCCGAACTGAGCATTTCTTGCCCACGATCGCTCGGCGGGATCGGCAGCCACACGCGCAATTGCTTCGTCTTGTACGGAGCCGTCACCACGACTTGAAAATCGACATCGTACGTCACCGGATTCGACCGCTCGGCCGAGTACGGCTGTCGCGGGTCAAGCCGCAGCGGTTCATCGGCCATTCCTCGCGCGGCGAATGATGCAAGAGCGGATACCACGACAATCATCAAAACCGACTTCATGAATGTCCTTTCGTGTTGCTTGGCGGAAACGCCGGTCGCACTCCGAATTCATAAACGGCCCCGCCCCCCGATGCGCCGAGGATCGGGGCCAGAATGTAAACGGTCAGCCAACTGGTTTCGTCAAAGCCCGGCAGCGCGATGCGGCCCCAACCGGCCAGCGATGCGAATAACCTTGGTCCGAAATCTCGCGCGGGGTTGAAGCAGGCTTGAGTCAGCGGGGCTAAAACGGAAATCAAAACGGCAACCGTCAGTCCGATGAACACAGGAGCGAGACCGGCGGCCGGTCGGCCTGTGTTTCGTTCATCGGTTACGGCAAAGACCACAAATCCCAGAATCAGTGTGCCGAGCAACTCCGCTCCGAACGCGATGCTCGCCGGCACGCGAGTTTGCAACTCTTTGTGCTTCTCGGACGAGTACGGTTCCGAGCCTTTCGCGAGGCCACCGGGATCTGGGAAGTATTCGCCGTAACACATCGCCGTGACGATGCTGCCCGCTTCGCCGCGCACGACCCCCTTGGCTTGTTCCTTCGCGACGAGATGCGGGCTGAACAACACGAACAACGACGCGGCGGCCAGGATCGCGCCGGCCAACTGTCCGGCGATGAACGGCAGCACGCGCTTCATCGGAAACCCACGCCACAAAGTGAAGGCCAACGTCATCGCCGGATTGATGTGTGCCCCGCTGACCCCGCCGACCGAATACGCCGCGAGCATGATCGCGACACCCCACACGATCGCAACTTGCCACAGACCTTGCTGCGCGCCGGTCAGCACGGCGGCATGAACCGCTCCGCAGCCAAAGAAGATCAGCAGATAAGTTCCGATCACTTCGGCCGTCACTTGCTGAGCCAGAGCTGGTTGTTTCACGATCGCGCTCCGCCGGGAATTTCAATAATCGCGGCACGTTCTAATGGCCGTTGGAATGTCTCGCAACCGACGACGTCCGAGTTCGCAGGTCATGAAACGATGGCCGTGCGTGGCCTTGTGAAGCGGCGGAGGCTGGTTATCTTGCCTGCATCAACCGACGAGAACTTCGATGCCGGCCGACCAACTTTCCACTGCTGAATGTGCGACCGCTCTGAAGATTCTGGGTGATCGCGGCCGGTTGCGGATCATCCAAGCGTTGCTGCAAGGACCGCTCGCGGTTTCCGACTTGGCCGAATTGTTGTCGCTCGAAATTGGGCTTGTCTCGCATCATCTGAAAGTTCTGCGCCGCAACGGCATGGTCAGCGCCGAGCGAGACGGCAAGAACATGTACTACGAACTGGCTCCCGATCTGCTGCAACGCTCGGCCGGCAAGACCAACCATTTGAATCTCGGTTGTTGCCGATTGGAGATTCCAAAAGCGTAATGTGGTTGCTGGATCATTGAGTGTTGGTCGCGACGGAATGGCCCTGACAGGGAAACCCCTCTTGGACCGATCCAAGATTCCGGACTAGTTTGCCTCGCAGTTATCCAATCTCCGCCAGCCATTCTCAGGATCAGTGGAAGTGTCCCATGAAACGGATTTTATCGGCCGTCGGCCTGTATTTGCTGGGCATCTCGTCGGTCGTGTGGCTGTCCGTGAGCGGGCCGCTTGCGGCTCAGGGGCCTCGCGTCAGCGATGCCGTTCGGAAGCCAGCGACCAATCGGAACGATGGCTCGGCAACGCAATCTCAATCAACACCGCCAGACGCGAATCAGCCGCGGCCGGGTGATGTCGAATTGAAGGCCAGCCATGTTTATGCGTTTGTCGGGAAGACCGGCTTGGGGCACGAACACGCGATCGCCGGCAATCTGAAGTCGGGCGAAGTCCACTTGGGAACCGATCAAAGTGCCGGGAAGTTGGAGTTTGATCTGCGATCGTTCATCGCCGATACGGCCGACGCTCGGCGGTACATCGGGTTGAAAGGGGAAACGGACCGCGCGACGGCTCAAAAGGTGACCACGAACATGCTCGGTCCCGATGTGCTCAACGCCGGGCAGTTTCCGATCGCTACGTTTGAGATCGCGTCGATCAAGAAACAACGAGACCTCAAGGACGGCGCGGTCGAATACCTGTTCGATGGCGATTTCACGCTGCACGGTATCGCGCGGCGAATCCGATTCTCGGCGGTAGCGGAACCGGTGAAAGGTTGGCATCGCGTCCGAGGTCGCTTCACGATTCGGCAGACGGATTTTGGGATCACGCCGTTCACGACCGCTCTCGGTGCGATCGGCGTCGCGGACGAATTGACGATCTATGGCGATTTGTGGGTTCGGCCGAAACAGCCCTTGGCTGACAAGTAGGAAGGGGCGACTCGATGATTTCAATCACGGACGTTCGTTCGAGCGACATTCGCTTTCATTACGACCTGACGACTGCGTTCTATCGGTTGCTCTGGGGACAGCACATTCATCATGGCCTGTGGCAGCCGGAGAGTGGACTCGCGATGGGCGAATCGCCGCGAGCCGCTCAGATTCATTTGATCAACACGCTGGCGACGAAAGCCGCGATTGGCGCGGGGCAAAAAATTCTCGATGTCGGCTGCGGCATGGGTGGGTCGTCGATCCATTTGGCTCGCGAACGCAACTGCGATGTGACTGGGATTACGCTCAGCCCGGTTCAGCGACTGTGGGCGGCGACATCATCGAAGCTGAGTGGCGTCGGTTCGCGAACCCGTTTCTGTCGTGCGGATGCGGAAGCGATTCAGTTCAACTCCGGCGAGTTTGATGTCGTCTGGAGCGTTGAATGCACCGAGCATCTCTTCGACAAGCCCGCCTTTTTCCGTAAGGCCGCAAGCTGGCTGCGTCCCGGCGGGCGAATGGCGATCTGTGCGTGGCTGGCTGGCAATCAGGCTGGCACTCCAGAAGGCGCAGCTCAGGTTCGCAAAGTCTGCGAAGCGTTCTTGTGTCCTTCGCTGGGAAGTGCTGACGACTATCAAACCTGGATGACCGCCGCCGGCCTGAAAATGGTCGCGGTCGAAGATTGGACGGACGAAGTGCTTGCCACTTGGGAAATCTGCGAACGTCGCGTTCGTCGATCCGGCATGCGCTGGCTGGCAAAGCTCTTGGACCGCAACACCCGTGAAT
This sequence comes from Planctomyces sp., assembly GCA_031375695.1. GTDB lineage: Bacteria > Planctomycetota > Planctomycetia > Planctomycetales > Planctomycetaceae > SXKJ01. The sequence goes on from JANMIF010000561.1 coordinate 17,137, forward strand.
TTCTCGATCACTTCGAAACGATCCTCAATGCCTACCGTTCACGAGCCATGTCCTACGGCTGCTTCGTGGCCACTACCTAAAACTCATCTCGGTGTCCCATGATTTCAACCCGCGCCCTGCGCATCCACATTTTCGGCGTCACCGCTGGCGTGCTGAATCACGTCTTCTTTTTGATGACCGTTTATTTTCTGTACGGCTTTCTGCACGGCAACACGGAACGTCCCGGCCATCAGGCGTTGCTTGTCGATCTCGGCCTGACATTGCAGTTCGCAGTCAGCCACAGTTGGCTGCTGTTGCCGAGTGTCCGTAAACGGATTGCCGAAAGAATTCCGTCAGCGTTCTTCGGCACGTTGTTTTGTTCGGCAACCTGTGCGTCACTGCTGTTGACGATCGGACATTGGCAAACGAGTTCCATCGTGTTGCTGGACCTGGCCGGCACCAGCCGAGCCATCGTCGAATGGGCATTCATCGCGACGTGGGGCGTGCTGCTTTACAGCTTGAGCCTCTCGGGACTCGGTTCTCAAACCGGGCTGACAACGTGGTGGGCATGGGTCCGACAACAGCCATTGCCGAAACGAGACTTCAACCCGCGCGGCCTATATCAATTCTTTCGGCATCCGATTTACGCATCGTTTCTCGGCCTGTTGTGGATCACGCCGACAATCACGCTCGACCGCCTGCTGCTGAACATCGTTTGGACGGGATACATTTTCGTCGGCAGCACGTTGAAAGATCGCCGTCTGGAACATTTCATCGGTGACCGGTATCTCGCGTACGAAACGAAGGTCGTCGGCTACCCTGGCATGTTCGCCGGCCCGCTCGCGAAACGGCCGAAGCGAATCGCCGCGTGATTGAACAGCGAAAAGAATTGAACAGTAGGGAAGACATGAAACGGAGAATACATCCTCTGTTTTCTCCTGTTCAAAATCCTTCAGTCGTCCAGAACCTATGGTTGCAATTCCAGCAACGCCGCTTCGATGGTCAGTCCAGGTCCGAAGGCCAGCGCGACGCACGGGCCAGACGGGGCGGTACTCGACAGCCGGTCGAGGATGAACAGAATTGTGGGCGATGACATGTTGCCGAATTCTGCCAAGATCGATTCGCTCGCCGACCATTGTTCGCGCAGCAGGTCCAAGGCTTGACCAGCGGCCGACAGAATGCGCGGGCCGCCCGGATGAAATGCCCAGGACTTGATGGCGTCGATGCTCAGGCCGCGCGAGCCGAGCCAATCACCCAGCCACGGTCGCAGGTGCTGTTTGATGAGATCGGGCACGCGCGGCGACAAAGTCATCTCGAAGCCGTTGTCCCCAATTCGCCAGCCCATATCAGCTTGAGTGTCCGGCAGTACGACCGAGCCGGATGCGAGCAGTCGCCATGTCGGTTGATTCACCTCCGGCTGACTTCCGTTTGTCAACACGACTGCGGCCGCACCGTCGGCGAACAGCGCGTTCGACACGATGCGATCGGGCGACCAGCCGTATTGATGATGCAGGCTGCACAGTTCGACACAGCACAGCAACACACAAGCGGCGGGATCGGCCTTCAAAAAAGCATCGGCCACGCGCAAACCGTTCAAAGCTCCGTGGCAGCCCATGAAACCGAGATGCGTTCGAGATGTCGCGGGGGAGAAGCCGAGCGATTGCAGCAGTTCGATATCGAAGCCCGGCGCATGAAACCCGCTGCACGACACTGTGATCAGATGCGTGACATCGGTCGCCCCAAACGAAGACGCTTGCAAAGCGCGTGTCGTGGCCAGGCCAGCTAACGTCCCAGCGTGTTGCTCATATGCCCGCATTCGCTCGGACGTCGTCGGGCCGAGCGGCTGAATCTCGCTGCGCGGCGGATACGTCGATTGGCGAATTCCGTCAACTGATTCCAACGACTCCAACACGACGCTGTGCCGACGTTGAACTCCCGCGCGGCGATACAGGCCGCGCAGCACGCGAGCCTGCTCTTCCGAGTCGGCATTGAACGACACGACCAACTCCGCCGCTTCCGCCTGAGACACGGAATGCTCCGGCAAGGCCAATCCAAATCCACGCAACACAGTCGTCATGTCAGAACCCTTCCGGGAGATCGGTTGAGATTGAATTGCCCGGACAACGGCGTACTGATTCCGTTGACGATCCGCTGCGACAGCCACGGCATCAAAGTGAGCAAGCTCATCGCCGCGCGAACGCACGACGGATGTTTCAGCAACGAGGCGAGCAATCGGCAGGTTCGCTGTCGCCCGTAAATCAGTCGACGATGCTCGCGAACCCAAACAGCTTCAAGTTCCGGCCGCCAGCCGTTCGTCGCCTCAGACGCCAGCGGCGCAATCGCCACTGCGGACGACAACGCCCAGCCGATTCCTTCGCCCGTAAACGGTTCGATGTAACCTGCCGCATCGCCAAGCAAGAACAATCGTTCGGCCGCAACGGACGATGGCCTTCGCGTTAGCGGCGGCGTGCCAAGCCACTCTGCTTCAGCCAACGCGGGAATCGCGGCGAATCCTGCCTCGGCCAAAACGCGCTGAGCCGCATTCGCCGGTGAGCCGGCTTCGCGCAGAAAATTCGGATCGAACGATGCCGCGACGTTCAACAATCCGCTTTCGATTTGCACCGATCCAACGTATCCGTCGCGTCCGACCGCCATGTGAATAACGCCGGCCTCGAACTCCGCAGGAAACCGCGTCACTTCGCAGCCTGCACCGACCCGGACACTGTTCGCGACAACGTCGTTGATCTCGCTCATTCCGTTCAAACTGGGGTGCCCCAAGCCGTCGGCAGCCAGCACCAGTTTGGCCCGATGGGTGCTGCTGCTGGCTTCGTTCGCACGGCGACAAAATACGATTCGCGACTCATTTTCGATCGGACCAACCGACGCCGACACCTCATCCTGAAATTCGACTCCGACGCGAACTGCTTCATCAACCAATCGCTGATCGAGATGTGCCCGCGAGATCACTCGACTATTCGGCAGCGAAAGACTCAAACGTCGCGAACCAAATCGTAAATCGAAACGAGTGAGTTCGATCGCCTGAGCATCTCGCAGGACGTGACCCAAGCCAAGTTCGCTCAACTGTGACACGGCCGCCGCATTCAAACAGGCGCCGCAGACTTTGCGGCGCGGGAATCGTTTTTTGTCGAGGAGCAACACACGTCGCCCAGTCAGCGCGATCTGCCGCGCAGCGACTGACCCGGCCGGACCGGCTCCGACAACAATGACATCCCAAGCGGTTGTCACGGTCGCCTCCATTCGATCAAAAAACGTTGCGGCCAGTGTCTTGTCATTGTTGCGCCGCTCAAGCCCGCTTGTTCGCAAAGTCGAAACGCTTCGCTCGGCGTGAACGCTCCGGCGACTGATAGCGGCCCGTCCACATGCACGATATGCGATCGTGAAAACATTTGAGTCCCGATCACAGCCAGCGCATAACCGCGCCGACTGCGGATCAAGTCGTTGATTAACACGGCCCGCGCGGCCGCTTGCGACATCGATCGCAAGACTGCAATCGCCTCCGGTTCGTCGAGATGATGCAAAAACAACGAACACATCACGACATCGAATCTCGCCGACAGCGCAGTCTTGAGCACATCGTGCTCGAAGAATTCCAGCGTCAACCCGGATTCCGCCGCTTGTCGCCGAGCCATTTCGAGCGCCGTGACGCTCATGTCGCAACCGGACAATTGCAGCGTGAGGCGATTCCGCTGAGCGCGTTTCGCCAACGTGACGAGAACATCTCCGCCGCCGCATGCCACATCTAGCACTCGCAACGGATGCGGATGTTGCCGTTCGGCCAGCCGTTCCAGAGAAGGCCAAAAGATTGAGGCGCTGCGGCTCAAGCGATTGATCCGAGCCAGCCCACTTAGAGCACGAGCATGTTCACGTTCTTCAAGCCCAGGTTGATCCATCAACTCCGACCGCCGATGCCGCTGACCGAGATTCAAAACCGCGAGAACATGACTCATCCGTGACTCCCCGACGAATCGTGACGACATCGGGAATGAAAGCCAACCACGTTTGCTGCATGAGTCCCGATGTACGGGAAAAACCTGACAGGAAAACTGCCGGTCCATTTCGACTTCGGACATCAGGGTTTCCCTTTCGTGGTCTTCCTGAATTCGTGGGACTAACTCATCCCCGGCCGAAGAAAAGGCCCTACGAAACTAGGAAGGCCACGAATGGGAATCATGGGGATCGAAAAACTCGGCTACTGTGAATTCGCTGATTTGGCGTAAGTTCCAACCGGTTGAAAATGTTTTTGGCGAGGGATCATTGTGTTTTCGTTCGCATTCAAAACTTTGGTGTCTGATCGTGGCAAGCTGCTGACCGGCTTGGCGGGAGTGATCTTTTCGGTTGTGCTCGTCAATGTTCAGGGAGGTCTGTATTTCGGGCTGATGAAGAAGGCCAGCTTGTTGGTCGATCACTGTGATGCCGATCTGTGGGTCGGTCACAAGCACGTCGAGAACGTCGACATTGCTCGTGAGATTCCCGAAATCTGGGGGAATCGCATTCGCAGCATCACCGGCTGCGATGCCGTGAAGCCATACATCGTCGGCAAGGGAACGGCGGCTTTGTCCAGCGGGTTGATGGAGGATGTTTGGATCATCGGCTCCGATCCAGAAACGATGCTCGGCACCGCGTGGGATTTCGCTGAAGGTTCGGTTGACGAATTGAAGCGGCCTAATGGAGTCAGCTTCGATGACGTGGATGCACCCAAGCTGGGGCATCCGCACGTCGGCGACTGGATGGAGGTCAACGGCGAACGTGCTCAGATCGTTGCCCGGACTAATGGAGTGACCGGCTTCATCACGATGCCGTATTTGTTTACAAGTTTCGAGACGGCTCGGCGGATGTCGCACATCACGCCGGGAACATGTTCGTTCTTGTTGATCAAACTACTGCCGGGTGCGAATCGCGACCAAGTGCAAGCGGCGATTCGGCAGCGAGTCCCCGACGCTTCGGTCTTTACGCCGGATGAGTTTGCGAAGATCTCACAAGACTATTGGATGAAGCGGACTGGGATCGGCATCAGCTTCGGAGCCTCGACGCTATTGGGTTTGTTCGTGGGGCTGATGATGGTCGGACAAAGTTTGTACGCGCTGGCGCTCGACCACATCGAAGATTACGCCACCTTGAAAGCGTTGGGTGCCGCCGAGAGCAAACTGTGCAGCGTGATCATCTCGCAATCGCTGCTGATGGCGACGGTCGGAACAACGATTGGCGTGGGCATCGTAATCGCGATCCGCGAGCTGTGGCATTCGCCGATGGCCCCGGTCTTGATCCCGACGAGCTTGTTGAGCGGCGCGGTGGTGTTGGTTTTTGGAATCTGCTTGGCCGCGTCGCTCTTGCCGTATTTTCGGATTCGGCGAGTGGACCCGGCGATCGTGTTGATGGGCTAAACGTCATGGACGACGCGGTCATTCGAGCCACGAACATTCACAAGTCGTATCGCACCGGAGGCGAATCGACGCCGGTGCTGCACGGTGTCAGCTTGGCTGTGCGTCGGGGCGAGTGTCTGTTTTTGGTTGGACCTTCCGGCAGTGGGAAGACAACGTTGCTTTCGATCCTAGGATGCGTGCTGTCGTCTGATACGGGAAACGTCGAAATCCTCGGACAGGACGTCACGCGGTTTCGGTTGCCCGAACAAGCGCGCTTTCGCCGCGAGCAAGTTGGATTTGTGTTTCAGCGGTTCCATTTATTCAACGCGCTGACAGCACTTGAAAATGTTCGCGTGCCGCTGGATTTGGTTGATTGTCCGAAGGATGTTTCTCAAACGCGGTCGCTCGAACTGCTCACGCGAGTCGGCTTGGCCGAGAAGGCTCACAGCCGCGTGACACAGCTCAGCATGGGGCAGCGTCAACGAGTCGCCTTGGCTCGGGCGCTGGCAGGCGATCCGCCATTGATCCTGGCCGACGAGCCGACTGCTTCGTTGGACGCCGAGAATGGTTTCAACGCCATGCAGTTGTTACGCGATCTGTGCCGCTCATTAGGGAAAACGGTCATTGTAGTGACTCACGATTCCCGAATCTTTCCGCTGGCCGATCGGATGCTGAAACTTGTGGACGGCCAAATCGTGAGCGAGGAGTAACGCCGGATGCGCTGGATGTTTTGGTTGATGGTCTTCGTTACGGCGTCCACGCTGTTCGTGTCGATCGTACGGCCCCAATGGTTTTCGTCGTTGACCGCGACGTCAACAGAAAGTGTTCCCATGAATGCCACCGCGAGGCCGGCGGACTCTTCACGCCTTTTTGCCGGCGGGATCGTCGAAGGCTCGCAACGCGACCTGTCATTGCGGTTCGAGATCGCCGGGCGAATTTCCGCAGTCAACGTTGATGAGGGGGATCTCGTCAAAGCGGGACAAGTCCTGGCGGAATTGGATTCCGAACTACTCGAAGTCCGGCTGACCGAAGCTCGAACGCAATTGAAGATCGCTCAATTGGAGCGAGATCGCCTGACCAACACCGGCAGCCAGTCGGTTCGGAGCAACATCGGCATTCGCCCGCTGTTCAAAGAAAACTCAACTCGCGATGCCAGCGGCAATCCGACTTCCCGAAATCGATTACCCGGTCAAGAAGTCAGCGCCGCATCAGACGTGGAACGCCTCGGCCAACGAACCGAAACAAGGGCGGATCGCGCCGTCAATTCCAATGACAATTTGGCGATTGCCGAATTCAAAGTCACTTTGGCGGAAGCGGCGGTGAAACACGAACGGCTGATGTTCGGCAAGGTTCAACTTCGTTCGCCAATCGATGGCGTGATCCTGCAGGCTTCCGCCGAACCGGGCGAGTTGGTCGGCCCGACAGATGAGCGAGACCTGTTCACGGTGGTCAATCGGGATCAAATCCGAGTCCGCGCGTTTGTCGAAGAGTTGGACGCTCTAAACGTCACCGTCGGCCAGCGAGCCACGATTGCGGTCGTCGGCCGCACGGATCGGCAGTATCTCGGGCAAGTCGCCAGTTGCTCACCGCATGTTCGGCCGAAATTCCATCGACACCTCAAGCCAGGCGAACGGCTCGACGTCCGCGTTCGCGAAGTCGTCATCGACCTGGCGGATGGCTCCGACCTGCTGATTGGCTTGCCGGTCGAAGTGTTCATCAACATCCAGCTTAGCGCTGGCCGTTGATCTGCGGACTTGACAGCTCACGTCAACTGTACTAATTTAACTAGTACAGTTCGCGAGGCCCGTCATGCAGTTGCAGATCAACACCGCCAGCAAGATCCCGATTTACCGACAATTGGCCGAGCAAATCCGGTCGGCCGTGGCACGCGGCGACTTGCAGCCGGAAGAGCAATTACCTTCGGTGCGGCAGTTGTCGAAAGAGTTGGTGGTCAACCCGAACACGATCGCGCGGGTCTACCAGGAGCTGGAGCGTGAAGGAGTGCTCGTAACGCGGCAAGGGCTGGGAGTGTTCGTCGGAGCTCCGCGACGTGAACTGATGAAACGTGCTCGTGACGAACGGCTGCACGAACTGCTCGACAAGCTCCTGACCGAGGCAGTGCATCTGGGTTATTCGGCGGCGGACGTAAAAGAGATGTTGGCGAAACGAGTCAAGGAATTTCAGTGGCCGGAGTGAGAGTTGAATTTGAGATTTGAATTTGAGATGTGAGATCAACATGCCAGATGCCATCGTGACAGACGGGTTGACCAAGTGGTATGGCTCGAAGTGCGTCGTGAATTCGCTGTCGCTCCGCGTGCCGGAGGGATGCGTTTACGGATTTCTCGGCCGCAACGGGGCCGGGAAGTCCACGACGATCAAGATGCTGACCGGCATGGTGCATCCGGATGATGGGTCGGCGACGTTGTTGGGGCAGGACGTCACGACGATGCCGCTGAAGATGCGAGAGCGGATTGCGTATTTGGCCGAGGGGCATCCACTTTATTTGTGGATGACGATCGACGGACTGATGCGATTCACTCGGCCGTTTTATCCGGCGTGGGATCAGCGGTTGTTCGATCAGATCGTCGAACACTTTCAGCTCGATCGGAAGAAGAAGATTCGGCACTTGTCGAAGGGGCAGGTGGCCCAAGTGTCGCTGGCTTTGGGAATCGCGCCCGATCCGGAACTGCTGATTCTCGATGATCCAACGCTCGGCCTGGACACGGTCGTTCGGCGGGATTTTCTGGAGTCGCTGATTCAGATCATTCAGAAAAAAGGGCGGACGATCTTTCTGTCGTCGCATGTGCTCGGCGATGTCGAACGAGTCGCCGATCGGATCGGCGTGATGGTCGATGGCGTCCTGCGAGTCGATTGCCCGACCGACGAATTCAAGCAGTCGATCCGCCGCGTGGTGTTGACCTTCGACGGCCCGCCGCCAGCATTTTCCGGCTGTGATGGGCTAGTGGCGACTCACTCGGAAGACCGGAAGCTGGACTTGGTGATTGTCGGTTTTGGCGATTCGCACCGCGAGCAGTTCGCGGCGCTGACGCCTCAGCCGAAGAGCATTGAAGTGGTGGAATTGAACTTGGAAGACGCTTTCATCGAATACACACGCGGCTCGCGCCGCGCGATGCCGGTGTTCGCGAGTGAATGATGGCAAAGACGAAAGAACGACGAATGCCGACGTTCGAATGGCAAATCGTCGTGATTGCAACGACAGGTGACTGGTTTCGTCATTCGTCATTCGTCATTCGTCATTCGTCATTCGTCATTCGTCATTCGTCATTCAAAACGAGATTTGAGATTTGAGATTTGAGATTTGGTCATGTGGGCATTGATTCAAAAAGAACTGCGGGCGGTTTGGTGGGTGGTCGCGTTGGCGGCGATCGGGGACGTATGGTTGCTGGTCGTGTTGACGGGGCAAACTCAGGATGCGACGAATCCGGGGGAGGGCATCTCGCGCGAGGCGTATGCACTGACTCAGATGACTTGGTTGACGTGGCTGGGGTTTCAGTTGTCGTGTGTGGCGATTGCGTTTGGGTTGGTGATGTCGTTGGATGACGGGTTGCGCGGGACGTGGGGATTTGCGTTGTATCGGCCAGTGTCGAGACGTGTTTACGTTGGTGTGAAGTTGCTGGTTGGGTCGGTGCTGACGCTGTTGTTGTCGCTATTTCCGGTCGTGAGTTATGCGGTTTGGGCGAGTCAACCGGAGAACTTGGCGGCTCCGTTTTTCTGGGCGTTCTTGCAGCCGGGTTTGGAGATTTCCGGCTGGAGCGTGTTGGTGTTTTTGGGAGCGTTTCTGTCGGGTGTGCGACCGGCTCGGTGGATGTGGTCGCGCGTCTGGCCGGGAGTCACGCCGATCGTTTTGGGAGCGTGGTTGTGGCTAGGGGCATTGGAGCCGTCGATGCCGGACTTCGTGGTGCCGACGGTTGGGCAGTTCGCGTTGATCGGCGTCGCGTTGGCGGCGATGTATGTCGTGTCGATTCTGTCCGTGGTTGAGGAGCGGGACTTCGCATGAGTGGCTCTCGTCGGACAACTCGGTTGCGTTTGTCGGACGCTTGTCAGGCGTTGCTGCTGACGGTGGCTGCAACGGTCGTGTGGTTTTTTGCGATCCTGTTTTTCGGCGGTATTGTCGAGGAGGTGTTGCGTAAGACGGATGACGCGGTTTCGGAGAACCATTCGTTGACGTATCAGCATGACGGGTTTCCGATCTGGATTACGACGCGGTATCGGCACGGGATCATCGAACTGACGGAGTGTCGCGATTTGGATGGGAAACCGGTCGGAATGAAACCGGAAGAAGCGAACGCTCACCAACATGCCCTCATTGATGCGCGAATCTTTCGGCAGCCGAAACGGCATCATTGGATGGAGGATTCTCGCCACCTCAATTTCGAGAATCGCCAAGTTTCGTTCTTCGAGCGAACCGGGGATCGCGGACACTTTGTGATTTTTCATGCCACCACACGGCGGCGGATCGGGTTCATCGGGCCGGAAGGATTTTCCGAACATCCGTTGCCGGCCGAAAAGCAATACCTGGTCCGAGAGAGGGGTGATCAAGCAGCGGTGATGCCTGGCTTCGCGACCGCGATTTTCTACGGGGCGCGGCTCACCGATTTTCCAACGGGATCACAAAACCTGTGGTTCGTGCGTGAACCGGGGGGGCGGCGTGTTCATTTGGTCGATTTGGAACAGCGAACGAGTCGCGTGGCGCATGACGGCGAGCCGGTCTTGGCCATGTGTTTTGATTGGCAACGTGACATCGGCCAAAAGTCGCTGCCGTTGGAATCGCCGCGAATCGTGTTGCGCACGGAGACGGCGTTGAAGGTTGTGGAGCCGGCCGAGGCGGGGGCCGTTCGGCTGGTGGAAGAAATTCGGTTTCCGTCGCGATTGCATCATGCGGCTCAATTGAATTGGATTCGGACACCGGACGGGCCGCTGTTCGATCTGTTGCTGGACGATGACCGGCATCAACTGATTTGGGCCAACGCGGCGGGTGAGGTTATTCGCGAGCGGACGATTGAGTCGCGGTCGCCGAATCTAGACGGCAGAGCCTTCTGGATGCTGCCGCTGTTGCAATCGCCACTGGTGGCAGATGTGCTCGCACGGGTGATGGTGAACGAAGACGAATTGAACAGTGATGGAATTGATCGCGCCAAAGCCCAAGCACTCGGCCTGATATTCGCTCGAGGGAAGCGACTGCCGATCCGTGATGCCGTGATGCCGCTGGCGTTGCTGCACCTGAGCACTCTGTTGTGGTCGGCCTTGGCCGTGCGTCGATTACGACGATTCGGAGCGTCAACGGGTGAGCAAGTCTTTTGGGGTGGATGGATATTGATCGGAGGCTTTCCGGGATATCTGGCGTTTCGCGTGCATCGCGACTGGCATGTAGGACGGGCACTCTTGCCCGTCGTTACGGAACAGACGGGCAAGAGTGCCCATCCTACGGCGGCGGCGGCGGCGGCGGCGGCGGCGGCGGCGCGCGAATCGAGTAGGGACGGTGTGAAGCGGCTGCTCGTGCGGTGTAGCGAGACGGCCGTTCTCGTGGCGGATGCCAGCGCGGTGTTCGTGTACGGTGTGATGTTGCGGATTGGGCTGACGCCGGGACATGCGGCGCTCGTCATGAAAGAAGTGCGAGTCTCGCTTGGATTGGTGGTTGCGGCAAGCATCGGCTTCGTTTTCGTGGTCGGCAAGTTGACGGTATCGTCGGGGTTCGGATTCATGTCGCAATTCTTCGGTATCTTTGAAAGCACGATGCCGTTCTTCCAAATGCCGCCGTTCGGGAATCTGTCGTTGTTGTTCGCCGTCTCGCTGGCGGTGATGCAGGTGATGAGCGAATCGCGACACGAAGCGTGGCTGTTCTCGCTGCATCGGCCAATCAGCCGGCGGGCGATCGTGATCATCAAGTTGGCGGTCGGCCTCGTGCTGTTGCTGGTGACGACAGCGGTTCCGATCGTGATGTACTCGCTGTGGGCCGCGCGGCCGGGAACTCATCCGTCGCCGTTTGAATGGGGCATGACGGAAGCGGCTTGGCGACACTGGTGGTGCGTGCCGCCGGTGTATCTCGGCACGCTGCTGATGATGCTGCGACCAGCTCGCTGGCTGGGGACACGCGTGCTTCCCTGCGCGGCGGGACTGTGGTGGTTCCTCCGTCGTGAAGCCTGGGGTTTATCGCTGTGGCCGATTGGTTGGGAGTTCAGCGTCCTGTTGGCAATTGACGCGGTTTTTGTGATCTGCCTGCTGCTGGTGATTCGCGAACGGGAGTATCCGTGATGTGAAGTAACCCGAAGAGTGAGCGAGGGCGAACGCTCCAAAAGACGTTGAATTCATAATCGTGTGGACCGCTCGCCCTCGCTCACGCTTCGGGTTATTGGGTTGGCGACATTTGGGGCATCAACATGAACTTGGCCAATGAATCATCGAATCGATTTGTCACTCGAACCGCGATTGCGCGGCTGTTGCTTGGTTGCGTGTTGTGTGTGGGTGGGTCGCTGGTTTGGATGGCGGTCGTCAAGACGGCGAGCATGTTGTTGGCGAACTCATTGAACTCACCGAAGATAGCGGCCAGTTTGGTTCACAGGATTCAACTGCGGCATCACGCCGAGCCGCTAATTCACATCGAGAATCCGGGATACCCGCGAGTCGATCAATACACCACGCTCGCGGGTCAGCCCGTTTCGCTGAACGTGCGTGAGAAGACGCGGCTTAATAGCGGCCCGTTTTATGTCAGTCAGAGCGGTCAGCCCGACTATTACCATCATGGAGAGCTTCGCTCATGGCGAGTCGAAGACGCTCCGGTGCCGATGCCGTGGACATACCGCCACTCAATATTTCGCGTGCCTCAACAAATCGGCCGATTCGGTGAATCGTGGTATTTCGTTTGGCCCGACCGGCCCGGTGGTTCGGGATTCTTTGTTGGTTACAACGACTTCACGAAAGGCCGCATTGGATATCTGGGGTTGTCCGGAAAGTCCGAGACACGACCAGCAGAGTCGGATCAGTTTCCAGCGTGGGATGCGGACCCGCGAGGGGTGGCGTTGCTCAACGGCAGCGGTTACGGAATGCCGTTTAGCAGTCAATCCTGGTACGGATCGGAATTGCAAATCAACGACGTGCCGCAGGAAACGGGAACGCTGTTGCTTTCGCCACGGCGCGATGCGATTCACTTGGTCAACCTGACTCGCGGAGCAGTCTCAGGTCGCACTGATTTGCCGGATCGGCTATCGGGTTTCACGACTCGGACGGTCATTCGGGACGAATGGCCGCCGCGATCGGAACGGCAACTGGTTCTCATCTGGCCGGATCGGCTGGAGTTCACGACGACCGCGTTGGAAAGTCTGCAAACCATCCGGCTGCCGGATGAGTTGCGAAATCGACCGTTGACTATGGCCGAGCAAGACGGAAGCCAATGGGTCGCGGCTGCGGAAGAGCCATATCGTCGTGGCATGATATCGCGGAAATACGAACTGTTGTGGTTCACGACGGCTGGCGAAGTGACTCGCCGCGAACACTTGACGCTCCCCTTTGATTACAACTTTTGGGACGAAACGGATTTTCATCAGTTGCTGTCGTTCATGCCGGTTTCGTTGAGCCGCATTGTCCTGAGGGAATGGTACGGCCACTTCTGGAGGTTTCAGGACGGGTCGACTCGTCAACCGGGAGAACCGCCGAGCCTCGCCGTGTTGCAGCGTGGCCTGCGGATTTACGTCGGCCGCTATCCGTGGATCGTCTGGCCCTGCTTGGCCAGCGGCCTGCCGTTCGCCATCGCCTGTTGTTGGCGACTGCGGAAAAACGGCTCGTGGCTTGATCGACTTTCATGGCCCCCGCTCGTGTATCTTTTCGGCCTCGTCGGCTGGGTGGCGTTTGTCACGCATCGATCCAAGAGATTCTGCGACGCACACCGTCCCCGGAAATGAAGAAACCCCGCAGCTCCGCGGGGTTTCTTCTGTGCAGTGGGCGATACTGGATTCGAACCAGTGACTTCCACCGTGTGAGGATGGCACTCTAGCCGCTGAGTTAATCGCCCGGTGTGACCGTCCGGCGTCAACTGGCCGATCACGAGGCGGCGTTGTAATGTCTGTCGGAACAGGTCGCAAGAAACGGAAATCGAAAGGTGAGCATGTCGGGGATTGAAGGGCAAGTCGGTCAGGCAAATCAGGTTACTGGGACTACTGGTAATGGCCGCGCGATTGCGGTGATGCCGGCTTACAACGCGGCGGCAACGCTCGAACGGACCGTGTCCGATATCCCGCCCGGCTCGGTCGACGAAATCCTGCTGGTCGATGATTGCAGTCGCGATAACACGGTCGAGGTGGCTCGGCGGCTGGGCCTGACCGTGATCTCCCACGAGCAAAACTTGGGCTACGGCGGCAATCAGAAGACGTGTTATCAGCACGCGCTGGATACCGGAGCCGAGTTCATCGTGATGATTCACCCCGACTATCAGTACGATAGCCGCGTGATTCCAATCGCGATCGAGATTCTGAAGCTGGGGATTTGCGACGTGGTGCTCGGTTCGCGGATTCGGACGCGGCGTGAGGCGATTGACGGCGGGATGCCCAAGTGGAAATACATCGCCAATCGCGGGTTGACCATTTGTGAAAACATCGCGCTCGGGCAAAACCTGGGTGATTTTCACAGCGGATTTAGGGCTTATCGTCGCGCGGTGCTGGAGGCGATTCCCTTCACCAAGAACTCCAACGACTTCGTGTTTGACAGTCAGTTTCTGGCTCAGGCGGTGCATTTCGGGTTTAAGCTGGGCGACATCCCAGTGCCGGTGCGGTATTTCGACGAAGCGTCGAGCATCAATTTTCGTCGCAGCGTGACTTATGGCTGTCGCACGCTCGGTGTGTTGGCCCAGTTTTGGCTGCACCGGTTGAAACTGTGGCGTTCCGCTCTTTTTGAAAGCTCGGCGGTTTTTGAAAACTCGCCAGTCAAAAACATCACTCCGCCCGTTAGTTGAATATGGACAGATTACCGGGCCGATGCCAACGCACTTTGGCCATCGACCGGTTTTGGTTGTGCCACGGTGTCAGTCAGTCGCCGCGCTATGGCTTCTTGGAACCGTAGGCGCCGCTCGTTTGTCCGCTTGAGGATTGCGGCTTGAGTCGCTTGTTACCACTAATGGAATCGGAGACCTGTCCAAATTTGGAGAACGGCGGCTCGCGCTGGCCGGCTTTAATCTGGAAGCCGCGTTCGTTGCCCGGCTCAAACAAGCGGCGTTGTGGCCTGTGACCGCTCCAGGACAGGAAGTCGTTCAACGTGACAACTCGCACGCCTTGTTTTGCAGCTTCAGCTTTCAATTCTTTTTGTTTGGCGACGATCTTAAAAATGATTTCGCGATCCGCGTCCGTCGCGGCTGTGGTGGCATCGGGAATCTTGCACACAATCAAGAACTTGGTGTTCACGTCGATACCCGGCGTGTTTTCATCGTGCTCGACGAATTCCGATGGAAACTTCGTATAGCGAATCCGGACGCCCTTGTCGTTGATTTCGTTGTCCACCGCTCCGCCTGCGGACGCAATCGATTCATACAATTGCTGCCGATCACTTTTGCCATCGCCGTCGAGGTCGATGAGACCGACGAACGAAAAGTTTTGCTTCTGGCCTGGGCTCCAAACCGGCGTGAAGATCGGATCGCCAATGGCGATCGGGTCAAACAGTTCGTCGTAAGTAATTCGCGCCTCGGCGGTATGCGGACCAACGATCCGCGTGACTTCGATCGTTCCCTTGATGTCATCTTTGCCGCGTGCCACGCCGTTGTGAGCCTTGGTGTAAACACTAAACGTCATTTTCTTGGGCAGGATGTCCACTTCGCCGAGGTTGATCCAGACCAACTTGTTTTGGTTATCGACCCAGCGAATCTCCCCTTTGGGGACTTCAAAGCTGGTCTTGGTAATCGTGTCAATTTGCGCGGCCAGCTTGTCGTTGATGTTCGTCAGTCGCACGATGTCGTCATCCAACTTCTTGACCTTGAGCTCGTGCGCAGCTTTTTCGTCCCCCAGTTGCTTTTCCAAGTCCAGGCGCACCGCGCGCAGTTCCTTGAGCTGGGTCTCTCTCCGCCGAACCTCTTCGTCTTTGACCTTGATCAAGTCCTGCAAGTCTTTTTCGGCGTCGCCGCGGCCTTTGTCGGAGGCATCGACTTTGACCTGATACTGACCCTGCAGCGCCAGGATATCCCGCTGCCGCGCATCCAAGTCCGTGCGAAGTTTGTCTCGTTCGCCGGTGAGGTCGGTCGTTTTTTGGATGAGTGATTGAATCGCGGCACGGGTCGATTCGTCACTTAATGCGCCGACCTTTTTGACCGCATCGTTTAGAGTCGCCTTCACGTTGCCGCGAACTTTTCCCAACGCATTGTCTTCGCCGAGGCCATACGGAGTCTCGGGGGCGTTGCCGGTCAGCCTCTTGAGATCGGCAAATTCATCGTCACGCTGTTTCAGGTCGGTCTGAAGTGCTTGTAATTTCTTGGTTTCGCCCTCGGCCTTCGTTGACAGTTCGCGGAAATCCTTCACGGCGAGGTAATACATCGTTCCCAGTATGACGACGACAATGAATAAGCAAACGACGGCGACGATGTAGCCAGTTGGTTTTGCGACGGGAGCGGCCATGATCGACCTCAAGGGAAAAAGTGTGGTCTCAGAAATATCGGACTTGGCTGAAAGCGACGTGACAGTGGAACTCTACCCAGGCAATTGGCTAGGTCAAGATGCGACCTGCAAATGGGTCGTAGCAGTCAATTCGGCCGGTGTGGCGAGCGATTAGATCGGTTATGCGGTTTGTGCCGGGGTGTGATCAGAGACCGCAGGTGCGTGTGGCTGGCGGTCGGAATGATTACAACTGTCAAACCTCAATCAAGCGACCCCGCCGAACTTGCCTTGGCTGGGCGTCTGGTGGTCTTCGATCTCTGACCTCTGATTTCTGCCATGCCCACGCTTTTCCTCATCGACACCTTTTCGCTGCTGTTTCAGGTGTTTCATGCGATCCCGTCGATGACCAGCCCGAAGGGATTGCCAGCGAATGCGGTGTTTGGGTTCACACGCGATTTGTTTAACTTTTTGAAACAGCACAAGCCGACGCACTGGGTGTGCGCGATGGACTCGCCCGGCGACGGAGTCCGCAACGAGATTTATCCTGAGTACAAAGCCAACCGCACTGAGATGCCTGACGACTTGCGTCCGCAGATCGAAATGGTGCAGCGAGTTATGGCGGGCTTCGGGATTCCGACGATCGGTCTGCCTGGTTGGGAGGCGGATGACGTCATTGCGACGCTCACGCGACTGGCGGTCGAGCGGGGCTGGGAAGTGCGGATCGTCACCAACGACAAAGATGCACGGCAACTGCTCGGCCCGCGAGTCAAACTGTTCAACGTTCGCAAAAACACTTGGTATGAAGCGTCCGACCTGAAAATCGATTGGGGCGTACGGCCGGATCAGGTGATTGATTTTCAGTCGCTGGTCGGCGACAGCGTGGACAACGTACCGGGCGTACCGTTCGTCGGGCCGAAGAAGGCGACCGTGCTGCTCGAACAATTCGGCACGCTCGACGATGTGCTGGCCAATGCGGACAATGTCGCGGGTGACAAGCTGAAATCGAACCTCAAGGAGTTCGCGCACTTGGCTCACCTCAGCCGCGAGCTAGTGACGCTGAATCAGCACTTGCCGCTGGACCTCGATTGGGACGCGATGCGGACGGCTCACGTTGATGCCGAGCAGCTCGCGGCGCTGTTCCACGAATACGGGTTCCGCCGGTTCATCGACGAAGCCCGCTCGCTGCCGGCGGAACATCGGATTGCCGTGTCAGAAACGACTGCGATCAGTGCAGTCGGGGCCGAGTCCCAACTGACGCTACCGGCACTGCATGTCGAGATTGTCGATTCGGACGACAAGCTGACGGAATTGATTTCCGCGCTGTCGCAGCAGCGCGAGTATTGTCTTGATGTCGCCGCGTCATCGCGACACGCGGCTCAAGCGGACATCGTCGGGTTGACGTTTTGTTGGGAATCAGGCCAGGCGTGGTTCGTCCCCGTTTCGGATGCGTTGGTAGTTGCAGAAGCGGTCGCACCGGTCTTGGTTGCCGCTGTTGAAGACAGCATCAAGGCAGTGGAACCGACCGAGAGCGACGATGTGCCGGTTGTTGAAACGGCGAAGAAGCCGAAGCAGCGATCGTTGTTCGATGAACTAGATGACGAGCCGAGTGTTGTTGCAGACCAAGTGCTAGGCAGTGCCGACGAATTGTCTAATCGTGCCGATGCCTCCGGCCTGAAAGGCCAGAACAAATCAGCCCAGGGCAACGCCCTGAGGACGAATCGCTCAGAACCGTCAAGCCCCGAAAGTGCGAAACAATTTGATGATCAACAAACCAACGAATCTGTTTCGCCCTTAGGGGGCTTCGATCTTTTGGCAGATGCCAACCCGGAGCGTTGCCCTGGGCTTGTTTGTTCCGGTCCGTCGGACCAAACCGCAGACGTCAATTCGGGCGAACGTCGAAAACAATTACTCGAACGCCTGCGGCCGATCTTGGAATCGGCTGACATCGCGATCTCAAATCATGACCTGAAGTTTGATCTGGTCGTGTTGCGGCGAGCGGGACTTCATGTGATCGGACTCGGCGTTGATCCGATGCTCGCCAGTTATCTGCTCGAAGCGGGTGCAAGAAGCCACGATCTCCCCGGCTTGGCCGATCGGTACTTACATCAAAAACTCAGCCCGTTTCCATCGTCATCGAACGACGTCGCCACGCTCGCCAAGAGCGTGGGTGGGGCGACGATCCCACAGTCTGGCGACCGTAGCTACGGCACGATTCCCCGCTACTTCGGTGAACGATGCGAAGCGGCGTTCCGGCTCAGTCGAAAACTCAGCGACGAACTGAAATCAAATAACCTTTGGGAGCTTTACTGGGCTCTGGAGCGGCCGTTGCTCGGTGTGCTGGCGGAAATGGAAGCGAACGGCATTCGGGTTGATGTCGATGAACTCCAACGGCAGTCGGCGGAATTGGCTTCACGGCTAAGCGTGTTGATGACGGAGATTTATCAGCTTGCCGGGCATGAGTTCAACATCGACTCGCCGAAACAACTGGCGAAAGTGTTGTTCGAGGAACTCAACCTACCGGTGCTCAAGAAACTGAAGACCGGGCCGAGCACCGATCAAGATGTTTTGGAAAAGCTGGCGCTCGTCCATCCACTGCCGGCGAAGTTGACCGAACATCGACAGCTCACGAAGTTGCGAGGGACGTATCTCGACGCGCTGCCGCTGTCGGTTAATCCGCGAACCGGGAAGATTCACACGACGTTTCATCAAGCGGTGGCGGCGACCGGCCGGCTCGGCAGTGCCGACCCGAATTTGCAGAACATCCCGATCCGCTCGGCCGAAGGTCAGCGAGTCCGACGTGCGTTCGTCCCTTCCGAGCCGGGCTGGCAGTTTGTCGCCGCCGATTATTCGCAGATCGAACTGCGGATGCTGGCTCACTTCAGCGGCGACGCGGCGATGTGTAAAGCTTTCGCCACCGGTATCGACATTCACACGGCCGTCGCCTGCGAAGTTTTCAATCTAGAACCCTCCAATGTCACACCCGAACAACGCCGCATCGCGAAGGCGGTCAACTTCGGGGTGATCTACGGTCAGACGGCATTCGGTCTCTCTGAGGCGTTGCACATCGACCAAGTCGAAGCGGCACTGTTCATCGACCAATACTTCGTCAAGTACGCCGGCGTGGACGAGTACATTTCGCGAACGTTGGCCGAAGTCGCCCGCACCGGTTTTGCGACGACAATTCTCGGCCGCCGCAGAGCCATCAGCGGCATCCGCCCGCAACGCAAGAAACAGCTCAACATGTCCGAGCGAACCGCGATCAACACGGTCATTCAAGGTTCCGCCGCTGACCTCATCAAACAAGCGATGCTCCGCGTCCACGACCGCTTGCGAGCCGAAAAAAATCCCGGCCGCCTGCTGCTGCAAATCCACGACGAACTGTTCCTGGAATGCCCCGCCGCCGATGTCGCTTCGTTGACCGAACTCGTGCGCACTGAAATGCAATCGGCCATGACATTGCGAGTTCCGTTGGTTGTCGATGTCTCGTCCGGTGACAACTGGCAGGAAGCGTGAGCGATCTCAAATCTGAAATCCCTTGCACATTCATGGCTGACGTTTGAATCGGAATCCTTTTGTCGGTGTCGGGGAGTCTGGCTTGGGATTGGCCGGAGCGGCTGGCGGTTTGAGTTCGATCAGTGGGACGCTGTCGTCGCCTGGTTCCAAATCTTTCGTTGCAGAGTCGATGGTCACGGTCGATGTTTGTCCTTTGAACGCACTTGAGACAATCGACGGTGTAATGAACTCCGTCGATGGCTGGAGTCCATGGATTCGATACTTGAATCGCACTTGGTAGCTGTGGATTCCTTGAGGCGGACTGAAGTCGAGAAACCGAAACAGTCGCGGGGATAAGAACGCCGGGGCAGTCGGTTTTTCTTCCGGCGTGAGTGAGCGAAACCGAGCGGCCTTCCACGCCTTGTCACCCGCTGTCACTTTGGGAATTGGCATGGTCAGGACCGGGTCTTTGAATTCGAGTGGAACGTCGTCGATTTCCCAATCGGTTCGTTCAAGCAATTGAAGCGCGTCGTCGATCTTGACTGGTTTGTTGCCGACGAAGCGATGCCCTCCTGTCGGGCTTATATTGAGTTCGCTTTCGCCGCGCACAAGTTCAAAGTCCAGCCATTCGACCGCATACGGCAGCAGGTCAAACGGCAGCGGCATCTCGATCCAGACGCAGTCCGTTCGTTCGATACGTTTGCCATCTGATGTTGCATCCTGTGGATGTTGAAGTCGCACGGGGATCGCTCGGATCGAGAGCGAATGATTCTTGATGCGATCGGTGATCACTGTCGACGGTGTCAAGTCCACGGCGATGCGAAAGCCGAAGGTCGGAAACTTCCGACCTGTCCAATCCTTTGGCGGAAGGAGTTGAATCGACTCGCTGAAATCGCTGCCGCAAAGAATGTCGGACAATCTCGGTGGGGAATCCACATTGGGCGCTTCCATGTTCAAACACCATTCGGCGGCGTTGCCAATGAAGTCGTGCAGGCCGAACGGATTCGCGGGGTACGAGCCGACCGGGGCGGTGGTCCTGAAGAACTGCGCTCGATGCGCCAGCTTGCCCGGGCCAAGCGTGACCGGCAGCCAAGTCCCGGCTCGCACACAAAACTCCCATTCGCGCTGAGTCAACAGCCGATACGGTCGCTGTTCCTTGAGGCTGAGCCAATGGCAGAAAGCCCAAGCATCAATGGGTGAGACATTCACGACCGGATGCCGATCCGAGTCTTGATGGAACTCCGGGTTTCGCCACGATCGCCAGACCTCGGCTTGTGTGGGACTCTCGATCGCCCCATGTTCGTTTTCGGTGACGTACTTCGAGTCTTCCACGAACTGCCGAAACTGGCCAATGGTGACTTCATGAACTCCGACCAAGATTGGCCCATTCATCGCGTTACCGGATGGTGTCGCAACTCCGCCTGAAATGCCGCCACCTCCGGCGAACCCCGATCCAAATCCACTGACGGCTGCTGGCGGCTCGCGAGAGTCACCGAACGAGCCGGGCGGGATGACTCGCAAGACCATGCCGATGGAGTTGGTCGTTTCCATTGGCAACTTCAATTTCTCGGCCCAGGCGGCTTGAAGTTCACTGGCTTCGTGTGGTGAGAACGGCATCTCAGCCTTCGGCAGTTTGGTGCGTTCGTCGATTAACGGCTTGTTCTCGTCCGGGTCGGCATTGGCCTGACGCGGCGACGTCCATTCGCGTCGGCAGACAACGAGTTGCTCATTCGCATTCGGTTGAAAGCCGCGCGGCAATGGCGAGTTCGCCGAGGCCCAGCAAATTACCAAACGGTCATCCGCGATCGTGAACACGCCGTGACGAATTGGCGAGGGGCCGAGTTCCGGTTGAACCAACAACAACTCACGATCGTTCTTGACCGACACATCGAATCGCGATTGCTCGGTCGTCGTTAGCGTCAGCTTGTCCCCTTGGAAATTGAGGTACTGCAATTGATCGGGCTGCATCGGGGTTGATGGGACACCCGCCGCCGGAACACTGGCCGTCGGAGGACCACCACCGCCAAATCCTCCGCCCGCCGCATTCTGAATCACGATCGGCGGCTCAGTTCCCTGAAGCGTCAGCACCACCCAACGGCCTTGCAGCAGTTTGAGTTCAGCGGTCACGGAACCGGTCGCGGGCTTCGTTCTTGGCGGTCCCGCAGACGTAATACTTTCGTCGAACGGATCACCAACGGATTGACCTCCGGAAGCTGCCCCCGATTCCGTCAGCAGACGCGGCTTTGGAAACGCCGTGCTTCCCAACGGACGATCCGACTCTGCCGGCAAGTCGGGGAGCAGAGGCGTCAGCTCCAAATACTTCTCGGCTGTCGGCGGCGCGATCGGCCTCGGCGATCGGGGTCCGGCTGACTCGGACATCAGATACATCACCGCCAGCGTCAGCGGTATCCCGGCGATCGTGAAGCAAGCGATCGCGAACAGCCGCTGTCCGCCGGTCAGGCGCTCACGCATCCAACGCTCGGAATCTCGCACCAGCAACGGACGGACGAAGAGGAGTCCAAATAGCGCTGCGAGCGCCATCACCCCTTGCACGATAAACGTCACTTGAACGATAGGACTGGCCGCTTGGTAAGTCGCTCCCAGGAAGAGGAATCCCTGTCCGACGGCCAATAGTAGGAGCACAACTCCGATCCAAACGAGCCAATTCACCGA
Source organism: Planctomyces sp. (assembly GCA_031375695.1). Classification (GTDB taxonomy): domain Bacteria; phylum Planctomycetota; class Planctomycetia; order Planctomycetales; family Planctomycetaceae; genus SXKJ01. The sequence goes on from JANMIF010000561.1 coordinate 39,248, forward strand.
ATTCCACGCCGCTCGAAATGCCGAACCGACCGCATACGACGCCGCCAAATTCATCGCCGCGAACCCCACGAATGACTGTATGTTCGTGAGCGGTTCGCGATCCCGAATGATCAGCATCATGACGATCATCATCAACGCCCCGATGACCAGCACGGGCCAGAACGTATACTTGAATCCGATCTCCCAGCGAAAATCGGTCGTGTGGCTTTCCGGTGCGTCAGACAGCCGTACCGAAGGGGAGTCTTGGACGAGCAGCCACCGACTCAGCATCGTCAACAGAAACAAACTCCCCGCAATCAAAGCGGCAATGCCGACACTGAATCGAAAGGATTCGGCCGGTGACCAAGCGGCCGCGTTCGGCACCTGGATGGACGACATCAGAAACAGGAACGCCGGAATCCCAATCAACGCGAGAACGATCAACCAGAGGCCAGCCCATCGCAGCCGATGCCGCAACTCTTCCGGCCGCTTCTGCAACTCGGCCATGAGCAGCCGTGAATCGACTTCCGCCGCAACGGGCGATGTGACATCTCGCATTCGCCCCGCGCGACCGGGACGAGTGACCGTTCGTGCCGGCGCGGCGACAACGTTCGGTTGCTGCACATGCGCCAGCCAGCGGCCGAGTAGGTCGCTGACTTCGGTCGCAGTTTGGAACCGATCGTCGGGATTCTTAGCCAACAGCTTTTCGATGATCGCGACCAGCCAATCGGGAATGTCGGGATTGATCGCTCGCAACGGGCGGGGTGAGTCTTCGCAGACGCGCTTCAACACGGCCATCGTGGTGCGTGCTCGGAACGGTGAATGGCCGGAGCACATCGCGTACATCACGGCTCCCAGGCTGAACAAGTCGGCGCGGGCATCGACGTCGCGGCCCCAGGCTTGTTCGGGAGCCATGTACTGCGGCGTTCCGGCGATCACCCCGCTGAGCGTCAAGCTGGCGTCGTCCATCACGCGAGCCAACCCGAAGTCGGTCAGCTTCACTCGCTCGACACCGTTCTCCAACAAAATGTTCGCCGGCTTCACGTCCCGATGCACAACCCCTTGAGCATGTGCCGCCGCGAGCCCCGCCGCCGTCTGCATCGCGATCCGCAAAACTTCTTTCAGCTCCAGCGGACCGTCCTGATCAATTCGTTCCTGCAACGATCCACCCGCCACGAACTGCATGACGATCTTCGGCAAGTAACCCGAAGCGTGAGCGACGGCGGACGCTCCACGAGACGCTGACTTGTCGAATTGAAAGTTCGGTGAGCGATCGCCCTCGCTGACGCTTCGGGTTAGTGAGCCGTCTTCGATCGCATGAATCGTCACAACATTGTCATGACACACCGCCGCGGCCGCTTGAGCCTCTCGAATGAACCGCTTCCGCGCGACCGCATGATGCGCCAGATGCGAAGCCAGCACCTTGACTGCCACAACTCGATGCAAGCTCGGATCGTAGGCTTTCAGCACAACTCCCATGCCGCCCCAACCGACGACCTCCAACACTTCATGCTGCCCCAGTCGGCCAAGCGATTTCGGATCATCCGACGGCGACAAGAAATCGAGCGTTCGTTGCGGATCAGTCGGCTCCGGCGATTCGCCCGCCAACTCGTCCTCATTCTTGAGCCGATCCATCGCCGCCGCCATCGGCGATTCGCCACCGACTCTCGCCGCCGGTTCCTTCAACCGAGCCGCCACCCCAATCCACGATTCGCCCCCAGTCGTCATCTGCCGCAACGCGGCCTCGCACTTCGGGCACGCATCAACATGCGACTGAGCCGCCGCCTGCTCGGCCTCCGCCAACGTCCCGTCTAACAACGAACGAAGAGTGGTTTGATCCGGGCAACTGGTTTCGTTGGCAATTGGATTCATGGCACAACTCGCAATCGGATGCTGTTCGTATCGAACTCCACATCCAGATACGAGCAACCCGACAAAATCTATCGCGAATCTCCGCGCGGTTCACCCGGCCTTGGCTTGTGGCACAGTGCTACTCACCGCCCTGTCCGACCAATATCTGAATCTGTTCCTTCAGCCGAGTCATGACTCGGCCTTTGGCGAGATACACGGCAGCAGTCGTAAGTCCCAATTCGCCACCCACACTCTTGCCGTCGCGGCCTTCGACTGCCGTTTGCCAGAAGGCTTGCCAGGTCACTTCCGAAAAATCGCCGCGCACCAGTCGAGCCGCAAAGTGAAACAATTGCCGTTCGTACTCGGCATCCCATTCGGCCGAATCGTCAGGCGTGACGAATCGTTCCAAAACCGCTTGCCATTGTGAGCTGTCGCCGCTGGCAGATTCGCGCCGTTGAGCCGCTCGAAAATGATCGGTCAGCCGATTCCGCACGACCGTGAACAGCCACGCTCGGAACGACCCGCGCCGCGGATCGTAAACCAAGCTCTTGGCCGAAGCCGCCACCTGCCGCAACACGTCCTGAGTCAAATCCGACGCATCGGCCTCTTGCAATCCTCGCTTGCGAACGAACCCGAAGATGTGAAGTGGACCCCAAGAGTTGGACAGTGGGATAAGAGAGAGTTTTGCCGATTCTGGAATCGAGGATTCCAAGAGGAGAGATCATGGGCAAAGCTCGGAAGGTTCGGGATTCGGGATTTAAGGCGCGCGTGGCGTTGG
>JANMIF010000562.1:0-6439 GCA_031375695.1 Planctomyces sp.
CTCGCCGCAACCGCATCAACCCACGCGTCATCAAACGCAAGATGAGCAACTGGTTGAAAAAACGGGACAAACACCGCAATTCCCCGCAGCCAACCAAGACTTTTCGAAAGGCGATCGTCATGCTCGATTGAACGGTATTGACTCTAGCCCCGACCCTAGCCGAGGCCATCGCTGGCTCAAAGGGATCGGCTCCAGCCGAGCGACATTCGCGTAATCACGCCAGACTTCCGTCGATATAACGCACGATCGCCCCCGCCGATGAATTCATTTCCGAGCGGTCTTTGCGATAGAACGTCTCGCTGGCAGAGTCAATCGCGGTTCGACGATTGGAATATGCCGGGTGTCAAATACGGAGTCACGCAGAATTGCAACTTGAAAACCTGACCTCTGATCAAACTCGGCGTGTCGCCATTATTGGTGGCGGCATTTCTGGACTGTCCGCAGCACTGGCGTTAAGTGATCGGGCGCGTGAGTCGGGCCGAGCGGTTGACATCACGTTGTTGGAAAGTGGCGACCGGTTGGGGGGTGTTCTGCGGACAGAGCGGATCGGCGAGTATCTCGTCGAGCACGCCGCCGACATGTGGATCACCAACAAGCCGGAAGGGGTGTGGCTGTGCGAACGGTTGGGACTGAGCGAACGGCTGATTCCGACGGACGCGGCGTTTCGCAAATCGCTGGTGTTACGAAACGGTCGGGCGTATCCAATTCCGGAAGGCTTTCAGCTCATGGTGCCGGAGCAAGCGTGGCCGGTGCTGCGATCGCCGGTGCTGAGTTGGCGTGGCAAGTTGCGATTGATGGCGGAGCTGTTCGTGCCGGCTCGCCGTGACGGGACGGATGAAAGTTTGGCGTCATTCGTCCGTCGCCGATTTGGCCGCGAGACGTTTGAGCGGCTGGTGCAACCACTGGTCGGCGGCATTTATACGGCCGACCCAGAGCGGCTGAGTTTGCTCGCCACGTTGCCGCGATTTCTCGAAATGGAGCGTCAGCACGGCAGCTTAATTCTCGCCGCAGTGCGAGCGCGCCGCGAACGAACTCTGCAAGCGAATCAGCACGACAGCGATCAAGTCGGAACGAGCGGTGCGCGTTACGGATTGTTCGTCAGTTTGCCTAATGGAATCGGCGAGTTGATCGACAAGTTGGTTGCTGTGGTTTCAAGTCGCGTGACGATTCGGCTTCAGACGTCGGTGACTTCGGTTCGCACGGCAACGGAACGATCTCGGTTTGAAGTCGCGCTGTCGGACGGAAGCACTCAAGCGTTTGATGCGGTGATCCTTGCGGTTCCGGCGTTTGTCGCGGCCAGTTTGTTGCAGGACGGGGCGTGTGAATTGGCGACGCTGCTGGGGCAGATCGAATATGCCTCGACGGTTGTTGTTGCCAGCGGCCACAAGTTGGTGGACATCGCACATCCGCTCGATGCGTTTGGCTTAGTGGTGCCTCACGCCGAACGACGGAACATTCTGGCGACGTCATTCACCAGCCGAAAATTTCCTGGCCGAGCACCGGCTGGTCGTGTGCTGTTGCGAACGTTTGTCGGTGGAGCGTTGCAGCCCGAACTGGCGAAATTGGACGATGCGGCGACCACCGATTTGGTGCGACGTGAACTGGCGGAGATTCTCGGCGTGCGAGGCGAGCCCGATTTCGTCAAGGTGCTGCGACACTCGCGAGCGATGCCGCAATATCACGTCGGTCATATGGAACTCGTCTCACGGATTCAGTCGGCGGCCGCGCGAGTACCGGGGTTTGCACTGGCCGGAAGTTTTTTGTCGGGCGTCGGCATTCCCGACAGTATCGCCAGCGGCGAAGCGGCGGCGAAAAGCGTCATACGAACTTGCCTCACCCGTCAGGACGGTCTGTGCGACGATCGCTGAACCACTTCTTCGGCTGCGCGACAGCCGTGGGAAAAGGCTTCTTCGAACAGCGCGAGGCCGCTGAGGTCGGTATTAGCGAAATGAATGCGACCATCGGCGCGAGCGGCTTCCCGCCGTTGAGGGCTGCTGTGGAAACCCAGCTTGGGGCGGATCATTGCATGTCCCCACCGAAAAATGTCCAGCCGAGTCGTGATCTCGCGGATGTCGGGATGGGCTTGTTCCAGATCGGTCAACACCACTTCGGCCAGATCGGACCACGTCGCCGCCAGCAATTGTTCACGAATGAATTTGACGTCTGCATCGCAGTACGGCAGATACCAAGTCAGCACGGCTGGCCCGTGATCGCGGCCCGATTGATGCGTGGCCACGACATAACCCAGCGACCGGCTGCCGTGAATCACGTTGTCCCAACTCAATGGAAATCCTGATTCACGCAGCCGATGGCTCAAGTGCAGATTGGCCGTCAGCCACGAGCCGTATTCAAACTCGGAGACGCTGCGGCCGGTTCGTTTGGCAAACCCATTTATCAATCGCGGAGCCATGAACTGCGGCGCGGCGAAGATGACGTGTCGAGCGCGATATCCGTGGGCTTGGCCGGTCTGTGTGTTGAGCCAGATGACTTCGATTGGCTCGTCATTGGAATTGACTGGCGGACGAATGCGACTCACCGCCGCCCCCGTACGGAGCCGCAGGCCAATTCGTTGAGCCAAGTGCTCGACGATGCGTCCGTTCCCTTCCGGCCAAGTGATCAATGGCTGATGTTCGGCTCCCGGCTCGCGCAACCGTCCGGCAAAATAAAGTAGTCCCGCCCAGGCACTCGTTTGATCCGACCGCAGTCCGTAATCGTCGCGACAACTGTAATCGACCAGCCAATGCAGCCGCTCGGACGTGAAGCCACGTTGCCGTAACCATTCGGACATCGACAACTGGTCGAGTGCCATGACCTCGTCCGCATCCGATGCCCAATGCGTCGGGATCACAAACGCGCGACGCCCGGCCTCGTCACGCCATGCGATCCAGCGATCGACTTCGTTCCGAAACGCCGCCAACTGCGCCAGATCATCGGCCGTCGCGCCGGTCGTCGAGTACAAACCTTCGATCCACTCGCCGTGAAAGAACAGCCGCTCTTCCGGCTCGCGACACAAGAACTGTTCCGCCACGATCGGCGATCCGTCGGGACTCACCGATTCGACGACGTGCATTTCTCGCAGCAGTTCGATCAGTGCCGTGTTATGAGCCAGCGGCACCGGGACATAATGCGCGCCCCACGGAAACGGCGTCAGTTCGCAAGCCCCCGATCGCGACGTCCCTCCCGCGACCGTTTCCAATTCGAGCACCACGAAGTCCTCAACCCCTGACCGCTGTAACTGCCAAGCGGCCGACAACCCCGACATTCCACCACCAACAATCGCCACTTCCACATCAACCCAGCGATCCGCCGGCACTTCCAACGTCAATCCGTCGCGTAGCCGATGCCCGATCTCGACAGATTGTCCCAGCAAATCACCCGTGGGCGGCAGTCGCTTCGCTCGAGCATCGCAGCCCAACAGCGCCAACGCCGGGGCACCAAGCAACGCGGCGATCAGGTCTCGGCGGTTAAGCGTCATCGGATGGTGATTCAAAGTGTTATTCGTACTCAGATTGATGTTTGCGCTTTCTCTGCGCTCTACGCTTCTCTGCGGTGCAGGAAAGAGACCGATTCACCGTGGAGGAGCGAAGAGCGCAGAGAAGACAGGCCCAACCGAACGGTCATCGATTGGCCTCGGCCGGTTCGCTTCGATCACGTTCCGTCGCCGGTTTGGCCACGAACAATAACAACTGCAACCCCAGGAACAGCACGAGCGGGACGATCCACGCGATCCGTAAGACTCGTAACATGATCTCCCAACCGTGGCTCTGAGCGGGAGCGATTCGGGTGCGGTGATCGGCGGCGATGACGCCGCGACCGGCCAATTGTTTGACGAGTTCCACGCGACGACGCTGATCCAGTTCCGCATCGGGCGGGTTCACAGCCGGTTCGACAAAAGCGGATGTCGCTGCCGACTGGAGGCGCTCGGCCATTTGATCCAGCCGAGCGACCGAGGTCGGCGGAAACTCGGAGGCCCCGGCTGGAAAGTCGTCGAGCAACGCCACTAGTCCCGCCGCGCGCGCGTCACGCACCGACCGATCTCGCGCGTCGAAGACCGCTCCCAATCCGAGCAACCCGAACATCAAAACCAACGTTAGCAACAACAACCCGCAGCCGATCGCGGTCATCTGCGTCTTGAACTGTTGCCGCTCGGACAATGTCTCGAAGTGCAAGTCGATTGTCCGCCGCCGCCGTAAACTCCGCCGAGCCGCATCAAGGACGTCGAACACTCGCACCGCGTCCGACCAATCGGTTGTGATCGGCTGGCCACAACACGCCGCATTGAACTGTGCAACCACGGACGCCAAACACTCCGCGTTCGGTTCGACCGCATCGCGAACAACGGTGATCGTTTCACGTTCTGTTTCGATCGTCAGCCGCCAACTCCGTTGAGTCCCGTATCTCGCGGACCACGTCGCATCGGGAAGTCCGCTGCCCGCCAAAGTCAGCGTCGCTTGCGAGCAGCCTTGCTCGGTCTGCCCCGATCGCTGTGAGGTCACTTGATCGTAGTTGCCGCCCAACCAACGCAGCAGATCGACGTCCGGCAGCGCGGCCGCTTCGATGTCCGATTCGCTCATGCTTCGGGTGAGTGAGCGTTCGACGTCGATTTGCAAACGCCGCACCGCCCCAATTTCGCCGGATCGCAGCCGCTGCGACAGCGATTGCAATTCCGCATCGCCGCGATGCGCGAAGGCGGGCATCAGCACGACTCTCGAATCGTCGCGGATCAGCGACAGCTCGTAAGCGGTCGCGATCCCCAACGCCAAGCTGGGCAGAATCAACAACGGTCGGCTGTCGGTCGCCAATTGCTTGGCCGCAGCCAGAACCTCATCGGTGTCACCTGCAATCAGCACGGCGTCGAGGTCGCGATCCGTCAGCAGATGTTCCCAGGTCACGCGACGCACAGACGAACCCGCTCCGCCGTCGAACAAACGATCGGCCAAAGCCGCAGCGCACAGCGAATGCCCACCAGCCGCAAGCGCTTTGAGCCACGGTTGCGCAGCAGGATCATCGCCAATCAGCGCAAACTTCATGGCGACGTCTCCAGCATCTGTCGAATTGAGTCGGCGATGACAGGCCGGATCACGCCCCGCTCGGTGATGATCGCGGTAATCAGATTGGCCGGAGTCACATCGAACGCCGGATTGAACACGTCGATGCCGTCGGGCGCCGTCGGCACGCCGAACCCGTGAGTCACTTCGCGCGGAGATCGCTGTTCGATCGGAATGCCGTCACCTGTCGGCAACGACAGATCGAAAGTGCTCGACGGAGCCGCGACATAAAACGGAATGCCATGAGCCTTTGCCAGCACGGCGACCGAATAGGTGCCGATCTTGTTGGCCGTGTCGCCATTCGCCGCGATCCGATCCGCGCCGACAATCACGGATTGAACTCGCCCCTGTCGCAGAACCGTCGCTGCCACGGAATCGCAGATCAACGTGACCGGAATCCCGCGCTGCTGCAATTCCCAAGCGGTCAATCGCGAGCCTTGCAGCAGGGGCCGAGTTTCATCGGCGAACAAATGCAGCCGCTTGCCGCTGGCAACCGCCGAATAAATCACCGACAACGCGGTGCCGTCGCCCGCCGTGGCCAATGCCCCGGCATTGCAGTGCGTCAAAACGCCGTCGCCATCGTGCAGCAATTCCGCTCCATGATACCCTATCGCTGCACACATCGCTCGATCTTCCTTTTCAATCGCCCGCGCTTCGGTCAGCAAAGTGGAAAGAACTTCTCTTGGAGAGGCCTTAGGCATTCGTTTAGCCACGAGACGCTGTCGAGCCAACGCCCAAAACAAATTCACCGCCGTTGGCCGACTGCTCGCCAACTGCTCGATGACTTCGTGCAGCCTTGCGTCAAAATCGGATCGCGACGCGCTGACCGGTGTCCGCGCTCCCACGATCACACCATACGCCGACGCCACGCCAATCGCCGGTGCGCCCCGAACTCGCAAACTCCGAATCGCCTCGATCACTTCATCCAGTGAGCCGCACTCGACCTGAACGATCTCCGTCGGCAACCGTGTCTGATCCAGTAGAAACAGCGAGCCGTCAACATCACCTCGCCATTCCACGACAAGTGGCAAGCAGTTCAGAATTCCACTCTTGGGAATTGGACATTCATTGGTCATTGGGATTTTGAAATTGGTTTTTCATTTGCCAATGTAGGTCTGGCTAGTGACCGTGAATTCGAATCCTTGCTTGGCGGCACGCACGGCGAAGTACGTTTTGCGAATCTCTTCCGCCTTCTTCTTGCGGTAATCCCGTTCGATGATCGCCAGTTGGTTCTCGGTGTCCGCCGGATAAAAGTGCATTAGCAGAGCGTTGTCGGCGGTGATACCTGCCTTCTGAAACAGCTGCAAGTCGAGTCGTTTGCGTTCGCCACCTTTCCAAGTGAAGTACAGCCGCTTTTCTTCTTGACCGTTACTTACTGTGCGAACGGTCGG
>JANMIF010000582.1:0-7118 GCA_031375695.1 Planctomyces sp.
TCGTCACCGTGGCGGTGTCCGTACCCAGACCGTCGCTCTCGCTGGCGGTCACCGTCAGCACGTAGCCCGTCGCCGTCTCGGCATCCAGCGACTGGCCCGTCAACAGACTGACTGCGCCGCTCGTGGCGTCGATCTCAAACAACCCCGCGCCGTTGCCGGCCGTGATGGCGTAGCTCACGGTTCCGTTCAGGTCCGCTTCGGTCGCCGACACCGTGGCAATCACGAACACATCGCTGATGTTCTCCGCGACCGTGGCCGGATAGTTGCTCAACGTGAAGACCGGGTTGAACTCGTCCACGTCGGTGACAGTAATTGTCATTGTGGCGGTATCCGTTCCTGAGCCGTCACTCTCGCTGGCGGTAACTGTCAGCACATGACTGGTGGCTGCCTCGGCATTCAGTGACTGGCCAGTGGCCAGGCTGACTTCGCCGCTGGTCGCGTTAATTTCAAACAGCCCTGCGCCGTTGCCCGCCGTGATGGCGAAGCTCACGGCCCCGGTCAGGTCCGCTTCTGACGCGGACACTGTGGCAATCACCACCGCGTCGCTGATGTTCTCGGCGACCGTGGCCGGGTAATCGTCCAATGTGAAGACCGGATTGAACTCGTCCACGTCGGTGACAGTGATCGTCACTGTGGCGATGTCCGTATCCGGGCCGTCGCTCTCGCTGGCAGTGACGGTCAACACATGACTGGTGGTGGCTTCGGCATCCAGTGACTGGCCGATAGCCAGACTGACTTCGCCGCTGGTCGCGTTAATTTCAAACAGCCCCGCGCCGTTGCCCGCCGTGATGGCGTAGCTCACGGCCCCGGTCAGGTCCGCTTCTGACGCGGACACTGTGGCAATCACCACCGCGTCGCTGATGTTCTCGGCGACCGTGGCCGGGTAATCGTCCAATGTGAAGATCGGATTGAATTCGTCCACGTCGATCAGATTGATGGTGATTGTGCCGGTTCCACCACCGCCCGAAAAATCAACTGAGAGTGTGAATGTTGCCGTATTTTCGGAATCCAGATCGCCGGCATCGTTGACTGTGATTTCACCGGTCGTGGCGTCGATCGCGAAGGCCAGATTTGTGTCCATGTCCACATCGTTGTTGCCAGCGATGATCGAAAATTCCTGGCCACCGTCCGGTGCGCCGGTGGTCGCCACTATGCCAACGAGAGTCGTCGCCGTGGAATTCTCGGCCACAGAGAACATCTGGGTGGCGGGATCAATCATCGCGGTCAGCAGTTGGCGGGCTTCAAGCGTTTCGAGATGGGAACCCGCGACGAACGCACTCACGACTGGGTTACGCCTTGCGGAGTTGCGTGTCAGCGTGGGGAGACCGTAACGGCGACGGGCACCGTTGAAGACCATGCGATTGGTAAGTGATTGAATCCAAGACTTAAGAAACATGATTTGATTCCCTTCCGAGGAGATTTGAATGTCAGAAATCGTTCTGACGAGTGAAAGTACTTAAATGGAACACAGCAAACAGAACCGGCGTGCATCGACATGATGTGCAACGACCGGGATCGTTTCGGTCGCCTTCGCGACGATGACACCACCCAACAGACAAGACCTGTTGGTTTCTTAGGGCGGGTACTTGAACCGCCGGTGGCGGCGGAGCATCACAGTCAGCGGTCGCCGTCGTGGCGTAAGCCGGTTGGATGCGGTCGTTGGTTCGATTTCCGCTGCCGCGTCACGAACCTGTCTCACGTTGATTCGCTTGATTCCCTGCCGCTGCAATTCCGAAGAAGTCGCGATGAGCTGCCGTTGAATTTCCTGCACCTGAGCCGCACCCCTGGCCAGATTCGTGACTGCGGGAATCACCGCGACATGAATCGTGATGACCAGCGAGCCTTTCCTCGGTACGACGGTCACTGTCTGCGGCGCGTGGCCTATGCTCTGTTTCTGAAATGCGCTGACCGCATTGGCGATCTGTTGCGCCGCGGTGGAGTCGAATCTGTTCATCGCATGGGTCTCTGGCGGCCGCGAGCGTTGCTCGCACCATAAGCCAAAAAAAAACCGACGTGATGGAATCTGCGGAGGATTCCATCACGTCGGTTTACTTTTTATTGCGCCCTCCAGCATCAGCCAGATTGCGCCGTATTCAGTCGTCCGAAAGTATCACAAGCCAAAAAAAAAGCCGACGTGGCGAAACCCCGTCGGGGTTCCATCACGTCGGCTTACTTTTTATCGCACCCACCGGTATTAACCGATTTGCACTTTATTTAGTCACCCGAATCTTATTCAGCCGTCTCATCGGGTAGTCAAAAAACTTCCTCTGAGAGTCACCACGGTTTGAGGGGACCACTTGTATCGTTCGAACTTCAGAACGCAATGTGCTTTTGGTTATTTTCACGATTGCTGTGAAGAATTGAGCCACGACCGTGAGGGAGCGATCGTAAGTCCTGGCCAGTCAGCACTCCCTCACGGTCGCGGCTCGAAAGTTTCAAAAGTGCGGAGCGTCGTGCCACACTTTTTCGGCGGCGCTGCCTGACCTGATCGTCCATGTGAATTTGTACGGATTGTATCGGCTGCGTGGTTTCTCCCGACAGGTTTTCGTGGTCGCGAGTTTACCGGTTGTCGCGATCGTTTCGGCAGATTCGGTTCTGAGCAACTTATTGCGCCGATTGTGTCGCTAATAGGGGAAACAACGCGGACATTGATTGCCGAAAAAAAAACATGTCTGTCGGTTGTCGGAAAATTTTTGAATATGACGTTTTCTTCGAGGTTGAAGCCCATGAAATTCGTAGGCGGAAAACTGTTCGTCGTCCTCATTTCGCAAATCTGTGCGCTGGCGACAGCGCAAGATCAAAATTTGGAGCAGCCTGCTCCGGGCGTGATTGCTGTTCCCGACAGCGACCCAATGACGGCTCCAGCACCCGACGAACCAGCACCCGTTCAATCGCAATCGACGGCACCGTCAACCACGATGTCTCTGGACGATGGTCTTGACGAATGGTGTCGTCCTTCTTGGAACTGTTGCCGTCCTTTTTGTAGTGACCCCTGTTGTACAATCTACGGCCAGGTCCAGGCTCTGTTTCTGACGCGGGGATCTCGATTTTCTCACCAACCGATCGTCGTCAATGCCTTCCCCGGTGCGACTACGACATTCCTGTCGACCTCGAATATCAATCCCGACTTCACTCCCGGCGTGCAGGCAACGTTTGGCATGCCGATTGGCGGAGGCCGGGCGCTGGAGCTCGACTACTTCAGTCTCTTTCCTGGAAACGCGTCCGCGGTTGTCGCCAATTCCGTTGGGGGATTTATGTTGAACGGAGACGCCGGTGGTAATGTCTTTCAAAACATGGACAGGGTGGCGGTACAATATACTTCCTGGATCAATAGCTTCGCGTTGAATTTCCCGTGCTGTTGCGGCTGCTGTGATGTGTGCTGTGACGAATGCTGTTCCCCGGAGGTCCGCAGTCAATCGTTTTCCTGGTTTGCCGGCTTTCGTTACCTCAACTTCGGCGACCGACTTAACATTGCTGCCCAGGGAGCTGGACAATTTCCCGGCGAGCAAGGGGCCTACCGAGTTCGCACGACCAATAACCTGTACGGTGCGCAGCTCGGTGCGCGGATGCGACGCACGCGGGGCCGGTTCGGCTGGGACGCGACTGGCCAAGCTGGCATCTACGGAAACGATGCGCAACAGTCGCAATTGGTAACCGACTTTCCCGCCGGATCGCCTGCATTACGAAACGTCTCGACCAGCAAAGCGGGAGTGGCGTTTGTTGGACAGGGAAATCTCTCGGGGCTTTATGCTCTGACAAACGTTTGGAATCTCAGAGCCGGTTACAATGTCATTTGGATCGAAGGTCTGGCTCAGGCCACGGATCAGCTCAATTTCAACTTCGCATCGTCGAGCGGCAACCAGGTGAATAACAACGGTGGGGTATTTCTGCACGGTGTGAACATCGGCTTGGAAGCACGCTGGTAACGCGATCGGCATGTGAAAGCTTACCCGTTGACGCCTGACGCGCCAGCGAAGGATGCTTGGCACTGATCCTTCGCTCGCGCGTCAGGCTTCAATCTTCGGCTCAGCGCCGCCGTTTGGTTCCAGCGGGAGTCAGCCAGTCCAACTCTTCCATTAAGGACAGTAACGCCGCTTCGTGCATGGCGTGATTGGTCCTGCCGAGAGAAGAGGGCGGCGGATCGGCGATCCCTTGGGGATTGGTATTTCCCGCAGCCAAAGCAAAGCTGGTCGAAGCCGCTTGTGAGCCGGAAATTCGGGTGATGGCGTTGTCGTACTGCGAAACTCGGTCGGTGTTGCTATCGACGATCCACAGGTGGCTCGGAGACGCGGGATTGAGCGTGATGCCGGTCGGAGCACCGCCACCGCTCGTGATCGTCCAACTTCCGACCAGCGAGCCAGCCAGCGTGTACTTGAAGACTTTGTCGATCAACGGCGTGTCGTTGACGACGTAAAAATTCATGCCGTCGGTGACGATGTCCTTGGGACTCGTGTTACCGCTAAACAAGTTGAAGCTGCTGTCTGCGTTCTGGATGCCGATGAGGCGGCCAGCGGCATTGGAATACTTGAAGACCTTGTCGGTTTTGGCATCGACGATCCACACGTCGGTGCCGTTGGTGGCGATCCCTTCCACGGTGGTATTGATGTCGAGTGTGCCTGCGGTCCAGGAGCCTAAGAGGCTGCCGCTGGGGTCATAGACGTAGACTTTGTGATTGGCATCGACCACCCAGACACGATTGCCTGCTACCGCGCTGACGGCTCCGCGCGGGGCCGAGTTGCCGCCGTTGAGATCGTAGTTCTCGACCGAGCTTCCGTTGGCCGCATATTCGAATGTCTGATTCGTCGTGGCATCGTTGACGACATAGAACTTGGTCGGCGGCTTCCCGGCCACAGGCAAAAGGGGTGACGGATTCTTGAGTGCCGCGATGAAGAACGGCCCCAAGTAGTTGCCGGGGATCACCGTGGCGGAAGAAACCACGAGCGGTGTGACACTAATAATTTCGAACGCGCGGATCTGGCCCGTGATCCCACTCGGTCCCTGCACGGCCAGGATCGTGTCCGCGATGTTGTCACCATTGGTGTCCAGCGCTGCCACTTGAACTGGCGCGATTCGATTCGCACCTGCGAACGCGGCAAAGCCGAGGCCATTCGCCGATAAGCTGGACAACGTGCCGGATGAGGTATTGCTCCAAGCGAAAACGTCCACGAGAGAGCCGCCGTTGGAACCGGTACCGATCACGATGTCCGGGACGAGATCGGCGTTGATCCGCGCCACACTGAGAGACACGCCCCCTCGGAAACCGTCCGGGGTGGTGCTGAAAGGAGTGATACTCGCCGCCGCCGCAGGCATGGCGTTGGGTGTGGGCGTGATCAAGCCGCGCACGTCAAACACCTTCACGGTGGCCTTCATGCCGGCATTGCTGCCGATGACGATTTCCGCCTTGCCGTCCCGTGTTGTGTTGTTGAACGTACCGCTCACAAGTTTCCCCATGTCCGCCACGGCAACCACCGCGCCGCCGATAAACGTCGAGGGGAACGCGAGGAAATCTCGATAGGGAGACAACGCATTGAACGTGGGGACTCCGCTGACAACGCCGAGAGTTCGGAACACCTTGACCTCGGAACTCCCCCAACTGGGAACCGTGATGATGTCGTTCCGCCCGTCGCCGTCGACATCACCGACCGCCACTTGGACGCCGCTGATGAAACTTGATCCATACGGCTGAAACGACGTCAGCAGACCGCCAAGTTGGTTGTAAACGCGAACCTCCCCGACAGTGCTCCAACCGGGAGTCACAATGATTTCGTCGATGCCATCGCCAGTCAGATCGCCCGTGGCGATCCGGATGCCGCCTTGGAACGTGTTTCCGAACGGTGCGAACTGCGACAACACCGCTCCGCTTTCTTCATCGATCACTCGGACGAATTGTGGCGTAAGCGGACTCTTGCCCATCGCGATGACGATCAGAATCCGGTTATGAAAATCGGACTCGTCGGTGTCACCGATGTCGTTTAGCCCTTGTGAGCCGATCACGGCGTTGAGATCGCCGGCGCTGACGGTGACCAGACGAGTCGCGTCATTGTCGAGGGCGAATCCCGGTGGGGCGATCGTTTCGGTAATTGTGTATGTGCCCAGCAGGACGTTGTTTATTTTCAGCACGCCGTTGGCCAAGCCGTCGGCGTCGTTCAGGCCGCCATCGACAACGATCAATGTGCCGGTTCCGGTCAACGGGTTGGGACGGATCTCGAACGTCGCTCCAGCCAATAGCAACGGATTGGAATTGGTGGCTCGCTTCTCCCAAGCGATGCTCCCCAGTTGGTTGTGGAAGTCAGACTCGTCGGAGTCGCCAACGTCATTGACGGCTTGCCTGCCGATGACGGCATTCAGATCGTTGGCGCTGACCGTAATCACACGAGTGGCATCGTTGTCGAGAGCGAAGCCCGGCGGGGCGATCGTTTCGGTAATCGTATATGTGCCCAGCAACACGTTGTTGATTTGCAATACGCCGTTGGCCATGCCATCGGCGTCGTTCAAGCCGCCATCCACCACGATCAACGTGCCGACACCGGTCAGCGGGTTAAGGCTGATCTGGAACGTGGCTCCGGCCAATAGCATCGGATTGGAATCGGTGGCCCGCTTCTCCCAGGCGATGCTTCCCAGTTGGTTGTGGAAGTCAGACTCGTCGGAGTCGCCAACGTCATTCACCCCTTGCCCGCCGATGACGGCATTCAGATCGTTGGCGCTGACCGTAATCACACGAGTGGCATCGTTGTCGAGAGCGAAGCCCGGCGGGGCCACGGTCTCGGTGATCGTGTAAATCCCAATGAGCACGTTGTTGACTTGCAGCACGCCGTTGGACATGGCATCGGCGTCGTTCAGGCCGCCATCGACCACGATCAACGTGCCCATACCGGTGAGCGGATTGGGGCTGATCTCGAATGTGGCTCCAGCCAGCAGCACTGGATTGGAATCGGTGGCCCGCTTCTCCCAAGCGATGCTGCCCAGTTGGTTATGGAAGTCGGACTCGTCGGAGTCGCCAACGTCATTGACTGCTTGCCCGCCGATGACGGCATTCAGATCGTTGGCGCTGACCGTAATCACACGAGTGGCATCGTTGTCGAGAGCGAAGCCCGGCGGGGCGATCGTTTCGGTAATCG
>JANMIF010000592.1:0-4560 GCA_031375695.1 Planctomyces sp.
GCAAGCAACAGCAGCCTGACAACAGATGAAGATATCGCGACAACCGGAATGCCGTTGGCTACCGACATCGACAACCCGACGCTGACCTTCAGCCTCGGCAGTACGGCGAATGCTCACGGTCTCGTGACGATCACCAACGCCGCGACGGGAGCATTCAGCTACACGCCGGATGCGAACTACAACGGCCCGGTCAGCTTCACGTTCTCGGCCAGCGACGGTTCGCTCGATTCCAACGTCGGCACCGTGTCGATCACGGTCGATGCCGTGAACGACGCTCCGACCGCGACCAACGGCAGCCTGACGACCGACGAAGACGTCACGACAACCGGAGTGCTGTCGGCCAGCGACATCGACAGCCCGACGCTGGCCTTCAGTCTCGTCGATATGACGAATGCTCACGGAACTGTGACGATCACCGATGCCGCAACCGGCGCGTTCAGCTACACACCGGACGCGAACTACAACGGCTCGGCCAGCTTCACGTTCAAGGCCAACGACGGTTTGCTCAATTCCAACGTCGGCACCGTGTCGATCACGGTCGATGCCGTGAACGACGCTCCGATTGCGAGCAACAGCAGCCTGACCACCGACGAAGATGTCGCGACAGCCGGAGTGCTGTCGGCGAGTGACATCGACAGCCCGACGCTGGCCATCAGCCTCGACAGCACGGTGAATGCTCACGGAACCGTGACGATCACCGATGCCGCAACCGGCGCGTTCAGCTACACACCGGACGCGAACTACAACGGCTCGGCCAGCTTCACGTTCAAGGCCAACGACGGTTTGCTCAATTCCAACGTCGGCACCGTGTCGATCACGGTCACATCCCTCGCGACACGAGATTTGGTCTACACAGCGACCGGCAAGGCGGCACTCAACGTGACGGTCGTCGGTGGCCTGTTGCGAGTGAAGATTGGCTCCGTCGTACAACCTGATGTCGATCCCGCGACCGTGCGATCGATTGCCCTGAATGGCGGTTCCGGCCACGACGTAGTCGATCTGACAGGACTGTCTACGGTTTTGTACTCGCAATTACAGGGCGTTTCGATCATTGGCGGTGATGGCCACGACACACTGATCGGTTCTGCATGGGCGGACTTGATCGACGGCGGTAAGGGCAACGATTCCGTGAACGGTTTAGCCGGCAACGACACGCTGTTTGGCGGAGCCGGCGATGACACGATCTTTGGTCTCGCGGGAGACGATGAAATCGACGCTGGCATTGGCAGCGACAGCGTGCAAGGCGGCGACGGAAGCGACGACATTCATGGCCAAGCCGGTCAAGACACGCTGGATGGCGGCAACGGCAACGACTGCCTCCACGGCGACGATGGCAAAGATAGCCTGATCGGCGGAGCGGACAGCGACACGATTCGCGGCGGAGCTGGCGATGACACCGCCGATGGAGGGCTCGGCGATGACGTGTTACTCGGCGAAGACGGCAAAGACTCACTGCTGGGCGGACTCGGAGCGGACATTCTGCTTGGTGGTATCGGCAATGACTCGCTCGACGGCAACGGTTCGGCCGTCGCCGTGGGTGACGGCAACGACACCCTGCTGGGTGGAGCTGGCCGCGACAACCTAACAGGAGGCACCGGCAACGACGTCCTGTCCGGCGACGAAGACAACGACACGTTGGCTGGCGAAGGAGGGACCGACTCACTCTTCGGCGGCGCAGGGATCGACAGCCTTCTGACCGGTGAAACGAACAGTCAGGACGGGGTCTTCAACGATGCCGTCTTTTTGACGCACCTCGCGGAACTGCTCGCGGCGTGTCCGTAATGGTGCCGCAGGCACCTGTTTGCGAGGGATCAACATGGGGTCCTTTGACTCGCATGTCCTCATTACCAACCACGAACTCAAGAGAAGTGATTTCATTCCCTAAATAGCCGGCGTTACGACGCCAAGAAAGTGAGCGATCATGTTCAAGACAAACTTCTGGAAGCAGTGGACTCAACGAGCGACCAACTCTCGACGGCGATCCGGGGTGACACGGCTTGCAACGGCGCATGTCGAGGGGTTTGAAACGCGATGCCTCTTGAGTATCAACTCGGTCTTCAGCAACGGCGCGTTGGCCATCACCAGCACCGGAGCAGAGACGATCGCGGTTGGTTCCGATAGCGGTGGCAACGTGACGCTCAACGGCGGCGTGCTCAAGATCAGCAACGTGCCGGTCGCGGCCAGCACGGTCACGTCGTTGGTCGTGAATGGCGGAACCGGAAACAACAAACTTGATTTGAGTGGTGTGACTTCGACCGCCTTCACAGCGCTGACGTCGACCAAGATCGACGGCGGCGCGGGGAATGACAGCATCGCCGGAAGCGGCATGGACGACAGCATCCTCGGCAGCGCCGGCAACGACACGATCAACGGCGGGATAGGCAACGATACGGAAGTCGGCGGCACGGGGAATGATTCCGTGCTGGGTGATGTCGGCGATGATTCGCTGGATGGAGGCGACGGCAACGACAACGTCCAAGGGGGCGTCGGAGCGGATCAGCTCAACGGCGGATTGGGCAACGATGTTGAAGATGGCGGGGACGGGAACGATGTCGAGTACGGCGGCGGCGGCAACGATTCGCTGACGGGCGGCGCGGGTGACGATCAGCTTTCTGGCAACAGCGGCAAGGATTTGCTCAACGGTGGTGACGGCAACGACACGGAAAATGGCGGAGCCGACAACGATGTACTGAATGGCGGAACTGGCGACGACAACCTCAACGGCAGCGATGGCAACGACGTTGAAGATGGCGGCGATGGAGTCGACACCGTCACCGGCGGGTTGGGGAACGACAACCTCAAGGGAGGCGGCGTGACCGATCTGTCGAATGACTCGCTGGACGGTGGCGACGGCAATGACAGTCTCGATGGCGGCGCTGGCGACGACGCGCTCGATGGCGGCGCGGGCAATGACACCGAGACTGGTGGCGTCGGTAACGATTCGATCGTCGGTGGCACTGGTAATGACAAGCTCATGGCGGGTGCTGGCAACGACACGGTCAGCGGTGGATCGGGATCCGACAACATCGACGGCGGAACCGGCAATGATGTGGAAGACGGCGGCGACGACAGCGACACGCTGATCGGCGGCGATGGCAACGACATTGAGAATGGCGGCGCAGGCAACGATTCGCTCGATGGCGGAACCGGCGACGACGACCTCAATGGCGACGACGGCAACGACAAAGAGCTCGGAGGTACCGGCAACGATTCACTCGCCGGCGGTCTGGGAGCTGACAACCTCGCCGGGAACATCGGCAACGATCAACTCGCGGGTGACGCCGGCAATGATTCGCTCGACGGCGGAGACGGCAACGACGACCTCCAAGGCGGAGACGGCAATGACTCCGAGCATGGCGGACTCGGCGACGACACGCTCTTTGGCGGAGCTGGCGATGACCAGTTGGACGGTGACGACGGAATCGACGATGTCACCGGTGGCGAAGGGAACGACGACATAAACGGCGACAACGAAGATCTCATTGATCAGGAAGATCACGACAACACGGACGATTAAGACCTATTGCAAGAACTACTTCCGGGTTCTTGGATGGAATGTGTAGTTCCAGCCGAGGCATTTGTCTTCGTGTGTGATGTTCGACGTCTTCATTTGGGTGTCTCTGATCACAATGCCTTTTCGCTCATCCGGCGTTCCGGGGAGGTTGGATCAAGGACATCTCGGCAACCCCCAATTTACAATTGTTGTTCGGACGTTTTTGAGCCAGGAGCCAGCGACCTCCCCGGAACGCCGGATGAGCGTTTCCGAAAATCGTTTGATGATGTTTCCCTCACGGTCGGTGTTCGAACTCAATTCACCCGCCGCCCACCAGCGTCACGATTTCGATTCGGTCGCCCGGCTGAATCACGCACGCGGCATGAGTCGCTCGCGGTACGAGTTGCTGATTCCGCTCAACCGCCAGATACCTCGGCAGCAGCTTCAACTCCTCAAGCAGCTTGGCGACTGAGCAGTCCGTTTCGACATGTCGGCGCTCACCGTTGACTGAGATTTCCACGAACGCAACTCCGCTGTGGTTAGTGTTCTGACTTGGCGAGCCGGAGGGCATTAGCCCCCGGACCAGGACTGTTCCCGCGTTGCCCAGGTTGCTAACGCCCCCCAACTCGCCTATTTGGTTACAGGTCAGAATGATGTGGCGGCGAGTTTAGACCTCGACTCTTTCGCCAACAAGTTGTGAAATCCTTGGAACCGATCCGATGGGACGGCTGTCGAACGGCCCGCTTCCCGGCTAGAACCGCGTGCGATTCAAAAGGAGCTATTGTCATGCAGCGACGAATTTGGAGCTGTCTCGTTTCTGTGATTTCCGCAATGGCGACGTTGATTGGGAGTCTTGCGGACGCGCAAGTGATCATCATCGAACATGGTCCGCCGATTGTGATTCGGCCGCCAGTTCCTCATCCGCCGCGACCTCGGCCGGAATTACCACCGTCGGTTTTTAAAGTGCGGTCGGTTGAGATGAACGCGACGGTCAAGGATCAGATCGCGACCGTGCAACTGGCTCAAGTGTTCTTGAATGTCGGGAGTCAGCCAGCGGAAGCTCAGCT
>JANMIF010000003.1:0-2852 GCA_031375695.1 Planctomyces sp.
CCCATGCCGAGCGTCTCATAGCCCGCGTTTTTGAACTGCATCACGAGCGATCCCGCCGCGCTGACCCCCGCGCCTTTGGAGTAGTGCGCGCCGTTGTCGTAGATGCCGGTGGTGCTCGGTCGCAGTCCGCTGAGCAGTGCGGTGCGTGAAGGATTGCAGATCGGTGCAGCGCAATGTGCGTTCGAAAATGTGACGCCCATTTTCGCCAACCGGTCGAGATTCGGTGTCTTCGTCTGCTTGTTGCGTCCAAGATGCCCGACCCAGTGGTTCAGATCGTCCACGGCAATGAACAGGACGTTGGGTTTGCCTTTGACGGGCGGGGCCGCGCTGGCGCGATTGGTAACGGCAAGGTGGCCGACAAAGAGCGAAAAGATTGCAGCAAATAGGATCGTGAGTTTCATGAGTGTGAGTCTCGATCAATGGAGGAACAGCAGTGCAACGAGTGTGAGGAGAGTCGATTTCAAAGTGATGTCTGTGCTTTGCGCTTCGGGGCGGGCTGTTGGTTTTTCTGGGCGGCCTTTTTCGAGAGGGCCGGATGGCGGATGACTTTGACGTCGTTCTTCTGCGGCGATCCCGAATTGCTGCGACCGTCGGTGATGAGCTTTTCAAACAGCGTCTTCATCTGCGCGACGCGCTCGGGTTGTTCGGTGGCGAGGTTCTTGGTTTCTCCGAGATCGTCGGTCAGGTTGTAAAGCTGCACGTCGGGAGTCGTTGGTGCATCTCGTTGTTTGGGGTCGGCCGCCAGGATCAGTTTCCACGGACCGACGCGCACACCGGGGATACCGCTGGCCGCGCAACTCACCGCGTGTTCGCGCACCGGCTTGTCGATGCCCTTCAGCAGAGGTAACAAACTGAAACTGTCCTCACCCGCATTGTCCGGCAACTTGGTGCCGAGGATGTCGGCGATCGTGGCGATGAGGTCCGCTTGATGCACGAGCTGGCCGCTCACGCTGCCGGGCTTCAGCACTTTTGGCCAGCGAATGAGAAACGGTTCGCGGTGGCCTCCTTCATACACGTCTGTTTTGTAGCCTCGCAACGGGCCACTGGGGAAATGTCCGCGTTGTTCCAACTCCTTGGCTCCGGCATAGGCAGCGAAGCCGTTGTCGCTGGTGAAGAGCACGAGCGTGTTGTCCGCCTCGCCGGATTTCTCCAACGCGGCGAGCACGCGGCCGACGACCGCGTCCGTCTCCATAATGAGATCAGCGCAGGCATTGTCGAGTCCGCTCTTCCCCTTCCACTCGGCGTTCACGGCCAGCGGTGTGTGCGGTGTGGTGAGCGGCATGTAGAGCAAGAACGGCTCAGGCTGCGCCGCTGCCTCGGAGATAAAGGCACATGCGCGATCGCCGAGCATGGGCAGGATTGGTTCCAGCTTCCAATCGGCGAGCGCGGGGCCTTGGTTGCTGGCTTGGTTGTTCTTGAACAGCCGCGACGGGAGGAACTCGGACGGGATACCGACCGTGCGGTCATTCTCGATGAAACAATACGGCGGCCAGTTCGGCACGTCGGTCCCGAAGTAACGGTCGAAGCCGCGCGTGGTCGGACCGCCGGCGATCGGTCTCGAAAAGATCTCGCGCCAGGCAGCGAGCTGTTCGGTCGTCGGTGCGGGGTCGTTGTCCTTGCTCGCTTGCAGCAACTGGCGTTGTTCGGGAGCAATGGGCCAATCCCAGCCGAGATGCCATTTCCCGATGGCTGCCGTGCGATAGCCGTGCTGTTTCGTGAGACTCGCGATCGTCATCCGATCCGGCGCGATAAGCGGCTCGCCCCACGTTCCGACGATGCCCGACTGCAACCGCGATCGCCAGTGATAACGCCCCGTCAGCAAGGCATACCTTGATGGCGAGCAGACTCCCGAAGACGAATGCCCGTCAGTGAATCTCATGCCCTGCGCCGCGAGCCGGTCGATATTCGGCGTCGGAATCTTGCCGCGCTCCGGGTTGTTGCACTGCACGTCGCCGTAACCAAGGTCATCCGCCAGGATGACGACGATGTTGGGCTTCTTCGCCGGTGTCTCGGCAGCGTCAATCGCGGATGCCGGTGCGATGAGCAGCAGGGTCGCAGTCGTCCAGATGAGATTCCGCATGGTGTTGATCACTCCGGTCGTCCGTTGTCCGAGGGTTTCTTGCCATCAATGATCGCCCTGGCCTGGCGAACGTAGCGGCGGCCAAGCAGTTCGTAGCCAGGTTGTGTGTAGTGCAGGTCATTGTTGACGACGCCGTTCTTCTCTTTGTTGTTGAGGTCATCGCAGTCCACCCACGCACCGTGCGGATCGCTGTTCGCAATCTCGACCTGGAGCTTCCGCACCGCCTGCCAGGGCGCGTCGTTGGGCTTGCCGAAGTCACTCAATCGGCCGATGACGAAGTTCATGTTCGGCTGCTTCAGGTCGCGGCGCAGGTTGGCGATCAGTTGCTTCAGGGCATCGCTGTAGGCTGTATCCAGATTCGTCTTGGCGTCGCGCTCGCCCTGCATCCAGCAAAACGTCACCGAGGCCGGATTCGGATGCTTCTTCAGTAGCTCGGCAAACTGGTCGAGGATGGGCTGGTAATAGATCGTCCCTTTGTTCTTGTCCGCGGCACGAACCTTCGCGGGATCGATGCCGTGCTGCTTCGCGATCTCGTCCCACTCGGTCACCCAATAGCGAATTGGTTGGCCTCCCGCCGCAACCTTGATGTAGGCCATGTCGGCGTTCGGGAACAATGCCGCGGCTTCGGGCTCAAACCCCAGCTTGGGATTCATGCCGGCCATGTTCGACTGCCCCGAAAGAAGGAAAAGATGAGCGGGCTTGTCGGCGGCATGCAGCGCGGACATCGGAGCCAGCAGCAGCGAGAAGAACATGAGCAGCGTTTTCATGGTTG
>JANMIF010000028.1:0-1850 GCA_031375695.1 Planctomyces sp.
CAACCATCCGACGCCGGTTCCAAACGCTCCCCGTCTGCTCGCGATGAATCTTGATCCCGAAGTCTCTGCCGCCGCTTATCGCGAACGCATGGTGGGGCCGTATCGCAAACAGCTTCCTCCAGCCGCCATCGCCAGCATGGAAGAGCAGTTCTCCGGTTCTTGCACATTGGAAATTGCGGCCTTCGATGAGTTCTCGCAGTTGTTGGGTGATCCAAAGGCGACGGCGGAGTTTGATCACGTCATCTTTGACACCGCGCCGACCGGCCACACGCTGCGGTTGTTGTCGCTGCCATCGGCTTGGTCGGGGTTCATGGCGAAGAACACGACCGGCACATCCTGCTTGGGATCACTGGGCGGTTTAGAGGCTCAGCAGAAGCTGTATCAGGACACCGTCCGCGCGCTGTGCGATCCGGCAACGACGACGTTGGTTCTCGTCACTCGCCCGGATGTCACGGCGTTTCGCGAGGCGGCTCGGACCAGCCAAGAGCTTTCCAATTTAGGTGTTCGGAATCAGCACTTGATCGTTAATGGCGTGTTTCACGCGAGCGGCTCGAATGATCCGATCGCCGTGGCGATGGAGCGGCGCGGCCAAGAGGCTTTGTCGGCGCTGCCGGCGAGTTTGGTGAGCTTGCCTCGGACGTCCGTGCCGCTGTCCGCGAACGGAGTGCTGGGGATGGCATCCTTGCGAACCTTGGTTCGCGAGGATGCCGTGTCAGCACTCGATACCGGGGTGCTCGCCGAGTCAGCCGTCGAATGGCCTCCATCGCTCGGAAGCCTGCTCGATGATTTGGCCGCTCCGGGCCACGGAGTGATTCTGACGATGGGCAAAGGGGGCGTTGGCAAGACGACAGTTGCCGCCGCCGTCGCGGTTGCGTTGGCTCAGCGAGGTCATCGCGTGCATCTGACAACGACCGATCCGGCCGCGCATGTCGCCGCCGCCGTTGCGGGAGAAACTCTGCCAACTCTGCAAGTCAGCCGAATTGATCCGCATTCAGAGACTGAGCAATACACCGCCGAAGTCATGCGGACGGCCGGAGTGGGACTCGACGAGCAAGGTCGATCGCTGCTCGCCGAAGATTTGCGGTCGCCCTGCACGGAAGAAATCGCCGTGTTTCGAGCGTTCGCCGCCGCTGTCGCCGATGGGGCAGACCGTTTCGTGGTTCTCGACACCGCTCCGACCGGCCACACAATTCTGTTGCTCGATGCCGCTCTGGCCTATCACCGTGAGGTCATGCGGCAGTCGAGCGAAATGCCGGAATCAGTTCAGCAACTGCTGCCACGCCTGCGCGATCCCGCTCTGACGCGAGTGCTGCTCGTCACGTTGCCCGAAGCAACTCCCGTGCATGAGGCCGCGCAGCTTCAACGTGATCTGCGACGTGCGGGAATCGAGCCTTATGCCTGGGTCATCAACCAAAGTCTGGTTCCGCTGGCTGTGAGCGACCCGCTCTTGAAATCGCGACAACGTCACGAGCATGCTTTCATCCACGAAGTCGCGACCGAGCATTCCTCGCGCACGGTCCTGGTCCCCTGGCAAACCGAACCGCCGGTCGGCGTCACGCACCTGCAAGAGTTAATGAAGCCCAACGCTCGCCTGACCTCACTGACGTAACGCAACCTTGGAGCACTACGAAGCCATGAAGCCGAAAGTCTTGTTTCTCTGCACCGGGAATTCTTGTCGCAGCCAAATGGCCGAAGGCTGGGCGCGAACGCTACTCAGCGAACGGATCGAGCCGTACTCAGCGGGCATTGAGACACACGGAATGAATCCGAACGCCGTCCGAGTCATGCGTGAGGCAGGCATCGACATCACGTCGCAATCGTCGAAGCTGGTGACCAGCTTGTCCGATGTG
>JANMIF010000081.1:0-12927 GCA_031375695.1 Planctomyces sp.
GTTGGATTAGTCCTCGAACAAGCAACCGCTTCTGCAATTTCGTAGTGATTGTGAGCATGCACTCCGAGCATGTCCGACGTTGTCAGCGAGGAGTTTGGAGTGGTGGAGTTGTCGTGGTGTGGGGCTTTTGGTTCGCGGAACCGGTGAGGCGGCCGTCGAGCGGGGCGAGACGTTCGGACGGAAACACGCCCAATTACTGTTCGGCACGCCGTTTGATATGGGCTGGCCAAAACCTGAACAGAAATCGTTGACAGTCGATTCTTGATGATCGCCGCCCGTCGAAGTGCGCGAGCGGGACGCGAGTGGCTAGCGTGCATAACCGAGCGTGCAGCATAAAGAGGCACAGACGTCGTTCGCACGCTGATCCTCGAAAACGAAATCCGCGTTGTTTCGCGGTACCGTGCTGTTGCAGTTTTGCGATGTGAGTGGTCAGCGTGGCTTCGTCGGCCCAGCCCATCAGGTAGTAGCAGATCATTTCATACGTTCATACGTTCGTAGCGTGGGCTTGCGGCCTGGTCCAGAGGCTGATCAAGAGACAGGCGATGATCGCGCAGTAGGTTTGAATCTGAATGCCGTTCTGGCTGTAGCTGATCAAGTGCCCCGACGAATCACCTTGCGATTGATCGCTCCGAACACCGTTTCAATTTGGTTCAACCACGAACAGTGCTTGGGCAGGTATACGAAGCAGATGTGATGGTTCGGGCACGACCAGAACTCGCGACGCGTCGCTATGTCCGCCAAGTGAGGAATCAATACCGATCCGGCGAACAGGGGGCTTCGGCCTTCTGGTTTAGTTTGCATGTAATAATTATTCCATCCCAATCTCCAGGCGAACTGGAAGTATCAGCCTCCCGATTCTTTAATGTCTGTGTCTCGTCAATCTATCGTGCGTGTCCCCGAATGGCACACGGAACACAACCAGGAGCCTGACGGCTCTCGGTCGCCAATCACTGCACCCAATCATCGTCTCGCGTGAACTGCAATCGCGCTGAATTCTCCCGCCGCGAGCCGCTGGGCGTTCGCCATCGGACGATTCGGCACGGCCATCGACACGGATCTGGATGTCACACGTTGTCCGGGGCCTGACGGGCCACCCGCTCGCCAGCGGAAATGCTGATCGACGTCGTCGATCGCCTTGCCGCCGTGGCAACGTCACCTTCAGAATGAACGCGTTCGATTCGCATGAGTTCGTTGTGAAAGGAGTTTTGTCATGTCCTCGTCGGCAGAGATGTTGTCAGGTCGCACGGCGGTTGTGACCGGTGGGGCCAGCGGCATCGGGCGAGCGACCGCGATCTTGCTGGCTCAACAAGGAGCTCGCGTCGTCGTGGGCGACTTTCAGTCGCAACCGGTGAACGACGGCCTGTTTCGTGATCTGAACATTCAGCAATTAGAGTGTGACGTCCGTCGCGTTTCCGATTTGCAGCGACTGATCGACGGAGCCGTCGCGGCGACCGGGCGGCTGGACATGCTCGTGAACAATGCGGGGATCGGCATGGTCAAGCAGATCGCCGAGGTTTCCGAAGACGATTGGGATCGCTGCCTCGATACGAACTTGAAAGCGGCGTTCTTCGGCTGCAAGTTCGCAATTCCGCATCTGGTCAAAGCGGGTGGCGGGAGCATCGTGAACGTGGCCAGCAATGCGGGGCTGTTGCCTCGTGCGCATGATCCGGTTTATTCGATCAGCAAGATGTCGCTGGTGGCTTTGACGAAAAGTTTGGCACTGTGCCACGCCAAGGATCGCATCCGCATCAACTCCGTCTGTCCCGGTCCGGTTGGCGACACCGGCATG
This sequence comes from Planctomyces sp., assembly GCA_031375695.1. Taxonomy (GTDB): domain Bacteria; phylum Planctomycetota; class Planctomycetia; order Planctomycetales; family Planctomycetaceae; genus SXKJ01. Next base: position 1,790 of record JANMIF010000081.1, read on the forward strand.
ATGAACGCCGATCTCAACGCGGCGCTTGATCGTGCTGACACGGTCAAGCAGTTCATCGCCGCCAGTCCGCTCGCGAACGCTCACGGACGGATGATTCTCCCGGAAGAAGTGGCTCAAGCGATTCTATACCTAATGAGCGATTCCACCTGCATGGTAACGGGAACTGCGATCGCCATTGATGGTGGCAAATCGTTGGGAGTGCCACCACGAGCTGATGACGACAAGCATTCGGCGAACTCGTGAGAGTTCGGTCGTTCCGCCAAGCACCGAAATCTCGCGACTTCGGCGACAACACAAACACTAAGGAGCCAATTATGTCCGTAACAATTCAAACCGCCGCTCAGCTTTGCACGAAGAAGTGCACTCCGTGCGAAGGTGGCGTTCCGAAGTTGACGACCGACGAAGCCGAGGCTCAGATCAAACAGTTGTCTGGTTGGGAGTTGACTCACAACCACGAGCGGATTCGCAAACAGTGGGTGATGAAGAACTTCATGGCCGCGTTGAACTTCTTCAACCATGTGGCCTGCGTCGCCGAATGCGAGGGGCATCACCCCGATTTACATTTGGAGAGTTACCGTAAAGTGACGATCGAAATCTACACTCATGCGATCGGCGGGTTGTCCGAGAACGACTTCATTTTGGCAGCCAAGATCGACGCATTGCCGGTGTCGTTGAAATCGTGATGCGATGTGTGACTCGACTGAAGCGAAGTTCTTGAATGCGCTGGAGGTTGCTGGCTTCCCCGTGACCTCAGTCAGCGAAATTCGCGAACGATACCGTCCGCTATCCGATCGCATGGCGATCTTGTTGATCGACTGGCTTCCGCGACTCGGCGACTGGCGTTTGCAGGAAACGATCGCGTGGTCGTTGCTGGCGGCTCGCAAGCGGACGCTTGACGGGAGTTGTCTGGCCGCGATGTTCGATGAAACCAGCAACTCCGAATTGAAGACGGCCTTGGCGGCGGTGTTCAATCAAACGGGACCGCTCAACTCCACCGATTGGTTGATGACGACGCTAGGTCGAACGGAATCGGTTGCCGCACGGAATCTGTTGGCCTCCGCAATTAGCAAATGGTTGCCGGTAGAGCGGTCGCTGCCGGCGTTGTTGTCGATCTTCGACGTCGCCCCGCTGGCAGTCGTGCACCCGTTGGGCAAAGTCGGTGGCGGCGAAGTGCGAGATCTGCTCGCGAGCCAGTTGGCCACCGCGACCGGTCCGCTCCGTCGCGAGCTGCGACAGGCGATCAAACGAATCGAGCGACGTCTTGCGAAAACTCAACGAGCGTGTCAACCTGATCGGCGATGAACGATCCCGCTCGTAATTTTCTGAGACAGCTTTTGCATCAAGCGATCAATTCGGGGATTCACAGCTTGCTTTGGCGGCTGCCGACCCTGATGCTGGTCTTCGTGATTGGCGCACTGATTTTTGCCGTGTGGTATTGGCAACTGTTTTAACATGGAATGCTGCAGCTCGACGCAACACTCAGTTCCATTGGAACAACGACCAACAACCGGAATTATGGTCCAATCGTTACGACGACGCGGCTTGTCATGAAGTCGAATTCGAGAACCTGATTTTCGTCGCGGCGGGTGTTAGATTGCTTGAATCAAAGTTCCAATTGAATGGCGAGGCTGCGTCAAGCCGCAGTACTCCCGGGGTCGCCGATGAACCGCAACCGATTGATTCGAGGTTTCGCGGGTTGCTTCGCAATCGCGATCAGTGCGCTGTTGGTGCGAGCGGCTGACGAATCGAAGCTGATTCCAATGGAAACTTGGTGGTCATTGCGACCGCTCGTCCGGCCGGATGTGCCACGCGACTTGAAGGCTGCGCCGCAATTCACACCACGGAATCCAATCGACCAGTTCGTGCTGAAGTCGCTTGCGGAAAAAGGGCTAGAGTCATCGGTTGAAGCGGGTCGACGGACGCTGATTCGGCGCGTTTCGTTTGATTTGGTCGGCCTACCGCCGTCGTCGGACGAGGTCGCAGAGTTTGTCGCCGATTCACGCGAGGACGCTTATGAGCGGCTGGTTGATCGGTTATTGGCATCGCCGCATTTTGGGGAACGCTGGGCGCGGCATTGGATGGATGTGGCTCATTACGGCGAGACTCACGGGCACGATCAGGATCGCGTCCGGCCGAATGTTTGGCCGTATCGCGATTACTTGATTCGGTCGCTGAACGATGACAAGCCATACTCACAATTCATCACCGAACAAGTTGCCGGAGATGTGATCTCGCCCGACGATCCGCAGGCGATTGCGGCCACCGGGTTCCTCGTAACCGGACCGTGGGATGAAAGTTCGCTGCAGAGCATTCAGGACGACACGGATGATCGGCGGATTGCTCAATATCTCGACCGGGACGACATCGTCACGACGGTTATGAGCTCGGTTGTCAGCTCGACGGTGCATTGTGCTCGCTGCCACGATCACTTCTTCGATCCGATTACGCAGTCGGATTATTACGCGTTGCAGGCCGTTTTCGCCGGCATCGAAAAGGGTGATCGTGTTTATGAACCGGACGTGGAACTCGGCCGCCGCCGCAAGTCGCTGCAAACTGAGTCGGCTCGACTGCGCAGCCTCAAAGGTTCGGCTGATGTCTCGCTGCTGACGCCGGAGATGCAGCTACTCGCCGCAGCGTGGGAAACGAAACAGACCGCGACTCCATCCGTCTGGCAAGTCCTCACGCCGGTTGAGGCGACGTCGGCGGAAGGCTCCACGCTGACGAAGCAATCGGACGGTTCGGTCCTCGCCAGCGGCAAGCGACCGGAAAAAGACACGTACTCGCTAGTCTTCGTCACGCCGCTGCGCGGCATTACCGCGCTGCGGCTCGAAGTGTTGGCTGATGATTCGTTGTCGAAGCGCGGGCCTGGTCGGCAGGACAACGGAAATCTGCATTTGAGCGAGTTGAAAGTTCTCGTGGCCGCGGGCGGCTCACCTGCGGCGAGAGCAACGGGCGAGCCGCCTGTTGTTACGAAGTTGAAATCCCCGCGAGCGGACTTCGATCAGGGGGGCTGGACGATCGCACATGCGCTCGACGGCAATCTCAGCACGGCGTGGGGAATTTATCCGAGAGTTGGTGAAGATCATCGAGCGGTCGTCGAATTCGAGAAGCCGGTTGGCTTTGAAAATAGCACGCGGCTGACGGTTGTTTTGGAGCAGTTGCATGGCGGCGGACACTTGATCGGGCGGCCTCGGATTTCCGTCACGACGGCAACCGAAAGTTTGTCGCTTGACGGCGACATCGTGCCGAACGAAATCCGTCTGATCTTGAAAACTCCGGTGGCTGAGCGAAGCGATCTCGAACGAGCCGAACTCAGTCGCTATGTGCGACAGACGAACGTTGAACGTGAACTGGCGGCACTGCCGCCGCCGCAAATGGTCTTCGCGGCAGCCAACGAAACGCGAACCGATGTGCTGTCGCCGCCAAACAAGAAGCCGGTGCGAATGGTTCACTTGCTGACTCGTGGCGACATCAAACAGGCCAAAGAAATCGCGCAGCCCGGTTCCATGAAAGCGGTCGAGGGTTTGGCCGCTCGATTCGAGTTGGCCAACACAGCAGATGAAGGTGCGCGTCGACTCGCTCTGGCTGACTGGCTGTCAGACCATCGCAATGTGCTGACTTGGCGAAGCATCGTGAATCGGATTTGGCATCATCATTTCGGCCGCGGTTTGAGCGACACTCCGAATGACCTCGGCCAGATGGGTTCGCGGCCATCACATCCGGAGTTGCTTGACTGGTTGGCGGCAGAGTTGGTTGTTCCGCCCGAAGGCGGGACTACGAACCTCAAACGAATTCACCGTTTGATTGTTACGAGTGCGACGTACCGGCAGTCGTCGGCTCACAACGAAAGCAACGCTGCGATCGATGCGGACAATCGGTTGTTGTGGCGAATGAATCGTTCTCGGCTAGATGCGGAATCCGTGCGTGACGCACTCAACGTTGTCACGGGTCGGCTGGATCGCCGCATGGGTGGTCCGTCGGCGAAGCAGTTCATTGAAACTCCTGGCATTCATGTCACGCCCGATGTGAACTACGTCGGCTTCGATCCAGACCGGGCGGAGAATGCTCGTCGCAGTGTGTACCGATTCATCTTCCGCACGCTTCCCGATCCGTTGATGGAAACGCTCGATGTTGCTGACTCATCGCAATTGACGGCCGTTCGCAATTCTTCGGTCACAGCGTTGCAGGCGCTGGCGATGATGAATAACGCCGTTTCTGTGCGACAAAGCGAACACCTGGCCGCGCGCGCTGCAGCCACGACTGGCGAGTTGCCACATCAGATCGTCGCCGCCTTCGGGTTGACACTACTTCGCGAACCGACGGAACGTGAACGGATCGTGTTAACCGAATACGCTCAGAAGCACGGCTTGGCGAATGCCTGCCGGGTGCTGGTCAACAGTAATGAGTTCTTGTTTGTTGATTGACACTCCCACGACGCCCGAGCGAGGGCGAACGCCTCGAAAAGCGACCATTACGCGCTCGGTGGTGTGCTCACCCTCGCTTGCATATCGGGTTAGTATGACTGGCGAATTTTCCAGAATCTTCGCGGAAGGGCAAAGATTCCCCTTTCCACAAACCGACAAGATCGGTACTTTTCTCTGCCTCTTGTGCGGACGGCGGGTCGATAGTCAAGCTATCACTCTCGTCCGAGGATGTTCCACCGGAGTTGCTCACCCAGGATTGGCCTCAAGATTCGGTTGCGGGAATTGATCATGGTTTCGGTGATTTTCTTACCAATCAATCAGTTCTTGAGCTAACGGCTCGCATGCCTCTCTTGTTCCCATCGGTTCCTTCACGCAGGTGAATCCGGGTCACAGAGGTGGCCCCCGCGAGTTCCCTGTTTCTGGCCCCTGCCGTGCGATTCCTTCGCAATGCCCCGGCAATCCAGAATCTCCCTTATGGACAATTTGTCGATTTCAGTGCGGCGGCTAATACCGCTTCGTTGATGTTGTCGCTGCGGGTGGTCCGACGCGACGAATGAGTAGGTTGGGTTTCCAATCCGACCGTGAATTGAATATCAGCCCGAAAGGACCTGTCCCCTCAGGTAAGTTCTATGCCCGACCTCGCAAAAGTCAGAAACATTGGTATCTCGGCCCACATCGACTCCGGCAAGACAACATTGTCCGAACGGATTCTGTTTTACTCCGGCCGCATCCACATGATGCACGAAGTCAAAGGACGCGACGGTGGAGCCACGATGGACCACATGGAATTGGAACGTGAGAAGGGAATCACGATCACTGCAGCCGCGACCCAAGTGGAGTGGGGTGACTACACGATTAACCTGATCGACACGCCGGGCCATGTGGACTTCACCGTTGAAGTCGAACGCTCGCTGCGAGTGCTCGACGGAGCGGTGTTGGTGTTGTGTGCGGTCGGTGGCGTGCAGAGCCAGTCGCTGACCGTCGATCGCCAGATGAAGCGTTACGGGATTCCGCGCATCGCGTTCATCAACAAGATGGACCGCATCGGGGCCAACCCGTTCAAGGTCACTCAGCAGATCAAGGACAAGTTAGGTGTCACGCCGCTGCCGATTCAAATCAACATGGGGGCCGAGTCGGACTTCGCTGGCGTGATCGACCTGATCACGATGCAGGCGATTTACTTCGACGGCGAGGACGGTGAAATCACACGCCGAGAAGCGATCCCCGAAGGCTATTCCGAGCAGGCCTCGACCGCTCGGCAAGAGATGCTCGAAACGCTGTCGTTGTTTGACGACAGTCTCATGGAAGCGCTACTGGAAGAACGGGAAGTCACGGCCGAACAGATTCGTCCGCTGATTCGCGAGGCGACGCTATCGCAAGAAGTCACGCCGGTCATGATGGGGACTGCGTACCGCAACAAAGGTGTGCAAGAATTGCTCGACGCGGTGACTTATTTCCTGCCTAGCCCGCTGGACCGCACCGTCTTGGCGACCAACATCGACCACAAAAAGGTCGAGGGAGAAGCGGCCGATGCCGCGAAGGTCACTATGTCGAAGAGCGACAAAGACCCGCTGGTCTGCATGGCGTTCAAGACGGTCGTCGAGCAATTCGGCCAGTTGAGCTTCATGCGGATTTACCAAGGGAGCATGGTCAAAGGTGAAACCTACACGAACACTCGAACTGGCAAGCGGCAACGTTTCGGTCGCATCGTGCGCATGCATGCGAATGACCGCAAAGACATCGATATCGCTGGACCGGGTGACATCGTGGCGGCGGTCGGTGTCGAGTGCGCATCGGGCGACACCTATTGCGGCGAGCACGTCAACTACGCGCTTGAAAGTATCTTTTTGCCACAACCGGTCATCCGTCTATCGATCGAAGCCGTTGATCGCGACGGTGCCGACCGATTGTCGAAGGCTTTGGAACGCTTCCGTCGTGAAGACCCGACGTTCCATGTGCAGTCCGACCCGGAAACCGGCGAGGTGCTGATCGCCGGCATGGGTCAGTTGCACCTCGAAATTTATACCGAGCGCATCAAGCGCGAGTACAAAGTCGAGTGCCTCGTCGGCGAGCCGAAAGTGGCGTACAAAGAAACGCCGACCAAGGGGGTCGATTTCAACTACAAGCACAAAAAGCAGACCGGCGGTTCGGGCCAGTACGCTCACATCGTCGGCAAGATGACCCCGCTGCCGGACGACGCCGAGGAAACGTATGTCTTCCTCAACGAGGTCACTCAAGGCCGCATCCCCAAGGAATACATCAAACCCGTCGACGACGGCATGCGGATGTCACTGGTCAAGGGGCCGCTCTGCGAATGTGAAGTGGTCGGCGTACAGATTCAACTGGAAGACGGCAGCTACCACGATGTGGACTCCAGCGAAATGGCATTCCGCATCTGTGGCCAAGCCGCGATGCGTGAGATTCTCAAAGACGCGCACCTCGGCTTATTGGAGCCGATCATGAAGCTAGAAGTCGAAGTGCCGGAAGAATATCAAGGGGGCATCTGCGGCCACTTGAGCAGCAAGCGCGGACTGATTACGGAAACGGCAACCAACATGGGCATGGGGATTATCAACGCCGAAGTTCCGCTGGCCGAAATGTTCGACTACGCCAACGAACTCCGCTCGATGACGCAGGGTAAAGGGGGCTTCACGATGGAGTTCTGCAAATACAAGTTGCTACCCCGCAGCCTGCAAGACGACGTCGTCGAGAAACGCCGAGCCGACAAAGACCCGAAGAAGGCCAAGCAGTTGGTCGGCGCGAAGTAATTCGAAGCGTTGGCTGACGCGACAAACTTCGGAAGTCTTGAAAGACTTCCGAAGTTTTTGTTGCGCGAAATCACCCTCATTTGGCCGAAGCCCTCAATCCGCGACGAAATAGGACTTAAGTAGTCGGAAGGCCCTCTTGGCTCGGAACTGGAAGCTAGTGACATCGGATGGCCAGCCGCGTGGGACAATGCGGACTTGCAAGAACGTGCGGGGCGACACTGCTTGTTTGGTGTTGCGGTTCGCTGACGCTGTTTTGGGTGGCGGGCCGAATGTGATCTGTATCTCAATCGGCTGATGTTTCTCATTCGTCCCCCAGAACGGCAAGAACGTGCTTCCCATGCGGACGATCATTTTGTCGTCGGTGATCCGCACCAGTTTGGCTTTTTGTTCGACCACGAAGCTGCCGAATTTTAGCTTGATCGTGTCTGGAGTAACGCAGGCCAGGAACGAACTCTCGCAAACGTAGGTGACCGGCGGTTCCTTGGAGGCTTTGGATCCGGTTCCGCCGTTCTGAAAGTCTTCTCGTGAGAGCGCGGTCGTCCGATTGCGGCCCTGTTCCTTGGAAGTGAACAAGGCCTGATCGGCTCGACGAAACAGATCGTCCAACTTGTCTCCTGGTTCGACTTCGGTGACGCCGAACGAGACCGTGATCTTCAAGTCGTCCACCTTGGACAGCTTGGCCGCAGCGATCGAACTTCGCAGGCGTTCGGCCTTGACGATGGCATCGGGCAAGCTGGTGCCGGGACACAACACGACGAACTCCTCACCGCCATATCGGCCGATCAATTCGCCAGAATATGTTTCGTTTTCAAGCAGTTTGGCTAGATTGATCAGCACTTGGTCGCCGGTGAGATGCAGGTAGGTGTCGTTGATCAACTTGAAATGATCAACGTCCAAAAAGATCACGGACAACGGTTCCGAGTCATCCGGATTCAAGTGGAAATCCGCCAGCATCGATTCGAGCGATCTTTCCAATTCACCGCGGTTGGCCACGCCGGTCAGCGAATCGCTGGTCGCTTGTTTCTTGAGTTCTTTGTCACCGCTGCGGCGACGACGATCTTGCGAGAGGTCTCGGAAAATCTCGGCGACCCCTTGCATCTGACCGTTGTGATCGATCAGTGGCAACGACATCACTTCCGCCAATATCCAAGAGCCGTCGGCGCAGAGAACCTGCACCTGTCCCGTTGAGGGCTTGCCGGTTTTGATCACTTGCCGCATGGGATGCCGCGACTCGGACAGCGCTCGGCCACTGGCGTCCGCGTAGTCGATCGGCCGAGCATTCCAGAGTTGGCCAACCGTATCAGTTGCGGAACGCCCCAACAGTTGCTCCATGCCATGATTCCAGACGCGGAAACGCAGGTCGGAATCGGCCACATAGAACCCGTCGTACATGCTTTCTAGCCCGTACAGATACGAGAAAATGTGGCACATCGAACTGGCTTGCATTTCTTCCGCCATCTGGAAGAAACCGTTGGCGGAGAGATTCGGCGGTTCCTTCAACTCACGGCCAAATGGCAAGCCTTCGCTTTGAATCCAGCGGTTCAACACGCTGACCAAGTTGCCATCAAAGTGAGTTCCCGCCGAACCGGCCAGTATCTTCATGATTTCGTCATGCGGCAACGCCTCGCGGAAGACTTGTTTGTTCGACAGCGAGTCGTAGGCATCCGAGATCGCCAGAATGCGCGCCCCCAAAGGTGGCTCGTGAGTTGGCGTCGCGTCCGGTTCGTGAAACACGTTGGCTTGATTGATGATCTCCAGGACGCACGAGTGAACGCGACAGGCTTGTAGCACGTCGATACTCACTTGATGCTGCAAGCCGATCAGTTCTCTTTCTGCCGGGCTAAGTGGGCCGGGCTTGAACAGCACATGATCGGGAACTCCAATTTTGCCAATGTCGTGCAACAGCGCGGCGATCTCCAGCGCCCGCAGAGCCTTGGCATCCCAACTCAAGAAGCGAGCCAGTCCGGTGGCAATCAACGCCGTGCGACGCACATGTTGAACCGTGTCCGCATCACGTAAACGTAAAGCCGCCAGCAAACTTCGCAGCACCGGCTTGGCGATCAGCACATCGGCTTTCGCTTCGGCCGTGTCGGAGGCGAGACTCGACTCTGCGTTTCGACACAGACGCAACAATTCCAGCAACATGCGGGACGACGAGGTCGAAGCCCCCGAGACATTCGGATTGGCTAGCGACGAATTGACTGAAGGAAAGTCGGCTGTGAGCATGACGGAACCTCGTGAGAGTTCTCGACGATTCGGAAAAACCGTCGTTGGACTCTAGGTCACGAAACCCGCCGGTCAAAAAAGATCCGCGATCGAATGCACACTAACCCGACGCGCGAGCGAGGGCGGACGCTCCCTACGACGAGGAATTTCCGTCGTATTGTAGCCACGTTCGCCACAGACTGTCGGATTTCTCCGTTTCAAAGGTTACTCGCGACGAGTAATAAGGAGTTATGTCGAATGGTTTCGCCATAAGTCCTTAAGTCTCGTTGAGAGTCAGAGAAATTCAACAGGCTGGCCAGAACGTGGGAGGAAAGCGTGACGATCACCCACGTTCTGGCCAGACTGTCGGATTTCTCCGTTTCAAAGGTTACTCGCGACGAGTAATAAGGAGTTATGTCGAATGGTTTCGCCATAAGTCCTTAAGTCTCGTTGAGAGTCAGAGAAATTCAACAGGCTGTGGCGAACGTGGTTACCGCGCAGCTGATGAATTATCCCGATGAGAGTGGTAGCAACGATTATCACAGTTCCAAGCTGCGCCACAGATACCAGGAAGCGACGGTTGCATACGGTCGCCAAAGGGAGGCTATCGTTTCGGCATGATCGCGTTTCGGCAAATCGGCCAAGCCATAGTGCCGTTGTATCGCGGAGCGAAGGCCGAAGTCATCCGGTGCGAAAACGTCGATTCGGCCCAGGCAAAACATCAAAAACATCTGCACGGTCCAGCGACCGATCCCTTTGACTTGGGTCAGTTCGGCGATGATCTCTTCGTCCGACAATCGACTGACTCGGTGCAAACGCACCGTCCCGTCGAGGACTTTGTCAGAGAGGTCATGCAAGTAGGTCGCCTTCTGCCGCGACAGCCCGATTCCACGCAGTTCGTCAAACGAAAGTTGTCGCAGGTTTTTCGCGGACGGCTTGCCAGGTGCGAGCAAGCTTTCCAGCCGTTGCCACAAGGTTCGCGCGACTGACGTCGAAATTTGCTGAGCCAAAATGGATCGAGCCAAAGACGCGAACCGCCCACGCCTCGGCTGCAAGTGACACGGACCAACTTGCCGAATCAATTCACGCATCACCGGATCGGCCTTTTTCAAATGCCGCGTCGCAGCGGTCACGACATCGGGAGACAGACAATCAAACGACCGGCGGGAACGAATCATGTGATGCGGCCTTCATAGCTTGGGACTCCGTCCCGTCCCTCCGACAAATACTTGCGTCAACTCAACTCCACAAGCTCCAAGCTCGGCAGTGTCGCTTGATTGAAGACTGTTTGTACTGAGGTTGCACCTGATAGTATCCACCAACATCCGCAGCCCAACCAAAATTCTTCCGATCCCAGGAGCCATGCCATGCGAACCGCGAACCCAGCGCTGAATGAGAAAACGTTTGAAACCTTCGGCTTCGACGCCGTGACCGCCGAGCGGTCGGACGTGATGACTCTGAAAGGGACCGCGACCAAAACGATGATGTTGCTGGTGTTGCTGGTCGGAGCGGCGGGCTGGTCGTGGACCACGCTGAAAGGAGCGGGCGGATTTCAGGCCGTGCTGCCGTATGCGATCGGCGGACTGGTAGTTTCGCTCGCCGTGGGGATCGCGATGTTCTTTCGACCGCAGTGGGCTCCGGTGCTGGCTCCCGTGTATGCCGTGGGTGAAGGGGCGGTGATCGGAATCATCTCGGCCGGCTTTGTATCGCGGCATCCTGGAATCGTGTTTCAAGCGTCGTG
>JANMIF010000107.1:0-13710 GCA_031375695.1 Planctomyces sp.
CCCCAGCGTTTGATTTCGTACTCTTCGGACCACTCGTAAGGGATCGCGTAGAGCCGATTCTCCGGCGGGATCGTTTCGTGAAACGCTGTCTCCAGCGCGGCCACGAGCGGAATCTCCGGGAACGCCGACCGCAACTGCCTCATCGCCTTCGCGTACATCGGATTGTGAGCCGGAGCGATATCCGAAAAATCTTCCATCTTGGCGAGCAGTTCGTCCGTGACGATCCGCACGCCGCTGAGATTCCCCGCAAACACCGCCTTGAACCCGATCGCCGCGACCTCGGACACCGACTTCAAGCAGCCGTACTCCGGATGCGTCAGTTGGTCGAGGCACATCCTCACCGCTGCCGCATGATCGTTGACCGGCAGAGTCGTTTCCTCACGCCGCCCACCGATCTCGACAAAGCACGCGCTCGCCGGTTGCCCGATGCGATCAATGCCTCCACGAGCAAGTTGCGACTCGTCCGACATATCGAACAGCCGATACTTGAAGCTCGTGGAGCCAAGGTTGGCGACCAAAACTTTCATAACGACATCCGTGGCAAAAATCCCAATTTCCAATGAAATCTCAAAGTCCAATTGCCAGCCAGCGACATTTTTTGGTCATTGGGTTTTGATGCTTGGACATTCTTTGATCATTGGGTCTTGGACATTGGTCATTAAACAAAATGCTCCAACAAGCTCTCGCCCGGCCGCGCGATCAAGTGAGCCGACACGAGTTCGCCCACCTTCGAGGCCGCTGCTGCTCCCGCATCGACAGCTGCTCGCACCGAGCCGACATCGCCGCGGATGATCGTGGTGATGTACGCTCCGCCGATCTGAACTTGCTTCACCAAGCTGACGTTGGCGGCTTTCAGCATCGCATCCGATGCTTCGATCTGAGCCACCAGCCCTTTGGTCTCAATGAGACCGATTGCTTCACCCTTCATCTGATCCACCTTTGATTCATGCAGAGAGTCGTTCGTCGGAATGACGAACGACGAAGTACTCAATGACGAAGGAATGACAAAACCCGAATGGCCAAATGAAGCAAATTCGTGACGGTCGAAGCGGCGTTTGGGCTGTTGCCATTCGGGCTTCGATATTCGTCATTGATTCGTCATTCGGGTTACGGATTTCGTCATTCACTACCCAGCCGACTTCCCGCCGGCTTTCGGTCCTGGCAGGATCGCGACGAGTTCTTCGTGCGGTCGCGGAATGACCTGCACGCTGACGACTTCGCCAATCTTGCTGGCGGCGGCCGCTCCAGCGTCGATCGCGGCCTTCACGGCGGCGACGTCACCCACCACAAACGCCGTGACCAAGCCGCTGCCGACTTTGTCCCAGCCGATCATCTGCACGTTGGCCGCTTTCAACATCGCGTCCACCGCCTCGATCAAACAGACCAGACCTTTGGTCTCGATCATCCCCAACGCTTCTGAAACTTTCGCTGCCATTTTTTGCTCCCGTAGTTCGGACCTATTGTTTGCCTCCCACTCTCCTCATCGCCCGTTCGCCCTTGGATGAAGAGGGGATGATGGGGAGAGGGGGAGAAAAGACTCAGACTAACTCGCTCAATGTTTGTGGCACCCGCACTCTTTCGGCTTAATCAATTCCACCTTCGTCGCGGCATCCAGGTTGACAGCGTTCCCCTCGTCCGTGTCGATGTGGACTTCGAGCTTCACTTTGGGATCGGCTCGCACGACGAGGTTTTCCAGGACCGTCGTGCATCCGAGCGACTCGATCCGCAGGTGCATCGCGTCGCCGTTTTTTACGCCGTAGTGTTCGAGGTCTGCGGGTCCCATGTGGACATGCCGCATGGCTCGGATCACTCCGGCCTTCAATTCAACAACACCTTTCGGCCCCACGAGCACGCAGCCCGGCGTGTCGTGATGATCGCCGCTGATTCGCACCGGCACGTCGATCCCCAGCGAGATCGCGTCCGTAAAAGCAAGCTCTACCTGCGAAGGCCGGCACGGGCCGAGCACTCGCACGTCCGGCAACATTCGCTTGCGAGGCCCCACGACCATCACCGTCTGCTTGGATGCAAAATAGCCATCTTGATACAGCGTCTTGTGAACCTCCAGCTTGGCTCCTTTGCCGAACAGCATCTCGACATGCTCATCCGACAAATGCACATGACGAGCGGAGATATTGACGACCAGCGGGTTCGGCTTCTTCGCAGTCGCCGCGCCGGGGAGATGTTTCAACAAGACCTCGCGGACGATCGCTTCGACGTCGGCTGGGTTGTATCGCGCTGTTGCCGCTGTCATGTCTTCATTGCCTTCGCCCCGACCGGCCTTGTGTCGATGGGGTTTGTTTCAATCTTCCACAACCGTCAATTTGATTCCCGCTTTTTCGACAACCTCACGCCACTCGTCCGAAATCCCGCCATCGACCACCAACCGATGCACCGCTGACAGCGGAGCCAGATGAGCCAGTGCTCGATGTCCGAACTTGGTGCTGTCGGTGACGACGATGACTTCCTCGGCGGCGGCGATCATTTGGCGTTCGGTTTCGACCAGCAGCGTGTTGCTGTTGAACAATCCCAACTCCGTGATGCCGCCGATGCTCATGACCAATCGCTTGGCGTGAACGCTCTTCAGCATCGACACCGCCAGATCGCCGAGAGCGACGCCCGTCTTGGGATAGACGTAGCCGCCAATGACGATCAGTTCGATGCTCGGCTGATTAACGAACAATCCGACAATCGGCATGGAGTTCGTAACGACTTGCAGCGGCTTCCCCAGGAGTGCCCGTGCCACCTCAAGCGTTGTGGTCCCCCCATCCATCAGAACCACTTCCCCCGGCTCAATCATTCCCGCAACAATTTGCGCAACCCGCTGCTTTTGCCCAAGTGCCCGATCTTCACGCACCTCGAACGCCGTGATCGATTCCCCGACGTAGGCCGCCCCACCGCGAGTCCTTCTGACTTGTTTTGACGTTTCGTCAAGATATTCCAAATCCCGCCGAACCGTCGATTCGCTCGTCTGCAGCTCCTCGACGAGCTGTTGAATCGAAATAAACCCAGTTTCCTCGATCTTTTTCAGAAGTTTTGTTCGCCGTTCATCAACCAGCATGACCCACGCCCTCGTCCTGAGGCTTTTCGTTACACAGACAGGATTGCGTCGATATCGACCAAAAGCAATCAAGATATGTCATTTTGTTTCAAAGTGGGGCAAAGTCGGCGAACGTTGGGCATCCGAGCAGTGTCGGTAACGGAAAAGCCAAGCAACTCCGTAAGTAGTCCAGCTTCAATTCTCGTCACTTGAGAAGCTCGATCTCTAAACGCGGATATTTTCGTTGCAATTCATCGACGGCATCTTGTGTGACATCGGTCGAACGCAATTGAAACCGTACGTCCGAGCGAATCGTCGCGAAGCGTTGAATGGCAGCGTTGCTGATCGGCATGTTCGCAACTTCCAATAATTTGAGGTTTGGTGCTTTCGCGAGGTGAACGATCCCGTCGTCTGTCACACGAGCTCCCTCAAGCGAGACGACCCACAATCCGGAACAGGACGAAAGCCATTCCATCGCCCGATCACCAACATCTGTGTGTGTGAAAGTCACTCGTTGCAAGCGTGGGTGTTTTGCGAAATAAGCCCAACTGTCGTCATCCATGTGGCATTTCCAGAAGTAAAGCATTTCCAGGCTTCGGCAGTTGGCGAGGTGTTTCATTGCCACATCACCGAGACTCATAAGCTGAATCGACGACTGGAACAGTTCCGGTAGGCGGTTCAGATGCCGAAGCCCTTCCTCATCGACGTTCATCGAAATCATGTTGAAGTACTCGAGCTTCTTGAGTTGCGAAATCGCAGCCAGCGACGATTCCGAAAGCTCTGTCGATCTGAAATCCAGGCTCTTTAGGTGTGAATACTGGGTCAGCAGTTCGAGATCACCATCTAACGGCCTTGGCCGGTCGAAGAGGCTCGCCATGTCAAAAGGTGCAATCCGAGTTCCCACTGACGACGGAACCCATTCCGGCAAGTAATCGACAGGGAGCGAATGTTCCAATTCCCAACCGTGTTGCCGGAGCGTCTGAGTCACTGATATCTGGTAACCAATCACCGTCAGCAGCGTCACGACAACGAAGAAACCAGCGCCCCAACAAAGTCGGCGCAGCCAAAGGCGGTGTCGCTCAGAAACGGTCTCTGCATCTCCGGCTATCGCACCGATTGTTTCCTTCAACGATTCGTTTTTTTGCGTGTTCATGGTTCGCGACACACATTTGCCAGGCGGTTCCCAACATTCCGTTCTATTTCGACGGCAATTGATATCCCTCGCGATTCAAGCGAATGCGATACAGGCTCTTGCCGGCGGTGATGTACAGTAGCTTGGCATCCTTGCCTCGGCCGAACCCGACGTTGGTTGGGACTTCGGTTTTGATGTACGCCAACTCTTTGCCTTCTGGCGAATAGACACAGATGCCGGGGCGATTTTCGGCTCGGACGGCGACGTACAGGTTGCCGTCTTTGTCGCAGACCAAACCGTCCGGGCCGTCGAACGGAGCGTAATCGACCAGCACTTTGCGGAACTTCGCCGTGCCGTCGGCGGCGAGATCGTAAGCCTGAAGCGCCATGAAACCTTTGCGGAGCGGCGTCGAAACTTTGTCGGCCTGTTGTTGAGCGTCTCCTTTGCTGAGCCGATCAATCGCTGTTCCGCCGTTGTCGTTGCTGACGACGTACAACGATTTCTGATCGGGCGACACGCACACGCCGTTCGCTTTACCAGCATCGGTGATGATCCGCTCGATCGAACCGTCCTTGTCGATGCGATACACGCCGACTACCGGCTGATCAATCGGTTCGTGGCCGAGATAGCGCGGGTCGCTGAAATAGATGCGGCCCTTTTCGTCGATCGTGATGTCGTTCGGCGAATTGAACGGCCGACCCTCGAACAGCCCGGCGATGATGTGCGTCTTGCCAGTCTTCATGTCGGTGCGTGTCACTCGCCGCCCACCGTAGTCGGCCCCTTCGGCGACGATCATGTTTCCGGCCGCGTCAAACTTGATGCCATTCGACATCCCGCTGGGGGAACGAAAGATCGTCGTCTTGCTCGTGGTAGGATCGAATCGCCAGATATGCCCCGCTTCGATCGCGCCGTTCTCATCGCGAGCCACATGCGAAAACGTGATCTCGCTGAAATACACCTGCCCGTCCGGCGCAACCGCCGCTCCCTCGGTCAGCACACGCGACTCAAACAGCTTTTCGAGCTTCGCATCCGGAGGCAAGATCGGATCTTGAGCGGCAAGTGATCCGAGACAGATCAGGTTGGCGAGAACGAAAACATTGCAAATCCTAGATTTCAACATCACGGGACTCCTTGCGATTGGCTGCGGGATCGTGAACCATGCAGCCATGTTGTCGAACTTTTTGCGATTTAGCGAGCGAGTTTGGGTGTTGCCGGTGATCCATGGCAGCGGGGATTTTTCTGTCGAAGTGCGGCGGGTGATGCTGAGTCAGGAATTTGATTGCCTGGCCGTGCCGCTGCCGCCAACGTTTCAAAGACACGTCGAAGAGGCGGTCGCCGATTTGCCGAAGTTGTCGTTGGTTGTCCAGCCAGAACCACTGAAATTTCGCCCTTGGATGGGCGAGTCCAATGTTGAATTGATGGACGATCAGTTGTCCGACGAACAGCAGAATCCTTTAAGCGATGACGACGATGATGATGACGAAATGCGCGCGTGCAGTTACGTGCCGATTGATCCCTGTCAGCCGGTGATTGCGGCGTTGCGGATCGCGATGCAGGAGCACATCCCGCGCGCGTTCATTGATTTGGAAACGGCCGAGTTTGTCAGCTTGGCGGCGTTTTATCCCGATCCGTACCCGGTTAAGCAGGTCTCGGCCGATCGATTCGCAGCGGCGCTGTTGCCAACCGTGCCTCGAATTCCCGATGGGCAGCCAGCCGCGCGAGTCGTGTGGATGGCCAATCGGCTACACGAGCTTGAGCGGCGTTATTCGCGGATCTTGTGCGTCTGTTCGCTGATGGATTGGCCGTGGATCAAAGAAGCGTATTCGGAGCGGCGGCCGAACCTCGCGGAAGACGAAGACATCGATCCGACGGCCATCTACACGAATGATCCGCGTACGGATTTGTTTTGGCTGGGCGAGTTGCCATTCATCACGGGGTTGTACGAGCAAGCTCGACAATCGCTGGATGATGACGAGAACTTGTCGATTGACGGCGTCAAAACATTGCTGCTGGCGGCGCGAGACCGGTATCAGCACGAACTGAAGTCGCGGGCCAGACGATTGTCGCCGAAGTTGCTGGGAACGTTTCTACATTACGTTCGCAACTTGTGTTTGATTGAACGCCGGATGACCCCTGATTTGTATTCGCTGGTCGTGGCGGCCAAGCAGATTGGCGGCGATCAATTCGCCATCACGCTGGCTGAGATGGCTCGCGAATACAAACCCAACGCGCCAGCGAGTGAGTCTCGTTTGTCCCGTCAGTTCCATTCGAACGGCGACGCCGACCTGGCCGACGACAATCAATTGCGGATGACAAACGGGATCGCTCAGTTGCCGGACGGCGAAGTCGTGCGGATGAAAAGCCGGTTGCCGGGTCAGGCGTTGATTTGGCGGTCGGTGGAACTGAGGCCTAAGCCGCTGAAGATTGAGCAGCGTCAGTGGCGGATGCGCTGGAATCCGTTTCATCAATGTTCGTGGCCGGAAGAAGACGTAAAGATCGAGAACTTTCGGACGCATGTCAAAGACGTGGCGCTAGCGATGCTGGGAGCCGATCTCGTGCGCAGCGAGAAGTTCACAACCAGTTTGAAGGACGGTTTGGATATTCGCGAGACGTTGCGGAACTGGCACACCGGCGAGTTGTACGTGAAGGTTTGCCCGCCAACTCGCGGGACGTTGGATTGCGTGCTGATGTTTTTCGACTCACCCGCTGACCCTCGCGATTACCCGTGGCGGATCACTTGGATCGCCGAGCATCACGATGAATCGACGCTGGCCTTGTTTGCGACCGACTTTCGCAGCGAAATGGTGGGACCGGGGATCGGCTGTGCGAGCTATGGCGGCGCGATGTTTTTATTCCCGCCTCGGCCGGTGCCAGAAGTTTGGAGCGACCCGCGATTCGATTTCACAGACACGATGGAAGAGCGGTTACTGGCAGCGGCCTGCACCTACAGCGATTCCCGGCATATCGCGGTGTTGAGCGAATCGCCGCCAGGTTTGGGCTGGCGACGGCTCGCCAAGAAATACGGCAAGAAACTCATTCACGTTCCAATCGGACGCTTCAGCCAGGAAACGATCCAGCAATTGCGAATCGTGCATGTTCTGAACGGCAAGCAAGTGCGAAGCTACGCGGCGAGCTTCATTCGGAAAGCGTAATATCGCGAGGAAATCCTGATGTCACGAACTTCTGTCGCAATTGTTTTTTTCGTTTTTGCCTGCCTGTACGGATTCGTTTTCCATGAATCTGTTCGCGCGGATTTGCTGTGGCAAAAGCTTCCCGAAGACGGAGCGTGGGTGACGTTTCAATGTTCGGAAGAGTATGGAGACGGGACGAAGCGGGAGTTGTGGCTCACGATCAAGTCGGTTGGCAAAGACAAGTTCGAGGAGCAGGCTTGCCGCTGGGTTGAACTGAAGTATCAAAACGAAGAGGCTCGCAAGGCAGGGACCGGCAGCGTGATGAAGTTCTTGATTCCGGAAAAGGAACTGGCGACCGGCGGCGATCCCTTTGGACATACGAGAAAAGCTTGGAAAGGTTCGATCGGCGAACCGGCAATCCCGATTGACGATGTCGCGGCGTTACGACATCGGTTGAACTTGGTTCTCTCGCCACCCATCAAAGATCTGAAAAAAACGAGGCAACGAAAAATCATCGACGGTCCGAAAGACAAACTTCGCTGCAACGTCTGGCAAGGGACAGGTCGCTACGAAAATGCAGGCGACAAGGTGACTGCATCGTACTCGCTGGGCTTGCATGATGACCCGCCGACCGGCATTGCTTGGGCTAAGATCGAACTCGATGCGTCGCCGTCCGGAATCGGAACGATCGTGTATTCTCTGACCGACATGGGGGCCGGTGCGGTCAGTGATTTTCCTGACGCGAAGTGAGTGCGTCGTCCGCCGCCAAGTTTAGCGGGATCCTCTGATTGAGTGTTCGTTGCTACGCGATCTTTGGAACCTGTTGCGTGATGCAGTGGATGCCGCCGCCTCCTTCGCCGAGCACGTTGCTGTCGAGGCCGATCACTTTGCGATTTGAAAAGACTTCGCGAAGGATGCCCAGAGGTCGTTCATCCTCGGCGCGTTTCGTCGTGATCGGGACGAGGACGCAGCCATTCGCCATGTAGAAATTCATGTGAGACAACTCCGCGTCGAGCGGCAGTTCGATGACTTCCAGCTTGCGGCCCTTCGCGTCGGTTGCTTCTTTCAGTCGGCGTTTCGCGTCCTGGCAGATCGCGAAGTTGGGATCACTGCGATCCTTCGTGGTGTGCAGCAGGACAACGCCCGGTTTCGCGAAGGCCGCGAGGCCGTCGATGTGTCCGTCGGTGACGGGGTCCGGTTCGAGTCCTTTTCCAAGCCAGATCACCTTCGTCGTGCCGAGTGATTGATTCAGCAGTTTTTCGACCTTGGCCCGATCGCTGGCGGAGTTGCGGTTCTTGTTCAGCAGGCATTGCTCGGTCGTCAGCACGGTTCCTTCGCCATCGACGGCGATGGCACCCCCTTCGAGGACCAGGTCGATCGGGTACATCGGCACGTCGAGATGTTTGCAGAGATTGGCCTTCAGCAAAGCATCGTCTTTGAATGGAGGGAACTTGGCTCCCCAGCCGTTGAACGTGAAGCCCGCAACTCGGCGTTGCCCCTTGCCGTTGACCAGAAACATCGGCCCGGAGTCGCGCGACCAGCCATCGTTGACGGGGAACTCCACGAGTTCGATGTCGCGATTGAGAATCTCGCGCGCGAGCCGCTTGTCTTCCGGACGTACGATCATCAGCACGGGTTCGTATTCACTGAGCTTGTTGGCGACATCGGCCCATTGACCGCGCACGTCTTCCTGTGGAATGCCGTAGCCTTTCCAGTTCTGCGGCGGCGGCAGCACCATGATCGTGAATTCGTGCTTCTCCCATTCCGCCGGAAAGCGAAAGCCATCAGCGGAGGGAGTGGAATCGGTCAGCAGTTTGACGCCGGTCGGTTTGTAGTCCGGCATTTTGGCGATTCCATTTTCGTCGGCACCGACCAGCGAACGAGTGGCCGTGACCGCCGCGAGCGTGCTGGCGGATGTCTTGAGAAATCCTCTGCGATCCATGTGTTCTGACTCCCGAGTGGTGTGCCGCGTTGTAACCCGAAGTGACAACGAGGGCGAACCGTGACGACGACCTCGCTAAGGCGAGCGGCAGATGGAAATTTACCGGCGAGCTTCCGTACGACGGACTTCTAGTCCGTCGATTACGAGGCTCGACGGACTGGAAGTCCGTCGTACCGGTAAGAGATCTGCTGCCGATTGCCTAACGCTTCGGGTTACTGGCGACCGTCGCTCATACCAGCAGTGGTTGGTCGTTGGTCACGCAATGCACGGCTCCACCGTTGTACCACAGCTCGCGAGTGTCTGTGAGGATGACCGTCCGACCGGGGAACAACGCTTGCAGTTGCTGCCGCGCGTTGTTGTCGAACTGGGCATTGCCGAAGCTCGATGCCACGACGACGCCGTTGGCGACCAGATAATTCGCGTAGTTGGCCGGCAGAGACTCACCGCGATACGCCACGTTTCCGGGCACGTCCAGTCGCACGACATTGAAGCCAGCCGCCTTGATGATCGCCGCTGACTGCTCGAACGCGGCGGCGTCGGGATCGCGTTGATTAAGGTATCGGCTGACGACGACCGTGTTCGCATTGACGAAGCGAGCGATGCCATCCACATGACCGTTGGTGAGATCTCCCGAAGGTTGCGCTGTCAGCCAGACGACCTTCGTCACGCCGAACTTCGCCTTCAGCACCGTCTCCAATTGGCTGCGGCTCATGTTGGGGTTGCGATCGTGCAAAACGGGCCACGATGTGATGACTGTGTCCTTGCCATTGAATTCCAGAGTCCCCTTCTCCAGCACGACGGGCACCACTTCATAGGCCACACCTTTGATGGCCGCCACGCGAGCCGGCACCGCATCATCCTTCTGCGACGGGCCGCCTTCGCCGCCCCAGCCATCGAAGCCCCAATCTTGAATGGCCATGCTCTTGGTGCCGTTCGCCGCCGTCTGCTCGACCCAGATCGCTCCGTTGTCGCGCATCCAACTCCAGTCGTAAGCCATGATTTGAAACTGCACGTTGCCCAGCGGCACGCCTTGCTGTTGCAGAAACCGTATGGCATCGGCCTTCGCGGTTTCGTTTTCGACCACGAGGTTCACTTTTTCGTAGCCCTGCAAGGCCTTGATGATTCCGGCCATGTTGGCGCGATTCGCGGCCTCTTCGCCCTTCGGCCATTGCAGCCAAGTGGAGTCATGGCGTTCCCACTCGGCGGGAACTCGGATCTTCACGGGGTTGGCCACCGGCTCATCGACCAGCACGTTGCGGCCCGCTCCTCCGTCGAGCAAGTCGGTCCCGGCCCCACCCGTCAACGAGTCGTTGCCCGCCTCCCCGAACAGGATGTCGTTCCCAGCGTTGCCGACCAGCGTGTCGTTTCCGGCACCGCCATCGAGGATATCGTGACTTGATCCACCGACGATGACGTCATTGCCAGCGTTGCCGCTCAGCGCGGTTCGGATAGCGATCGCTCCGGAGGTTTCGTCGATCTCGATGCGATCGTTGCCGAGGCCTCCCGAAATCTGAATCCGCGCGACATCTACGGCGTACTGCTCGTCGATGACGCGGCCATTGAGTTCGGCAACGAGCACACTGGAATCGACCTCGTCGCGAGCCACATAGATTTGATCGTTCGCGTTCGTGCCGACGATGTTCCACGTTCCGTTGGCAAGCAACGTGGCGCTCAGTACCTCGCGAGATTCGAGGGCTTCCACGGCAAGTCGGGGAACCAGATGTCGACGGCGGTGATTATTCTTGAAGAGCTTCATGATTCGATCCTTTCCAGGATTTGCTGCAGGCCCGCAGTTAAGGTCAGAACTGGGGCGAATCCTAAAAAGCATCGAAAGCAGCCGCGTTTCCAATCGTGCGATGGATGTTTCCATTCGTGCTTTTCTGGAGTGGCATCAGTAACCCGAAGCGTCAGTTTTGAAGTTGCGCAGTTTGAGTCTTTGTTGTCCAAGGTTGCATGCTCTTAGCTCCGAAGGAGCGAAATTCGATAGCCCAGGGCGCAGCCCTGGGAACCGAGATTACCCCATGAATCTAAGGCCCAACGGGCCGTGACCAATAACGATTGTCACGGCCCGTTGGGCCTTACATGCCCATTTGCGTCACTGTCCCAGGGCTGCGCCCTGGGCTATCGAATCCTGCCCCGTTGGGGCAAAGAAAGAAATGCGCAACTTCAAAAAGCGTCAGCGAGGGCGATCGCTTCACAGGCTTGCGAATGCGGGATTCATCGCGTCCTGAGGCGCTCGCCCTCGCTGACGCTTCGGGTTATCTCGGAGCGAGAGCTTCCGACCGTTCGCCGTCTACAGCGGCACCACCGGCAGGCAAACGTCGATCTGCCATCGGCCTGCGGGATCACTGCTGCCGTCGCTGTGATAGACCTCGAATCGAGGCCCATCGGCGGGTTGCAGCTTGCTACCGGGCAACCAATCCCGCATCAGTTGCGTCCACGGCGTATCGAAATCGTGCTCGACGACTTCGCAGCGATACACCGCGTATCGACCTGCGGGAATCGTCTGCCAATTCATTCCGCCGTCCACTCGAACATCGTCAGCAACGACGAGGCCCGCATCGAAACGGCATTTGTCTTCGGCAGTGATCTCCGCATCGTCCCAAGGAATCCCGATGTACTTCTCGGCAACGTCTAGGCCGCGCGGCTGAGCCCAGAGCACAAGTTCGTCAAAGGCCGCTTGCACGCCCGGATCGTCGTACGACCCGAAATGCCGCCAGTAGACCACTCGAAACGCCGGCAAGTTGCGGACTTCGACGGTGCGTGCAATCGGCGTTGAACCAGCCATGACATTGGCCCAGTCGTGATCGAGAGCGACCGAACTTCGAGAAGCGGCGGCGACATCGTCATGCGACTCCGAACGGTACTGCGTGGGCGAAACTCCGAAGTGCTTCTTGAATGCCTTCGCGAAGTTCTGCGAACTGGAGAAGCCCAACTCAAAAGTGAGCCCTGTGATGTCATCCAGAGGGCGATACCGCAGATGCCGAGCCGCCGTTTCCAATCGCACTCGCCGAGTAAATTCGGCCACAGTCTCACCGACGAGTGCTCGGAACAACCGCTGAAAATGAAAACTGGAAAACGGAGCCGCCCGCGCGATCTCTGCGATCAACGGATTCTCTGCGAGGTTCGCATTGATGAAATCAATCGCTCGACAAATACGGCGACGATACTCGTCCGAATTGGATTGATTCCGATCGCTCACGACTGACGAGTCCCCTCAAATTGGCTCCCGACTCGGACCTGCACGTTCGCATTGTATCGACTGCCGATCGCCTACGAACGCGACAGCACGAGACCTCCATGCTACCTATGCCACAATCTCGTCGATCACATGCCCATGCACGTCGGTGAGGCGGCGGTCGATGTCGTTGTGGCGGACGGTGATCTTCTTGTGATCATTGCCCAGCAGGTGCAGGATCGTGGCGTGGATGTCGTAGACCTCGGTGGGGTGTTCGCGGTCGAGCGGTTTGTAGCCCCATTGGTCGGAGAGGCCGTGAGTCATGCCTCCCTTGATGCCGCCGCCGCAGAGCCAGTTGGTGAAGACGAACGGGTTGTGGTCTCGGCCTTTTGATCCTTGAGTCGAAGGCATCCGGCCGAACTCGGTGGTCCAGAGGATGAGCGTGTCGTCGAGCAGGCCGCGCTGTTTCAAATCTTTGATGAGCGCGGCGGCTCCGACGGCCATGCCCATCGCCAGCGGGCGGTGATCCCGTTCGATGTCTTCGTGGCTGTCCCAATTGCGGCGCGGGAAACTGTTGTCGTTGCCCGACCAAATCTGGATGAAGCGCACATCCCGCTCCAGCAGCCGCCGAGCGATCAGGCATTTGCGGCCGAAGTATTCCGCCTCTTCGGGGATGTTGATCGCGTCGGGATACGCCCGCCCCGGCTGATCGAGGCCGTACATCTTCAAGATGTGAGCCGGCTCTTGGGAGATGTCCAACGCTTCGGGCGCGGAGAGCTGCATCTTCGCGGCCAGCTCGTAAGACCGGATGCGCGCCTCCAGCCGCGAGTCCCCCGGCCGCTCACGCTCGAAGTCGCGGTTGATGCGGTTGAGCAATTCCAACCCCGCGCGATCGCTGTCGGCGGTGACGAAGTCGGCTCGCGGCAGCAGGTCTTCGATGGGGTTCTCGCGTTGCGGGAAGATCGTCGTCCCCTGAGTGTGAGCCGGCAGAAACGCCGACGCCCAATTCTTCGGCCCGTTCGAGGCGTACCCGCGATGATCCGGCAGCACCACGAAGGTCGGCAGGTTGTCGGTCAGCGAACCCAGCCCGTAGCTGATCCACGCTCCCATTCCCGGAAAGCCCGGCTTGTCGAACCCCGTCGCTTGCAGATACGTCGCCTGAGAATGCACGCCCGTCTTGCCGACCAAGTTGTGAATGAACGCCATGTCATCCACACACTCGCCGAGCGGCGCGACCACCTCACTGATCGCCTTGCCGCACTCGCCGTACTTCTGAAACGCAAACGGCGA
>JANMIF010000136.1:0-6161 GCA_031375695.1 Planctomyces sp.
CATGCGACCCAAACGACATCGACCGCATCCGATGATTCGGATTCTGCCACCCATCAATCTCATCGCCGGAATAACCGAGATTGCGGAACACCAAATTGTGCTCCGGAAACCGCGCGTGACTCAGCGTCTCCAACCACCCAAAATGCTGCATCCGCTCGGCAAATGTATTGCCGACGATGCAAATATGGTCCCCCTTGTTGAGCGTGAATTCGTCCGCGAGAGCTTGAGCGGTTATTGCCAAGACAACCGCGACGGCAAACAGGGAATGAAGTTTCATATCGATCCTCGTGACGGCTGAGCCTCGTGGGGCAGGTTTTCAACCTGCCCGTCCCACCAGACTTTAGTCGTGGCCATTGTCGGCAAGAAGGCATTCGGAAGCAGGTTGAAAACCTGCTCCACTGTGGGGCAGGTTTGTAACCTGCCCCACAGTGGAGCAGAATGATGCGCGGCGTTGGCGACAGAGACTCAAGGCAAAAGAGAACTGGCAGGTTGAAAACCTGCCCACGAGGTCAGCATGAAACCTCAGTTCCGCAAGCGACGATTGCCACATTGGGATGTGCCGGGGGCCATGTACTTCGTCACGACTTGTCTGGCCGGCAGCATTCCGGCGGAAGGGTTGCTCGACATTCGCGAGTTGCGGACTCAGCTTGAAGCGCAGCCACGTCCAGAAAACATGTCAGAAGACGATTGGCGAATCGCGAAGTGGAAAAAGACGTTCGCTCGCACCGACGATTGGCTGGACGATCGTCCGGCGGTGCGGCATCTCGAAGACGAACGTCTGGCGATTGAAGTGGTGAAGTCGATGCTGCATTTCGCTGACCAGCGCTACGAATTGCGGGCGTACGTCGTGATGCCCAGCCATTTGCATTGGATTTTCCGCCCGCTGCCCGAATGGGAGGCGACCTTGGATGACGACAAACGCAGCCCTCGCGAAATCATCATGCACAGCCTGAAGCGATTCACGGCCAAAGAATGCAACACGCTGCTGCAAACGAGCGGCGCATTCTGGCAGGATGAGTCCTACGACCACTGCGTTCGTGACGAGGCGGAGCTGGAGCGGATCATCAATTACGTCGAAGCCAATCCGGTCAAGCCCGGACTGGCGGCGTCGTCGAGCGAGTGGCGGTTCTCCTCGGCATGGCTCTTGGAACAACCAGAGATTGAGAAGAAGCGGCCAATCTCCGTGGGGCAGGTTTCCAACCTGCCCAGCCTGTATGAGCAAATGTTGGGGAAGTCTTGAGGGTGATGAGGTGCTGGACGGGCAGGTTGAAAACCTGCCCCACGATTATGCGCCTCCAACAACCTCGAATTGCACCGTCGAGCCTTCCGGCTTCGTCAGTTCAACCTTCAGTTCCGGCGACTCGCGGTCGGAAACTTCAACTCTCAGCGTAATCGTGTGTCTGCCAGGTTCGAACATCACTTCGATATCAGTCTTCGACTCAAAGGCTTCGGCGTCGATCCAAGCTTGAAAGGTTTCGGTGGACGAAATCTTCAACGCCAGCTTGCCCGCTTCGTTGGCTTGAACCTCACCTTGCAGAATCAAAACCGTCGGGTTCTTACCGGGACGCAATTCTTCCAGCGGCAAGGCTCCGGCCACTTTGCCGTAGGCAGAAGTCCATTCATCTGGCTGACTGCCGAGCACAAATTGGCGGATGTGTTCGAGGTGCGGGACTTCAGCCGTCAATTCCTTGGCCGGCTTCTTCAGAACTCGCCAGCGCTGAATGCTGGGGGTCTTGCGGATCTCGTATTCACCCGGCTTGCCAAGTTCCGAGATGAACTTAGCGAGATCGAGCACTTCGCCGCGAGTCATGAATTTTGTCAGACCCTGCGGCATCAGCGATTTCCCTTCGACCTCTTCCTCAATGTCCGCCGTCGGAACTGTGATCGTCTTGCCCTGCACGTCGCGGATGCGAACGCGAGTGTCGTCACGATCGATGACGACGCCCGTCAGGACGTTGCCACTCTCGAGCGCGAAGATCTTCGTGACGTACTGCTCCTTCACCGCGAGGTTCGGATTCAAAATCGAATTCACCACGTAATCGACCGGCGAAGAGCCACCGACGGCACTCAGATCAGGACCGACTTGCCCGCCAGCTCGGCTGACGCTGTGGCAACGCATGCAACTGACGTCTGGCCGGCGAAAGATTTTCTCACCGCGAGCCGCGTTCCCTTTCGCGATGACCTCGTTCACAAGCTCTGCCACTTCCTGTTGCGTCGGCGGAGGCACGTCGGCCGCGATCCCCGCCGCCTCGCTGAGCGCCGCCGACAGCGCGGGATCGCTGCGACCGACCGAGTACATGTATCGCAGCGACATCTTCGCGACATCGACCGACGGTTTGTGTTGCTTGATCTCCGCAGCCAAGCGATCAGGGCCGTCCTTGCGATTGAAGAAGGCGTCGAGCATCTCCGCCGGATCATCCTGAGCCGTCGCGTCCTTTAACACAACGGCACCTCGTATCGCTGCCGCCGCCAAGTCGATGCCGACCAAACCCGCCGTCGCAATCATTCGCACGCCGACGGAGCGTCCGGCTCCCGACAACTTGAGCAACGTCTCCTTGCTACTGGCATCACCAATCGCGACCAGCCCTTCGATCGCCGCTCGCTGCAATTCGGCAGGTGATTTTTCGTCAGTCGCGAGCGCTTGAAGTGACTTCGCAATCGACGTCACCTTCCAAGCGGCCGCCAAACGAATCGCCGCCAATTGCAGTGCCGGTTGCTTGGCACTCACCAATCGATCGAGCGCCGTGAGATCCCCCGCCGGTTTGATCTTCCGCGTCTTCGCCGCGTCGCCAAGCCAGCTCATCGCCTTCAAACGCAACTCTGCCGAGAATCCTTCGGGCTGTGTAACCTTGTCGAACACGACTTTCAAATCGTGTTCGTTCCCTCGATTGCAAATCATCTCCACAACGGTCCCTTGCCGCTCGGCCGGAAGCCGCCCGCTTAGGAACAGCTTCATCACGGGACCGACGGCGCTGGGGGGATCGTCGGCAAAGGCTGAAGCCACTGAAAACAAAACGACGACGCAACTCAGCGAAAGAATTCGTCGCAGCAGGATTAAGAATCGCATCGCCAAGAACTTTTTCTCATCTGGAAAGGAATCAGGAACGGAGCCGCAAAAAATCAGTCTGCCCAGTTTTCAACAATCAATCCCGGAACGCGGGAGAAATCGGCGACGTTTCGAGTCACCACCGTGGCATTGTTGACCAGCGCAATCGCCGCGATGCGCAGGTCATTCGCTCGCACTCCGAGTTTGAGAGTTCGCAAGTCGTCGAAACACAGGATCGCTTCTTCGGTATAGGACAACAGCCGAAACTGGTTAAGTTCAACGACCGTCTCCACAAGATTTCGGTAGGCTCGGGCGAGTTGCTCGCGAGTTTTCTGCTTGCGAAGGAGCGTGTACCAGCCGGTCAGTTGCTCTTCGACGGTAATGGCGGACGTCGCCAAGGTGTCCAACGGTTGTTGAAGCATTCGCTGGACGATGAGCGGTTGCCCGCGCCGATACAGCGACAGCGTGTCGGTGTCCAAAACAAACAGGCTCATGGCAACTCGTCTTCTAAATCGCGTTGCCGTCGAAACTCTTCAATGGCGTCACACCAGTCGTCGAACAGAGGGTCGTCCTTGAGGTCTCCGGCAAATCGAGCCAATGGATGCTCTCCAGCAATAGACGACTCGACACGCACAACTTCGGCATCTGAGGGTAGAACGGAAGCGAACCGCTCCTGCCACAACCGAAACGATTCCTCCGCAGTCCCGGCTTCGACGGTAAAAAACTGCGAGGCAGCACTCTTTGCTCGAAACCGGTTTCCCGGAAGTGGCTCGATCACAATGGGAAACTGCATGGAACACCTCCATTACGGTGGAGCACGTTTTGAACGTGCTCCACCACAAAACAGGCACGTTGGAAACGTGCCCCACGTTATTTTTTCAGCGCCTTTACTCGGCGGTCCAGGGTTTTATTGGTTTCGTCGAGTTGGAATTTGAGGTAGGCGTCTTGATCGTGGACCAGCGACTCGACGGCGATTTCCGAGGCTTTCACGGCATCGGTTCCGGTGAAGTAGCTCAAGGCCCAGATGGCTTGCAGGCGGACGTTGGATTTCTCGTCGTTGACTTGAACTTGCAGCAGTTCGAGCGGTTTTGAAACTCGGTCACGCCAGTAGGTCAGCACACGAGTCGCTGCCGTGCGAGCGTGATGGTTCGGCGAACGGAGTTGCTGCTTCACCAACTCTTCGTTGACGACATTGTGGCTCTGATGCAGCCACAATGCTTCGGTCAGGTGGTGCTCGTATTCGGTATCTTTCTTGTCGAGCGATCCGACCCACGTCTTCAATGCAGCGATGACGTCGGCCGTCGGACGGCCGGAGAGTTCGAGCCGAGCACGGTGGCGGACTCGGTCGTCTTTCTCTTTCAGCAGGTCGAGCAACTTGGGAATCGGCTGGCCGGCGATCGGGATCGGCGTGAGCAGTTCGCGGCCTTCGTAGCGGACTCGATAGACACGACCGTGAATCTTGTCACGGGCAGGGTCACGCAGGTTGTGCTGCATGTGGCCGACGATCGTGTTCTGCCAGTCGGTGAAATAGATGCTCCCATCCGGAGCGACCTCGACATCGGCAGGGCGGAAATTCGGATCGGACGAGAAGACGATCGGTTCGACTTCGGTGGCTCCGAAGCTCGAATCTTTTTCTTGCAGTTTGTACTGCAAGATTCCTTGGAAGCCGATGACGTTGTTGACCAGGATGTTGCCTCGATGCTCTTCGGGGAAATGGCTGCTGCTGAGGATTTCCGTCCCGGAACAGGGCCGCGTGCGCTGCTGATAAACCTGCGGCGGATTGGCGTGTTTGTTGGGGTAGTCGATGTCGCCGGAGAAGAGCAGCGCGTGACGCGGCTGAGCTCCGGTGCCGTCCCAGACGATGTCCTGGCCCCAGCGTTCAAAGATGTGGCCGTGCGGATTGGCGAAACCGAACGAGACATAGACGTCGATCTTTTGCGTGCGCGGTTCGTAACGGAAGACGCCGCCGTTGGCGACTCGGCGCGGTGCGCCCCAAGGCGTTTCGATCTGCGAGTGATGGAAGGTCCCCTCTTGCATGTAGAGCGCTCCGCCCGCGTCGATCGTGAAGCTGTTGATCGTGTGATGCGTGTCGGCGGTGTCGAAGCCATGCACGAGCCGCTCTTTGATGTCGTACTTGTCGTCGCCGTTGGTGTCCTTGAGGAACACGAGATCCGCTCCTTGAGCGACCAGCACGCCGCCGTTCCAGAACTCGAAGCCGGTCGGGTTGTGAATGTCGCCCGCGAACGTTTTGCAGGTGTCCGCTTTGCCGTCACCGTTGGTGTCTTCGAGGATCAGCAGCTTGTCGTTCATCGGATCGGTCGGAATCCAGTGCGGGTACGTCGGCCACGTCGCGACCCACAAGCGGCCTTTCGTATCGAACGCCATCTGCACGGGGTTGACCAGTTCCGGAAACATCGACTCGTCGGCAAAGAGTTCGACCTTCATGTTTTTGTGAACGGTCATCTTCGAGATCGACTCTTCCCCAGACAGATACTGATGCTTGCCACCCGGCAACGGCCCAGGCTTGTTCGAAATGACCGGGATCAATTCGGGAATGTTGGAATCATCCGCCTTGATCGTCTTCCCTTGAGCCGCCGCCCAAATCACTTTGTCGCGGTTCGAGGTCTTCACATCCAGAATGTCCAACTCGCGCTGCCCAACCGAGTAATTCGACAACCCATCGCCATACCCGCCCGGCCCCTCGGAGAATTTCAGGAACGCTCGGTCGCCGTAGGTCGAGTAGCCGTCGGTCACGCGGTAGCGGTTGAACCAGTAGAAGTTCTTGTCAACGATTGCTTGTCGGAGCGGTTCGAGGTGCTCCATCGGGCCGTACTTCCACTCTCGGACCCGAAACAGCCCGCGAACGGCGACTGAGCTAACGATCAAGTCGCCTGCTTTGGTGAGATGCACGCCATTGATCGTGAAGCGTTTCTCAGAGCGATCAACAGCATCCACCGCGATTGACGGAATGTTTGTCGGTGAGAACAAGTCCACGAATTCGACACGGTGAGCCCTCGCGATATTGCTCATCGCAGTCGAATACATCTTGAGCCGCGCGTTCGAGGCGGCGACGACCTCTTTGCTGGGCAGGTTGGGCGAGTCGATGAACTCGTGG
>JANMIF010000139.1:0-26421 GCA_031375695.1 Planctomyces sp.
CTCGCCAGAACCCTGCCGGATCAGTGAATTTGAGGTCGTGGCGGACATTCGCATCCGAATTTCCAAAAATTCCTGTAACACATCGGCCGGGTTACCGCTTCGAGAAGTGTTGGACAGTTACCTCACACAAATCTCGAAAGGAACCCAATCATGTTGACCCGCACAATTCTGACCGTGACCGTTTTGACTTCCGTCCTGATGCTGAATGCTCCGAACAGCTATGCCGCCAAAAAAGGTGTTGCGAACATTGCTTCTCGAAGTGGCCGAAGCCTCGGTTCCGGCAGCGGATCGAATGGACTCAAAGGAAACACTTTAGGTAATCGCAGCGGCACGTTCCGGTCGCTCAATGGCAATGGATCGAACAACGCATTGTCGAGCAATAACGGACTCGGCAATCGCTTAAATAACGTTGGTTCGGGCAACGGTAACAACTTCAAGAAACAGATTGTTGGCAACAATGGCAGCGGCTTCTCTGGAGTTGGCAGTAATCCCGGTACAGGCTTTTCGGGTGTCGGCAGTAATCCCGGCAGTTTCAGCGGCAAGGGGAGTAACCCAACGGGTGGCTTCAGTGGTGTCGGAAGTAACCCGACCGCTGGAATCCCAACCGGAAAGAACTCGGGAAATGGAAACGGGTATCACAACTTTGGCAACGGCCACCACAACTTCGGATTTGGACATCATGGTTTTGGTTTCGGTCATGGGTTCTTCGGCCACGGTTTTTTCCCGCACGGTCACTTCGGATTTGGCAAGGGATTGTTCATCGCCGGCTTGGCTCTGTCCGCTGCCAATGGCCAAGCGACTTTTACTGCCCCGGTCAGTTCGGTTGCCCCGGCCATCTCGGTTGTCGCAGTCAACTCGATCAGCCCGACTCCGGTTTCGGACAGTGAAACACCAATCGTTGATGTGGATCTGACTCCGCTGGTTTGGACGCTGTCATCCTCAGTTGTGACTGCGTACTAACCTGGACTCACGCGACGAAAGCTGGTCCCGCCGAACCAAACGTTGATTCAAAAGCCCGACCGCAATTTGTGGTCGGGCTTTTTTCGTTGAAGCGTTCTGATCAGGTACAGAACAGCTCGTGCTTGCTGCCCGGTTGCGTTATGTCTTAGTTTCCATGTTGTCAATCACCGTGCGAGCGGGGTGCTCGGAATATCCGCACGGAAGAATTAGGTTCCAGGCGGGGGATATCAGCAGGATTCAGGAGTCGGAAAGCATGATGCGGCGTATCGCGATCACGGGAAGTTCAGGTTACTACGGACGAAAACTTACGGGACATATCCGACAAATTGCGCCCGAAGCCAAAGTGCTGGGGATTGACGTTGTTCCGCCTCCAAACACAGAAAACCCCGATGAATATCTTCGGCTCGACATTCGCAGCCCGGACGTTCGCCAAGCGATTGCCGACTTTCAGCCCGACACGATCGTGCATTTGGCTTTCGTCGTGAACCCGATTCGAGACACTCGGTTGATGCACGACATCAATGTTGGCGGCACAAACAACGTCTTCGAGGCAGTGCGGGCTGTGCGGCCTCAGCGATTCTTGATGTCATCCAGTTCAACCGCCTATGGAGCGTGGCCCGACAATCCGATCCCGATGGAGGAAAGCTGGCCGCTGCGAGCCCAAGGAAAATTTCAGTACGCGCTCGACAAAACGCTGTTGGAAGAATTGATTCTTGCGCTGTCCAAGGAATTGCCAGACGTCGCCGTGTCATGGACTCGGCCGGCGATCATTGGCGGAGTGGGGCTGAATAATTTCTTAACCCGCTGTGTCTGTCGGCTGCCGCTGTTGGTCTTGCCGGACGGAAAAGACGTGCCACTGCAATTCGTTCACGAATCCGATGTGGTGAAAGCGACCTGGGCGATTCTCGAAAACAACGTGCGCGGGCCGTTCAACATCGCGCCGCCCGATTGGATCCCGCTGTCCGAGATCGCGAAGTTGACGAATCGTTGGTCCATCAAAGCTCCATTCTGGACGACGCAATTGGCAACCACGATCTGGTGGGGCTTGCGGCTGCCGGTCTTTGATTTTCCTCCCAGCTTCCACGATTTCGTGCGGCATCAATGGGTCATCGCCCCCGCGCGGCTGCAACGCGAACTTAACTTCAAGTTTCAGTATTCCGCCAAGGAAACGCTTCTGATGATGTGGGCCGAAGACCAAAGGCTGCGTGGGAAGTGATTGCGAATGCTCCCTGCCTTCCCCGCCGCCAGATCCGCCACTACAAAAGCTTGGCATCAAATCGCCGCCTAAAGACTTCTCACAAAACGAGACTTTCAACGCTTGTAGAAGCAGAGATGGCGACTTCAGTTCCGGTTTGAGGCACAGACTCACGCGCGGCTTATTCCAGGAGAATGCTCATAATGCGACATGCTTTGTGCGTAGCGTTGATCTGTGTCAGTTCAGCTGCGGCGGCGGATGTCGATTCGCTGTTGAAGGCGATCCGCTCGGTCGATCGCGAGGCGAAAAATAGCCGGGCAGCGAATCAAGCGGTCGGGGAATTGTCGCAACAGCCGGTTGCCGCACTGTCGGCGATTTTGGCGTCGTTCCGGGAGGCGAATCCGCTGGCGGCAAATTATCTGCGGGCGGCAGCCGAAGCAATCACCGACCGCACGTTGAATTCTGGCAACAAGCTGCCGGTCGAATCGCTGGAAAAGCTGATTCGCGATGCCGAACAAGACCCGCGAGCGAGACGGCTCGCGTTTGAGTTGCTATCGCGAGTTGATCCCGCTGCACCCGAACGAATCATCCCTGAAATGCTGCTCGATCCGAATCCCGAATTCCGCCGCGATGCGGTTTCTCGCCTGATTGCATCAGGCGAGAAACAGCTTCAGGCCAAGAACGAAGACGCGGCGAAAACGGACTTCAAAAAAGGGCTGTCCGGCGCAACCGATGACGATCAAGTGAAAACACTCGCCAAGCATTTAAAAGCCCTGAAGGAAGAGATCGATCTGAAACGGCACTTCGGATTCTTGACGGATTGGCAAGTGATCGGTCCGTTCGACAACGTTGGGCTGAAAGGTTTTGACGAGAAATACCCGCCAGAAGAAATGCTCGACCTGACCGCGAAGTATCCCGGTCAAAAGGGAGACGTGAGCTGGGAGAAGTTCGCGACCGATCAGGAATTCGGCATCTTCAATATCGCCAAGCAAGTCGCCCCGCACAAAGGGGCCGCGATGTACTGCACGACAGAGTTTCACAGCTCCGCCGCGCGAGTCGTCGAACTGCGACTGGGAACGCCGAATGCTTGGAAGATTTGGCTCAATGGCCAACTTCTGTTCGGCCGCGATGAATATCACCGCGGCATGGCGATCGACCAATATCGCGTGCGCGGTGAACTGAAACCCGGAGCGAACACGATCCTGCTGAAGCTTTGTCAGAACGAACAAACCGATGATTGGGCTCAGCGGTTTGAATTTCAACTGCGTGTCGCGGATTTGTCGGGCATCGCGATTCTATCACAGGCGGCACAAACGACGTCGCAAAAGTAGTTTGTCGAAAGCAAATGGGACCAATGGGGCTACGAAATTTGCGAAATCAGATTCTTCATTGGTCCCATACGTCCCATGAGCCTCAACTTGAAGTGGAGGTTGAAACGATGCTGGTTCGAATGGCTTGGCAGTTGTCGCTGATTGTGGTGTTGATGTCAGCATCCGCGGCTTTCGCCGATTGGCGGCAGTTCCGCGGCAACGACTCTTCGAGCGTTGTGGCAGATGCGAACTTGCCGATCGAGTGGGCTGAGGGAGACTCGGCCAAGAACATTGCGTGGAAGATCGCGTTGCCGGGACGCGGGTTGTCGAGTCCGATAATTGTCGGTGATCGGGTCTTCGTGACATGCAGCAGTGGATTTCAACAGGATCGGCTGCATGTGCTTGGCTTCGATGTTAAAGACGGCCGCAAGCTTTGGGAGCGGCAGTTCTGGGCGACCGGACGGACGATGTCACATCCGAAGACGTGCGGGGCGTCGTCGTCGCCGTGCAGTGATGGGCAGCGGCTGTTCGCGATGTTTTCGAGCAACGATATTGTGTGCCTCGACCTGGATGGGAACCTGCAATGGTTTCGCGGGATCACACATGACTTTCCGAATTGCAGCAACAGTCTCGGTATGGCGTCGTCGCCGATCGTAATCGGTGACACGCTGATCGCTCAGACAGAGAACGATGCGGATTCGTTCGCCAACGGACTGGATGTTTACACCGGAGAGTCGCGTTGGAAGAAAACTCGACCGAAGCGGGCGAGTTGGACGTCGCCATCGGCGATGAAAGACGAGACATCGGGTGAAACCTTTGCGTTGTTGCAGGCGTCGGTGGGAGTGGAAGCGGTCGAGCCGAAGTCCGGCGAAGTTGTGTGGGCCTACACAAATGGGGCGGCCACGATTCCGTCGCTCGTCGTGTCAAAGGGCGTGGCGTATGTGCCGTCGCATGGTTTGACTGCATTGACGACGGTGAAAGATCAGCGCGAACCGAAGCAACTGTGGAATGCCAGTAAGCTCAATCCGGGAACAGCAAGTCCGTTGGTGCTCGGTCAGAAAATTTATGTGTTGGGTGGTCCTGGCATTTTGACATGTGCTGATTTGCAAGAAGGGAAGACCGACTGGCAACTACGGCTGGAAGGTCCGTTCACGGCGACTCCGGTGGCAACGGCCG
Organism: Planctomyces sp.; assembly: GCA_031375695.1. Lineage (GTDB taxonomy): Bacteria > Planctomycetota > Planctomycetia > Planctomycetales > Planctomycetaceae > SXKJ01. Next base: position 4,642 of record JANMIF010000139.1, read on the forward strand.
ATCGGATGTATTTCGTGAATGAAGCGGGTGTTTGTCAGGTCGTTAAGTTGGGAGCGAACAACGGCGAAGTGCTGGCCAAGAACGAGTTGAAACTCGGTCAACGCGAGCCCGCGGATTTGATCTTGGCGACGCCGTCAATCAGCGGCGATGCGCTGTTCATTCGTAGCGATGCGTACTTGTGGAAGATCGCACACTAACCCGAAGCGAGAGCGATCGCTCTCGCTTTGGATTAGTGTCGCAAGTGAGGTCGTGATGCGTCCGTGGGTTGGCGTGTTGTTGGTGGCCGTTGGCGGCGCGGTTGGGGCGATCCTTCGTCATGGCTGCAATGAGTTGAGTGCTTGGCTGACGGTCACGAAGTTCGGGCGCGTGTGGCCGGTGAGCACACTGGTCGTGAACTTGCTGGGCTGCCTGGCGATTGGCGCGTTGATGGCCTACGCCCGGCGCGGGCAATTGAGCGACGAGTGGCGATTGCTACTCGTCACTGGTGGATTAGGTTCGCTGACGACTTTCTCGGCCTTTAGTGTCGAGACATTGCTGCTCGCTCGCGAAACCTCGCCAGGTGCGGCGGTGATCAATGTCGTGGCCAATGTGGTGGGATGCCTGCTGGCTGTGTGGCTCGGATGGGCGTTGGTTGGGCACGCGTGACGTGACGTGCGCGGCTCGCCTGCGAACGGCTATTTCGCATCGAATTGCCGCAGTTTCGGGGCGGCGAGCAGGTGTTCGACGTCGAAGACGGGGACAAGTTTTTCGTCGCGGTCGAACCAGCCGCTGAGGTATTGCGCGAACGAACCGGCCGCGCGTTCGGAGCAGGGTTTCAGTTCTGCTGGGCCAATGCCGCGCTGGCCGATGATACTGTCGACCACGAATCCGGCCACGATCACTTCGGCGTTTGAGCGGAGGACGATCAATCGCGGATCTCGCGGCGGTTCCGAGCCGGGGAGATCGAGCAATTGGCGGAGATCGACGACCGAGACGACGTCACCTCGCAAATTGATGACTCCACGCAGCCAATCGGGAACGTGCGGCAAGCGCGTAACTTTCGGAATTCGCAAAATCTCGACGACGTTGGTGAGCGGTACGGCGTACTGCGACGAGCCGACTGTGAACAGCACAAACTTGATCGTCTCCGAATCGGCTTTGTCGCTTGATGAGCTGGGCAGCAATCCCACGAGATCCCGGAGCGCCGTGGGATCGAGTCGCGCGATCAAACTTTCCAAACGAGTCGGTTGATTGGCCGGTTCGGCGGTCGATGCAAGAGTGGAGTCGATCAAGGGCATTTCAGAACTTCCGCCGAATTATGGAGTGGCACTGGTCGCGAGATACTTCGTCACTTTTTGCGTGAGCGAATCGGCTTCAAAAGGTTTCGTGATGTAATCCGAACAGCCGACCAGGCGGCCTCGCAACTTGTCGAACAAGCCATCCTTGCCGGAGAGCATGACGACCGGAATGTGCTGCGTGACGTTGTGTTTTTTGATCAGTTTGCACAGCCTATAGCCATCCAGTCGCGGCATTGTGATATCGAGCAGAATCAAATCGGGGCGGCAGGAACCGAGTTCGCGAATCGCGTGAACTCCGTCGGCAGCCGCAATCACGCGAAAGCCACGACGCTCCAAAGTGAGTGCTACCAGTTTGCGAACGGTCGGACTGTCATCGACGACCATCACGACCGGACGGCCGTCGTCTGAGGAATCAAACAGCGCAGGACGGAACGCTCGTGTCAGGGCGTCGAGATCGACCGCTTCGTCATCGGCCTGATCTTCTGGAACCATCGAGTCGGCTGGAATTGTCAACGCAGGCCAAAGACCGCTTGAGGAAGATGTTTCGACAGAGCGAGTGGTTTCGACCGGTCGCGACGTTGTGGGAACATCCGCGAACCGCGACTGCACGATTGCTTCCGGCACGGCACTGAGAGCGCGATTCGGCAGCGGCAATTGCGAGGCTTGGCGGACCAATTCGCTGAAGTGGCGCGGGTCATCATCGGCATACGGATCAGTCGGTTCGCGGCGACGTACCGGCGGCGTGTACGGCGGCGGAACAGGTCGCTCGGCGGGAATGACTGTCTTGGCCATCTTGATCGGTTCGGGCACGACGAGCGGTTTGACTTCGTGCTCCACCTTCGTGGTAACTGCTTCCGCGATCCTTGAGGACAATGTTTTGACCGCTTCGTTCGATGGCAATTCTGATTCCAGTTCTGGCGGTGGGATCACAACCGCTGGGAACGGCACCATGTCGAACGGCACGGCCTCGGCTCGCTCCACTTTGGGGTCGGCGAGTTTCACTGGCGGCACTGAGCCAACGGTTGACGCGGCGGCTTCAACGGGCGAAGTCCAACCGAGGGCATCGGCTTGAAAGACGTCCGCTCGATCCGGTTTCTCCATGACGTTCACGGAGACCGATGTCTCCAGCAACGATTCGGAAGCGACATTCGCCACGCGAACCAGTTCGGCCGGTTGAGATTTGACAGCGGCTGGAGAAAACATTCTCGGAATCGGTTCGACGACTTGGCCGGTGAGCCGCGCGATCCACTTTAATCCAGCTTCGGCGGCTGGATCATCGGGATTCAGTTCGATCGCGCGTCGCAGACAACGGAACGCATTGTCGGGGGAATTGGCGGTCCAAGCCAGCCAATGCCAAACTTCGGGTGAGTCTGGTGCCAGTTCGGCGGCTCGTTCAAACGCTGACGCGGCAGCCGAAACTAGTCCGGCTCGCGCCGTGGTGATCCCACGTTGCAAGGCTGCTGCGGCTTGTTGAGCGACTTGGTCTTGAGTCATGTTCGCACAGGCTCCTGGTTGCTGGCAGGCGAAGAGGGCGTTGGTGGAATCACCGGTGGTTTGAATTGGCTCTTGCGAAACTGGTCGATCCCTTCGTCTCGCCAAACTTTCAGAGTTGCACTGTCTCGTGGATCAATGCGGACACCGATGGCATTGACGGGGTCGTCGTATTTCTTCTGGATTTCGATCCACAACTTCTTGATCTGTTCGGGCACGGCCATGACATCCGCTTTCAATTTCCCCGGTGCGATCGAGTCTGGGCCGCTGATTCGGGGCGTCGAACTATAGCCCACGGCAGAACCGGCGCGATTCGGACACCTTCCGCGACCGGCTCAAATTCCCGTCCAATCGCGGCGAACGTCGGGTTGTCGCAGGCGTGCCAGTTGTAACGATCGTGGTAAACCGTCAACGACCCGAGTAACGATTCGACGCAAGGTCACACTAACTCGAAACCCAGCGGCGGCGAGCACTCCACCACGCTGGGAATTCATCATTTCGTGGAGCGCTCGCTGGCGCATCGGGTTAGTGTGCAGACCCGTTCACGCGAGGTTCTGATGCCATAGGCCAGTCCCATTCCTGCGACACTTGCCGAAGTCAGCCTTGGTGGGCGATCGTGGTTGTTGTGGGCGCCAGCGATGCTGGTCTGCGGCGGATGGCTGGTGCTGTGGTCGTATCATAGAGTGCGCCGCTGGTCGTGGGTGCGCGGCGCGGCGGCGCTGTTGAAGGGAATCGGGATCATCGCGCTCGCCGTCTGTTTGGTGGAGCCGCTTTTCACCGGAACCTGACCTCGACCCGGGAGCAATCTGTTCTTGGTCGTGGCCGACAACAGCCGCAGTCTGCAAATCACGAATGGCGACGGCGGTACATCGCGCGGTGCGCAGATGCGAGAATCGTTGGCGGATAAATCGTCCTGGCTGACTCAGCTGGCGCAAGATTTCGATGTGCGGCGATATCTGTTCGACACACAGGCGCGGTCGGTGAAAACGTTTATGGAGTTGACTCACGATGGCACGGCGTCGGCGATTCATGCTTCGCTAGCAACGCCTCCCGATTGGTTTCAAGGAATCCGTGCGACCAAAGCCGCCAAGAGCGGCACTTCGGTCGATGGCCTCCACGCCGCGCGGTGGCGTCTTGTCGCCAGTTCGCGAGAAGACCACCTTCCCGAGAAAGTTCGTTCACGCCGCGATGAACTCGAACGGGAACTGGTTAATCTGCGGCAACTCAAAGAAAAACTCTCGGCCAACGAATACCTGCAACAACTCGAACCGCTGTCGATCGAATTGGCTAAGCTGTATGAAGCAGCGAAGCGCGACTAAACCCTGTAGTGGACAGGGTTGGGTCGCCGTATAATCTTCGCCGACCTTCTTTCTTGCGGAGTGATATTGTGAGCAGGCAGCGTTTGGGATTCTGGATCGGATTCGCTTTGGCCACAGCCGGATACCTGGCTTTGGGGCATGGCCAGGAGGCTGCGCCGCCCAAAGCTCCGCTGGCGATCTATGTCTCGGTCGGAGATTCGTTGTCAGATCATGTGCAAGCGAAAATTCTCAGCGCCGCGCGCAAAGTGCAACATCAAGCCGAGCAGGAAGGTCGTTCCGCGCTGTTAATAATGGAGATTGGACCGGGGACGAGTCGTTTCGGTCAGGTTCGCGATTTGGCGAAGGAGTTGGCGTCGGCCAAGTTCGCGTCGCTGCGGACCGTGGCCTGGATTCCGGAACCGAAAGGTGGCAAACGGATCGATGGCTACCATGTGATTTTGGCTTTGGCCTGCGCGGACATCGTGATGCACCCGGACGCAGAGTTAGGCGACATCGGCCGAGGCAAAGCATTGGACCTGGAAGAGCAGCAATTCGTGGTCGCGCTGGTTGAGAAGCGGTTGAATCCCAAATTGAACGCCGCACTGGTAACTGGTTTGATGGACCCGCAAAAGATGGTGCTCAAGCTGAAGCTGGAAAGTACGGTGGACGGTCGCAAGATCACGGAACAGCGAGTCGTCACGGCGGAGGAGCATCGCCGGTTGCTGGACAACAAAGTCGAAGTTCAAGACGTGACGACGATCAAAGAAGCGGGAACCGTTGGCCTGTTTTCCGGGAAGCGGGCGCGGGCTCTGGATGTTTTGGCGTCGCAGACGATCGATACGCGCAGCGATTTGGCGGACTTGTACAGCTTCCCGCGCGAGCAACTGCGTGAGAACGCGACGTCGGGCGAAGTGCCGCGCGTTGTGCGAATCAAGATCGATGAAACGATTGAGCCGATTCTGCAAGGCTTCGTCGAGCGTGAAATCCGGCGTGCCAAATCGTCGAAGGTGAACTTGATCATCTTTGAAATCGACTCTCCCGGTGGCATGTTGGAGCCGAGTTTGCAGATCGCTAATTTGATTGCCGATCTCGACAATAAAAAGTTGCGAACGGTGGCTTACATTCCCAACCGGGCGTTGAGCGGTGCGGCGATCATCGCGTTGGGCTGCGACGAAATCATCATGCAAAAACACGCCACGATCGGCGACGCGGCGCCGATTACGATTCGAGCGGGAGAGCAGTTTGAGCGTGCGCCGGAAAAAGTGCTCAGCTTTCTGCGGCAGGAACTCAAGAACTTGGCTGATAAAAAAGGGCGGCCGGGCGGGCTGGCTGAAGCGATGGCCGACAAGGACTTGGACATCTTTCAGGCCACGCACCGCGACTCGGGGCGTGTGTCGTATCTGTCGGACGAAGAGATACATCTGTCGAACGGCGAATGGATCAAAGGTCGCGTCGTGCCGGAATGCCAAGGGGATAACTTGCTGACCGTGGACGGGCAACGAGCTCATGAATTGAAGCTCGCAGAATCTCCGGTCGAAGACGAGGCGGAACTGCGGCAGCGGCTTGGAATTCCCGAAGGGGAGATTCCGCAGGCAGTCGGGCGGACGTGGGTCGATACGTTGGTATGGACTCTAAACACGCCGGCCATGACCTTTTTACTGCTGCTGGCTGGCAGCGTGTTGATTTACATCGAGTTGCACACGATGACGTCGTTCTTTGGGATTGCGTCAGCATTTTGCTTCATGCTGTTTTTCTGGAGCCACTTTCTGGGAGGCACCGCCGATGTGTTGGAGATCGTGTTGTTCCTGTTCGGCATCGCATTGATTCTGATGGAGGTTTTCGTGATGCCGGGCTTCGGTCTGTTTGGCATTTCTGGGGCGCTGGCGATCTTCGCAGCGCTGGTTCTGGCAAGCCAGACGTTTGTGCTGCCGTCAACCAGTTCGGAAGTGACGCAGATGACTCAGACTTTGGGGACGTTGAGCATTGCGTTGGTTTCGGTGATTGGTATGGCGGCGCTACTCAGCCGCTGGATGCCGCAGATGCCGTTACTTAAGCATTTGATTCTGTCGCCTCCCAGCTTGGCTGGTGATGAGAACGCTCCACAACTGCGCCCGGACATGCTTGGCAACGCGATCCCGACAGGCCTGGAAGCCTTGATCAATCAAGAAGGTGAGGCCTTCACAATGCTGCGTCCAGCCGGCAAGGCTCGGATTGGCGAACAACTGCTGGATGTGATGAGCCACGGCGAACTGATCGAAGCCGGCGAACGCATCGTCGTATCGGTAGTCAGCGGCAATCGGATCATCGTCCGCAAGGCGTGAAAAGCTGCAATGCAGTGAATCCAGCGGCGTGACCGTTATGACCGGCACGTCCAAGCCAACTGCTGTTTGCGGCCCATCACCGATATCGGAATTCACATTTCGCCGGATGCACAGCAACTTTGTTTGCCCCTCGGCGACAACGACCTAAGTTGCTGGCACTGCGATCGGTGGGTGGGCCAACCAATCGCCCTAGATCACAGGGTATCACGGTGCTCTACGCTTTGCATTGGAAGTTTTGGCGAATGAATAAGACTCGCCATTTTGCGATTCTCTTCACGGCTCAGGTGATTTGCCTGGGGCTGGGATTGTGGATTCATCAGAACTTGGTGGTCTCGTCGTTGCGGCACTCGATGACGTCCGAGGAATCGGCCGCGGCGTCGAGTCTGATGCCGAAGTTAGGTCAGACACTGTGGACTTCGGGAGCAATCACGTTCGTCTGGTGTACCGCCATTTTGGGAGTCATCGGACATTTGCTGGTAACGCGAGTCAACGAACGAGCCGACTCCGCTGATGAGCTGGCGATGGTCGAAGAACTGAAGCGGACGTCGGCGCTAATTCGGACTCAAGAAGCGGTCATCTTCGGCCTTGCGAAGTTGGCCGACTCACGAGATTCCGAGACAGGCGATCACTTAGAACGGATTGCGTTGTACTCGTCGTCGTTGGCCTTGGCGCTTCGGCGGCATGACGAATTCAGCGAACAGATTACCCCCGCGCTGGTGCAATGGATTGGGGTCAGTTCCGCGTTGCATGACATTGGCAAAGTCGGGATTGAAGATGCGATTCTCCGCAAGCCCGACAAGCTCACGCCAGTCGAACGATTACGGATGCAAGAGCACGCGCGGATTGGTGAAGAGTGCTTGCTGGAAATTGAACGGCAGCTCGGTCAGTCGAATTTCTTGAGGATGGCTCGCGAGATTGCCGCCGCTCACCACGAACGCTGGGACGGTCGAGGTTATCCGTATCAAATTGCAGGCGAAGAGATTCCGCTGGCCGCGCGGATCGTGGCGATTGCCGACGTCTACGATGCGCTCTCCAGCCAACGAGTCTACAAGCCCGCAATGCCGCATGAGCAATGCGTCGAGTTGATCCGCAGCGAAGCGGGTGGTCAATTTGATCCACGACTAGTGGCCGTCTTTCTGGAAATGGAACCGGTCCTGAAGAACATCCGTCAGCGATTCGATGCGGACCGAGGCCAAACTCGCCGACCAGATCGCCACAACCCATACGCTCACGAAACCTGCGCTTCATCCGAAGTCGCTTCCGGAGTCATCGTCGCATCATGAATCAACTCAAAGCTCTGCTCCGTCCATTCAAGTCGCTCAACAACGACAAGCTGTTTTTGGAAGTGTCTTTGATTGTCATCGTGCTGGGTCTGACCTACACGATGCACCTGATCGACGGCTACAAGTTGGTCATTCTGAATTTGTTTTACTTGCCCGTCGTGCTGAGCGGGTTTTTCCTGGGCCGCTATCACACCGGCGTGCTGACGCTGCTGGGAGTCATCTCGGCGTCAATCGTGGCGGCGCTACAATTCGATCAACTGGCCAACATTCAGTCACCGCTTGTGATCGCAATGGTGTTTACCATCTGGGCCTGCGTCCTCGGTTTGACGGCGCTGATGGTTGGGACGCTCAGCGATGATCGGCTGAAGAAAGAACACGAATTGCACGAAGCCTACGTCGGGGTGGTCGATGTGTTGTCGAAGTATTTGCAGAGCGCGAACCCACGTTTGAAAGCCCGTTCGACTCGCGTGGCGGAATTGAGCCAATCGGTGTCGGTGAAGTTGCGGATGTCTCCGCAGCAGACCGACGACATTCGCGTCGCCGCATTGATGCAGGACTTGGGGAAGATCGAAGTCACAACTCGCATTCTCACCAAAGCGGTCGATTCACTGGAGTCATCGCCCGATCAAATGCACGAATCGCGATTTCACGGCATCGACTTGGTGCATTCGCTGGGCAGCGTTTTGAAAGGCGCAATTCCATTGTTGAGCCATGAAGAGTCCACACTCGGCTGGTGTGCTGAAGGGATTTCGGTAACCACTTCCAACATGCCACTGGGTGCTCGCGTGATTCGCCTGTCGCGAGCTTACGACGACATGACCGAAGGGGGCCTGCACGGCCATTGGTCCACACCGGAAGAGGCACTCCAAGAACTCCGCCGACTCGCTCCGTCGACCATCGACGCGCCGATCCTCGACGCCATCGAAGCCGTCGCCGAACGAAAGCTGGAGATGCGGATTCTGGAACTGCCGCAGGCCGCTCAGTAACCGGCGCACTCACGAAGGTGAAGGCATTGAACGGGAGGGAACCGAGGTAACGGTGAAAGATGCCGAATCTGTTTTGGCGTTTTCTTCTCTGTTGCCGCGATTCTCGCCTGTTCCTCGCCAGCTTGCTTGTGAATGTCTTTCGAGGGTGCTTCAATCTCGCCTGTCGATCGACCGGCGGGAGGCTGAGTCGGATCGGCACATTTCGACTCGGTCCGCCTGCGGGCGCGGCACCTTTCTGGGAGACCCCTCATGATTCGCAAGCATTCGTTCGTGGCGTTGTGCTGTTTCGTTGTCGCGGCGCTGACCGCAATTCCGGTGGATGCTCAATCGCCCGGCAAGTTGGTTTTGAGCAAAGCCGCTCCGCCGGAATGCGTCTTCTTCCTGGCGAGCAACGGTTGGAAAGAGCCGAATCCGAACAGCACGAACCTCACTGAGAAGTTGCTGGCTGAAGAATCGCTGAAGGAGTTCTTCCAGCAGTTTGGCGATGAACTGAATCGCGTGATTGAAAAGCAAACGGCGGGCGACGAGCAAGCAACAGTCGCAGCCGGCGCAGTGCCGGTGCTGCTCAAGGCGGCGATCAAACATCCGCTCAGCTTGTATTTGGAAAGCTTCGCCGCGACCAATCCGCCGGTCATCAACGGAGCGGCGGTCATCGACTGCGAAAACGATGCGGCTCAAGTGAACGAGTCGCTGCAAAAGCTGATCAACCTCGCGCCGAAAGAAGGCCCGGAAGGTTTGATCGAAGAGAAAATCAGCGGCAGCACGTTGTACGGTCCCAAGACTGTGCCGCTCGGAGCGCCGTTGATTCGGTTCGGCATGCACAAATCGTATTTGATTGTCGCGGTCGGCCAGGATTCGGCTGCGTCGCTGATCAAACGGTTGGAGGGATCGGGCAAAGAACCGGCTTGGCTGACGAAAATTGCGACCGATCTGGCAGTTGATCGGCCGTCGATGTTGTTGCACATCGACGTCGCGGCCATCTGGAAAGCGGTTGATCAACATTTGACCGAACCGCAAGTGCGAGCGGGCTTGGAAGCTTCCGGGTTGTTGGAGCTGAAGCAGGTTTCGAGCGTTTCCGGCTTGGACAAAAAAGCGACGCAATCGAAATCCGTGATCGAAACCGAAGGCGAGCCGCGCGGTATTCTGTCGCTGTTGCCGAACAAGCCGCTCACGCGAGATGACTTCAAAACGATCCCGGCCACTGCCGCGCGAGCAACTATGCTGCGATTCGATCTGGCTCACTTGGTTCAGGAAGGCCTGAAGATCGCCGACGCGATTGATCCGAATGTGCGAGTGCAGTTCGAGGCGGGAATGGGTCAAGCGGAACAGCAGTTGGGCTTTTCGGTTCAGAAGGATCTGCTCGAAGGCTTTGGCGATCTGTGGTCGTTTTACACATCGGGCAGCGAAGCGGGTGCGTTGTTTGTGCCGGGTCTGGTGATCACGGCCAGCGTTCGCAATCACGACGGGCTGAGCAAGGTCCAAGAGGTGTTGGTCGCGCAGGTGCGAAACGCTTTGGCCCAGGGTGCGCCGGTCCCGTTTTCGATTCACGAATTTACGGCGAAAGGCCAAAAGGGATTTCGCATCCAGATCAACAATTTGCCGCTGCCGATTGCACCCACCTGGGTTTTGACGAAGGATCAGTTTGTATTGGGGATCAACCCGCAATTGGTGACCAGTCATCTGAGCGCCACCGGAAAGAAGTCGCTGGCCGACAACGATTCAGTGAAGGCCGCGTTTCAATGGGAATCGAAGCCGTTATGCGTCAGTTACTCCGACCCGAAGCCGGAATTGCAATCCATGTACGGCCTGATCAATTCCTTCGGCCCGGTGCTCACAGGACAACTGGCTGAGCGTGGCATCGACTTCAACATCCCGCCGCTGCCACCAATATCCGATCTCGAACCACATCTGGCTCCGTCGGTTTCGACGATCGCGCGGACACCGACTGGCTGGCGCAGCGAATCGCACAGCGTTGTGCCGTCCTTCAGCGCGGCGACTCCAGCCGTCGGCGGTGTCTTGGTCGCATTTCTGTTGCCCGCTGTGCAACAAGCTCGCGAAGCCGCGCGACGTTCACAAGGCATGAACAATTTGAAAATGATCGGCCTGGCGATGCACAACTATCACGACACCCACGAAGCATTTCCGCCGGCTGCCAGCTTGGACAAAAAAGACAAACCGCTGTTGAGTTGGCGCGTGCATTTGTTGCCGTTCCTTGAGCAAGCCCCGCTGTATCAGCAGTTTCATCTCGATGAACCGTGGGACAGCGAACACAACAAAACGCTGATCGAAAAAATCCCGCCGACTTTGATTTGCCCCGGTCAGGAGGCCTTGGCCAAAGAAGGAAAGACGGTGTACCTCGTCCCAACTGGCGAGGGAGCAGCCTTCGAAGGCAAAGAGGGCCTGGCGATTCGGAATTTCCTCGACGGCACCAGCAACACGATTCTGGCGGTCGAAGCGCACGCCGATGCGGCCGTAATTTGGACGAAGCCCGACGACCTCGTCTTGGATTTCAAGAATCCGCTGAAAGGCTTGCAGTCCGCGCGAACAGGTGGCTTTCATGCACTCTTCGCTGACGGAGCGGTTCGCTTCATTTCGGACAACATCGACGTCGAAACGCTGAAGAATTTATTCACGCGAGCCGGTGGCGAAGCGGTCGGGGAATTTTAGCGTGACTTCGTGGGGCAGGTTTTCAGCCTGCCGAGAAAATGGTGGCGAATCCGACGAAACGTCATTCACTCAACAGTCGAATTGGCTTCTGACGGGGAGGTCGAAAACCTGCCCCACGAGATCTGACCGGAGGTCTGCATGGCCAAGCCGATGTGGTTTTATCAAATGATGGGCGGGGAAATCGGTCCGCTGTCGTCGGCCGAGTTGATGGGGAAAGTTCAGATCGGACAAGTTCAAGCGGACACGCTGGTTCGCCAGGGAGCCGACGGCAAGTGGATTCCCGCCGATCGCTGGAAAGGTCTGATCCCCAAACCAACCGAGGAAGAATTGCCGCCGGTTCCGTCCCCAACGCTGAAGCCGACCGGTTTTGCTGACGTCGCCGAGCCAGAGTCCAGCGAATCAGCGACTGCCCTTGCGGCAACACCGGAATCGCCGACAGCCATGAACAACGAAGACGATGACGCGTATCACATGCCGGGCGATGTGGCCGAGTCGTATCACGCACCGCACAATGACGGCTTTGAGTTCTTCGAGTTTGTCGGCTTTCGCCAAGCGATCACACCGCCGCTCTACGACGTGTTGTGTGAGCATTCACGACAACATCGACTGACGATCACTCAAATCACGCGACGAGCACTCGCCGACTTCCTGGACAAACCCGAACTCGGCCAAGACAAACCCCCGGAAGCCGAAGCTCCGCCAGTGTAGCCCGCTCTCGCCAAGAGCGCATCGCGAGCACGGCTCACGCTTGACGGTTGGTTTTTTACTTGAACAGAACGAACAACACAGGACTCACAACATGCGACACGACGAACGCGAACCAGACCAGCTTCGGCCCATCACCGTCACGCGGTTTTTCACCGGAGCAGTTCCCGGCAGCGTGCTGATCAAAGCCGGTCGCACGACCGTGTTGTGTACCGCGAGCATTGAAGACGACCTGCCTCCCTGGATGAAGCGAGAGCCGAATCCCAAAGGCTGGGTGACCGCCGAGTACAACATGCTTCCGGCCAGCACGTCGCCGCGCAAACCGCGTGAGCGGTCGAAGATCGACGGTCGCACAAATGAGATTCAACGGTTGATCGGCCGCAGCTTGCGAGCGGTTGTCGATCTGGCAGCGCTCGGCCCGCGGATGATTACGATCGATTGCGATGTGCTCGAAGCGGATGGCGGCACACGTACGCTCAGCATCACTGGCGGATTCATCGCGCTGGTCGATGCGCTGTCGGCCATCGAGCTGTTATCGCCGATGGATCGCCCTGTTTTGAAAAGCAGCATCGCCGCGATCAGCGTGGGCATCGTGAGCGGACAAGTCGTCGCCGACCTCGATTACGTTGAGGACAAAGATGCCGACGTCGACATGAACGTGGTCATGACCGGCAGCGGCGAGTTCGTGGAAATCCAAGGAACCGCCGAAGGTTCGCCGTTCGACCGCAAATTGCTGGACGCGCAACTGGCGCTCGCAGAATCAAGCATCCGCAGGTTGACCGCAATTCAACGCCAAGCCTTGGGAAAGGCGTGGCCGTTCGCGTGAACTTGGGGCAGGTTTTCAACCTGCTCGTCAGGAAGGCATTTCGTTTTTGAGTGAACAAGATTTTCACAATCACTCAATTGCCGGGCAGGTTGAAAACCTGCCCCACGAGCGCGACCTCTAAAATTCTCAAAAACCGCAGCCGATCCCCCTTGTCTGATTTCGCGAAGCTTTGCTAATGTCCCGCCTCGCCCCGTTTGTCGGGGTTCTTTTTCAGCGAATCGCTTTGGCAAGGAGGCCATCGTGAGTTGGACGGCTACCAAGACCGCTGTGAAGGTCCAAATTCGTTGGTTAATTCGACGCGACATGCCCGAAGTCCTCGACATCGAGCAACAGAGCTTCGAATTTTCTTGGACCGAGGAAGATTTCCTCTGCTGCCTTCGCCAGCGAAACTGCATCGGCATGGTGGCCGAATGCAATCATCGCATCGTCGGGTTCATGATCTATGAACTCCATAAGGCCAAGCTGCATGTGCTGAATTTCGCCGTGGACCCGGAGTTTCGGCGGAATGGCATCGGCTCGCAGATGATCGAAAAGCTGGTGGACAAGCTGTCGCAGCAACGCCGGCAAGAGATCGTTCTGGAAGTCCGCGAGAGCAATCTCGGCGCTCAGCTTTTCTTCAAGCAAATGGGCTTCAAGGCAGTGCTGGTGATCCGCAGCCACTACGACGACACGGAGGAAGACGCCTACGTCATGCGGTTCGCACTGCACGACGAAGACGCGATCTTGCTACCGTTCGCCCCGGCCAACCGCATTTCCGAATACGACGCTGCCTGACCAGCGGTTGAATCACACGAACCCGAAGCACTCGCCCTCGCTGATGCTTCGGGTTAGTGTGTTGAACCGTTACTCGGTTGCACATTCGGAAGTGGAAACTCGGTGTCATGACCACGCCTACCTTTGCACTTATTTCTCAAGGCCGCTTGTTTATCGGCCAGCCGTCGCGTGAGCTGCGCGAGATCGAAAGCCGTTTTGCTCAAGATGCGATCGCTCGGCAGGCAAGGCACAACGACTCGAATGCCTGGAAAGGTCGCAGCGGCGTTTGGGGGAATATGGGCCTCACGCCGCCAAATCTGGAACAGTGGAACGAATCGAGTGCTCCGCAACGCCAGATTCATTTCCGCAGTGTGAGCCGCGGCGGCAACGACGGCGAGTGTCATTACTTGCTGGACATGGGCGAGGTTCACGGATTGTTTCAATATGACTTTGCCAAAGATCAAGAACGTCGGCTGATCCATCGGAATAGTTTTCCGGCCACTGATCTGGCTCGGCATTCCAACGGCGAGCTAGCGATCTCGCTGCGAAATTCCGATGGCACGTCCAACATCACGATCAGCCAAAAAGAGGGTTTGTTTTGGGATCGCATGACGGGAGGCGACCAAGTCGATGCCGCGCCGTCATGGGTGGCGGACAACGGCCGAAACCTCGTGTTTCAATCGGCGGAAGTTCTGCGAAACGCTCAGGGCCACTTTCTGCGACTGGGTCCGTTCGCCGTTCATCAGGTGAATCTCGATGGCGAACATATCTCGAAGTGTCTCGTTGCCGACCCACAATCCGACTTGCTGTTGCCGAAGCAACACGCGGACGGATCGTTGACGTTCATTCGGCGGCCGTATCGCGCGCCGCAGCGAGCCACAACCAACCTCGGTGGCGTCGTGATGGATGTGCTGTTGTTTCCGTATCGTTTGCTGCGAGCGTTCTTCGGCTTCTTGAATTTCTTTTCGATGGCGTTCACGGGGAAGCCGTTGACCACGGCCAACGGCGCACCGACCCCGTGGTCGCGCGAGCAAATCCCCCAAATGATTTTGTGGGGTCACTTGCTCGATGTGAAACAAGCGATGCAAACTTCTGGCAAAGATTTCACGGCGAATATAGCTCCGGCCGATTGGGTGCTCGTGCAACGCTCGCCCAACGGACAGGAGCGGATCATCGCCAAGCATGTGTTGGCCTACGATCGGACTTCTGACGGACGCTTCGTGTATTCGAATGGCACAGCGGTATTCTTGGGTGTCGGCGATACACCACCGATCGAACTCACGCGGCAAACCATGATCGAGAGCGTTGTCGTGCTAGCCTGAGCACAATCAGATTCGCTGGCTCGACACGCTCACCCGACGCGCGAGCGCACGCTTCGGGTTAGCGAGGCTGGAACAGTTCCAAGGTGTAGCCATCGGGATCGTAGAAATACACGACTAACCCGCCCGTGTTCGGCCCAGCGGTTATCGTCACGGGCTCCGACTTGAAGCGGACTCCTTGGGCCTGGAGGTCATCGAAAGCGGCTCGCAGGTCGTTGACCGTAAGGCACAGATGACTGCTCCCCGGCCGATTCGTTGTCGTCTCGGCGGCCGGTCCAGCGTGATTCATGTATTGCACGACTTCCAACGAAACCGGACTCTCATCGGACATTTTGAACGACGCGACATTCAACACGACTCCCATATAGCCGGTTTGCAGCGCGACATAATCGTTATCGACGTGCGGCCGCCGCCGATGCAACGTCAGGCCGAGAACATCGCGGTAGAACACGATCGACCGCTCGATGTCGGACACAGTCAGTCCCAAATGATGCACCGCTTCGAGTCGCCAGCGGCATGTCGTCGACGGTTGTGTCATGTGGTTATCTCCTCAATAACCCGAAGTGTCAGCGAGGGCGAACGCTCCACGACACGCAAAAGTCGTGGTATTTCGGAGCCCTCGCTAACGCTCCTGTGCGTCGGGTTAGTGAGGTCGCCGATGTTTCCGCCATCTTCTGATCAGCACAAACACCACCCTTTGCGATACTCGCGGCGAATGAAGCGATCCGCTTCCGGCGCGTTTGGGCAACTCAGATTCGCGGCGTCCCATTGCAGCTTCTTGCCCACCCGATAGGCCACGTTGCCGAGATGATTGGCTTCGGTCAACCAGCCAGAATAGATGAAGTCGCAGGTCGTCGGCGCGCCGGTCTTGCAAGCGTGCAGCCATTCGGCGACTTGACCAATCGACTTAGGAATCGTCGGTTCGGGGCGTTGATAGCCCTCGAACTCCTTCTCCGGCAGCAAGACATGTTTACCGTAGTCGGCCAGCAACATTCCTTTGTCGCCGATGAATAGCACGCCGTAATCCCATTTCGGAATGCCTCCCTCTTGCCAAATGGTTGGCTTGTTGACTCCTTGATACCAAGTCAGTTTGACGGCCGGCATGTCGCCGCGCGGGCCGTATTCGTAAGTCGCCTGCATCGACGCCGGCGCGATCTCCGCGTGAGGCGGCGGACCAGAGGCTTCGATCGTTAACGGAGCTTGCAGCTTCAATGCCCAGAACGGCAGATCGTTCATGTGACTGCCGAGATCGGACATCGTACCGCTCCCAAAATCCCACCAGCGATACCACTTTGGTCCCGGAAAATAGACATTGTGAAACGGTCGCTCCGGCGCCGGGCCGAGCCACAAATCCCAATTCAACCCGGCCGGGACCGGCTCCGCTGCGGCCGGTCGCTCTTCGACATGCACGATGTCGCCGTACTTCTTCGCATCGTCGGCACTCTGCCGACCCCACGCCCGATTCACCCACACATGAGCCTCACGAACCGGGCCGATCGCCCCCGCCTGAATCAGTTCGACCACGCGGCGGTAATTGTCGCCGGAGTGAATCTGAACTCCCATCTGCGTGGCGACCTTCACATCGGCGGCGGTCTCCCGAATTTTGCGCGCTTCCCAAATCCCGTGAGTCAGCGGCTTCTCGCAATAAACATGCTTTTCGAGCAGCAACGCGGGATACGTCGCAAACGCATGAGTGTGCTCGCACGTGCTGACGACCACGGCATCGAAATCCCGATCGTTGTCGAGCAGTCTGCGAAAATCGCCGTACTTCTTTGCGTTGGGAATCTGTGTGCCGACTCGATCCACCGTCGATTCCAAGACGTCGCAAATCGCCACGACGTTCTCGTCCTTTAGAGCCGGTAGATGAGCACCACCTCGCCCGCCGACGCCGATGCAAGCGACATTCAGCTTCTCGTTGACATTGCGGGCACGCAGGATGGCGGGAGCAGCAAAAAGTGGAACACTAGCCGCTGCGACGCTCTCTTGGACAAAACGGCGGCGAGTCAAAGATCGAGCCATAAATCACTCCTCAATGTTGAAACAGAGCCAATTCGCAAAGCCATTGTGAGACTACACGGCTAAGAACCAGGAAGTTCTCTTGTTGCCTCGCAACCTGCAAGTCCTGCCGATTCATCGAATGGATAATTCGGGTCACGCAAAACGAATCGTGTTGCCAACACGTGGTAGTTTCGGAAGTACCACATGTTCGGGAAATTTCGCGGACGTAGCTCTAAGCAGGCTCCGATATATGCGGGGGTAAGGAACAGCCTCGCTGAAATGGAGTTCTCGTTCCGTCGTGGATGCTGCTTTCGCGCTGGCTGCGGCATACTTCGATCGGATCTTTACTAGAGGCGTCAAACTGGTCCTATGGTTTGGTCCAGTCAGGTTAGGGAATTCCGTTTTCAAGCGAACAAAGGAACGATCATGCGATACCGGATTATGGATTTGATCCGTCAAGGAACCAGCGCTGCGCTGTTGTTGGGCGGATTTGCCCTGGGAACCAGTTCACTCGCCTTAGCGGAAGACGGAAACGCTCCGCAGAACGGCCCGGCCTTTTATCAGCCAGGAAACGCTCGGCCATCCGATCACAACGAAGTCTACCGGCAAGCCGGTGCGCGACTGAATATGCAGCGACAACAGCACATGGCACAGCACCGCTTCATCGCGATGCAACAAGGTCAAGCTCCCGCTCCGCCGGATGTTCCCGCAGGAGAAGCTCAAGCCCCTGCGCCGCCGGCTGACAATGCCGCTGCGAAAGAGGGTGATAAGCCGGCGGCTCCGGCCGCCGCACCCGCCGAGGAGAAAAAGGAAGAACCGTGGAGTATCGTTTCGTTGTTCGATGACGACGCCGGTGGAAATTGGATGAAAGACAACGGCTACATCATGGGCGGCTGGCTGGCAGCGGGGTATTCCAACCACCCGGATGGATCGTTCACAGGCAACGGACCGTTTGTCAACCAGCGCGAATTTGCTTCATTCAACCTCAATCAAGGCTACCTGTTCTTCGGCAAAGTGGCCGACGGCGTTAAGAATGGCGTCGATTGGGGCTTCCGCGCCGACATCAATTACGGTGTGGATGGCAACGACATGCAGGCGTTCGGAAACAACCCGGGCCGCTGGGACTACCTCAACGGCTGGGATCACGGGATCTACGAATGGGCCATGCCACAGTTGTATGGCGAAATTGCCATGGACACCGTTTCGTTGAAGCTCGGGCACTTCTACACACCGCATGGATACGAAGTTGTCACCACACCCGATAACTTCTTCTTCAGCAAGCAAATTACGTTCTACAACAGCGAGCCGTTCACTCACACCGGCGCGATGGCGAACTGGAAAGCGGCGGATGAGATCAGCTTCATGGCCGGATGGGTACTTGGCTGGGACACCGGCTTCGACCAATTTCGGAACGGCAACATGGGGATGTTCGGAGTCACCTACAATCCGTCGGACAAGACTTCGTTGGTTTACACCGTTGGATTTGGAAACTTTGGCTGGCGCGGCACCGGTTCAATCAACAGCGCCATCGTGTCGCACAAATGGACCGACAAGTTACAGAGTGTGCATCAATTCGACGTTCTGCAAACCAACAATGGGACCGACTTCCTGACATCGGGGATCGCTGGAGATTCGACTGGCCAGATCAACTATTTGTTCTACGATCTCAGTGAGACGTTGCGACTGGGCCTGCGACAAGAGTGGTACAAGGCCGACGGTGCTTCGTACAACACCATCACCTACGGTGTGAATATCAAGCCGACCCAAAACCTCGTCATCCGCCCCGAAATGCGGCACAATTTTGGCAATACGCCGGCCGGGGCGCCGGGGACGATCACTAATAACATAAATGACGTCTTCGGCCACAACGATGTCTTCGGGGTCGACGTTATCGTCAAGTTCTAGTCGTCCGCAGACACCACAAGCTCGCTCACAGGCCGCTGTCGCTCCCGCGACGGCGGCCTGTGTCATTATGTAGCCGTCATCACTTCGCGTGACGAGCCGAATGCTTCACTGACGTTTGTTGGAACATTTGGCTCATCACACTGGCCTACGACGGCTATGTGGGCGACACCGCGTCAATCGACGAATTGAAACTCGTTTGACAACAACAACACTTGCGCGAACTGCTCCCAGGCAGTCAGATGATCCGCGGATTGCCCATTCGCCCCGCTGGGGAAGTCACGCGCCAATTCCCAGTTCGAGTCCAGTCCTTGTTCCGTGGCAACCAGTTTCGGTCCCCACTGAAAGCTGTCGGAGTTCTCGTTGGTCCGACAGGTAACGATGAAGTCGATCGTCTCACCCTGACGCAGTGGCATCGCCGGAACAAACGTGTCGGTCTCTGAATGCGATGCGACAAACTGAGCCTGTTCCCCAAGTCGTCGATTCCAGACAAAGCTCTGCACGCCGTCCCCCTCTTTTGCTGGGTGCTGCAACTTGCCGGTGACAACCACGGTCACATCTCGAGGAGCCGTCCAGCGCAGAATCGCCGAATGTTTCGCATTGCCGGGATGCCCACCGTTCGCGTGCCATAAGGCCCAGCCAATGTCTGGGTCCGGCAACGTCGGGCCACCTTGCCACTGCCGGCCGGTCCAATGTGGCAACGGCGTGAAACTTTTCAATTGTTTCGCTTCGACAGCGTATTCGCCGTAACCAAACTGCCAGATCGGTGCCGGAAGCGTTTCCGATTCCGCCTCAGCGACGAACTGCCGCGCCAGCACCACCTCATCCGCAGCCGCCTCACGCCCATAAGCCAATCGAAACAACTGGGCGATCCGAGCATCTGGCGTTTGCTCATTCGCTAGCTTGGATGACAGCTGGGCCAGCGCCCGAGCTTGCTCCAATGCAAACGGACTGTTCCGCAGAAACAAGGTTTGCTGAGGCACCGAAGTCACGAATCGTCCCGGAGCGTGCGTATCGGGACTCGCGAAATCAAAGTTTCGAAACGTCAGCGGCAAGTTTTGACGATCGATGAATCCATAAATCGTGCGCCGCGCCGAGAACGGAGACTTCAAAATGTCCGTCGCTGCACCGCCGATTGACCGATCCAACTTGCCGCTTCCGAACAACAGCGAATCGCGCAACGATTCCCAATCCAACCGCCGCCGATTCATCCGCGACAGCAGCCGGTTTTCGGGGTCGTTGGTGGAGAGTTGAGAATTGAGAGTTGAGGGCGACGCCACTTTGCGATCACCTTCAACCCGCAACCCCAAACCCTCAACCTTTGATGACTGCCGATAAACGCTCGACAACATCAACTCGCGATGCAGCCACTTCAGCGACCAGTCATGAGCGATAAACTCCGAGGCCAGCCAATCCAGTAACTCCGGATGAGACGGCGGTTCGGCACGCAACCCGAAGTCGCTCGGGGTTCGCACCAACGGGGCTCCGAAGTGCAGCAGCCACACGCGATTCACGATCACTCGCGCTGTCAGTGGGTTCGTTGGCGATGCGATCGCTTGAGCCAACTCCAGCCGCCCGCTCCGATTCGCAAACGGTTTTCGTTCCACTCCGGCCACCACCGACAAGAACTGCCGAGGCACCTTCGGCCCGTGATTCCCTTGCTGGCCACGCACGAACACATACGGATCGAACGGCTTCTCGTCCTCAACCAGCGTCATCGCCATCAGTGTTTTCGCCTCGTCCGCCTTCGGCTCATGCGAACTCCGAAAGATGCCATACAGCGAGTAATAATCGGCCGCCGGAATCGGATCGAACTTATGATCGTGACACCGAGCGCAACCGACTGTCAGCCCCATCGTCCCCCGGCAGACGACATCAATCCGGTCATCAATGATGTCGTTGATGTCATTCAAGAATCTCCGACCCAACGTCAAAAAACCGAGAGCCGTTAAGCTGGCCGTCCGCTCCGGTTCCGGCAACAAATCTCCGGCAATCTGCCGAATCAAAAACTGGTCGTAACCCAGATCGTCGTTCAACGATTGAGCCACCCAGTCGCGGTATTTGAAGGCGAACGGATAATTCCGATCCTCCATGAAGACGTAGCCTTTCGTGTCCGCATACCTAGCCACATCCAACCAATATCTCGCCCAACGTTCGCCGTACTGCGGCGATGCCAATAGCCGGTCGATCAGTCGTTCATAGGCTCCCGTTGACGTTGATCGCTCCGCCACAAATTCCGCGACCTCATCGGACGCGGGCGGCAAACCGGTCAAATCAAAAGTCGCCCGCCGAATCAAAGTGCGCGGGTCCGCCTCCGTTGACAAGGCCAATCCCGCGTCAGCCAACTTCGCCACAACAAACCGATCAACCGCCGTCCGAATCTGCGCTGTCGCCAATCGAACCGGCGGAATCACCGGTCGCGAGACCGATTGAAACGCCCAATGCCTTTTCGAGACAAACGGCCCGGATCGCCCTTGCGGCCAAACCGCCCCGCCCGCAATCCACGATTCAAACGCCGCAATTGTGGCCTCCGGAAGTTTCTTATCAGGCGGCATCTTGAAGTCCTTATCTTCATGCCGCAGAGCCTTCAGCAACAAACTCTCCCCAGGCTTGCTGGGAACAATCGCCGCTCCAGTATCGCCCCCTTTGATCAACGCCTCGCGCGAATCGACCCGCAACCCGCTGCTCGTCTTGTCTCCCCCATGACACTTGAAGCAAACATCGACCAACACCGGCCGGACCTGCGATTCAAAAAGAGTTTCCGAATCCTGCGTCTGCGCAAAGCAAGCTGCCGCAGAGGCGTTGAGCAGCCAACATGCGGCAACAGCCACGCGCCGAATTCGAGAATCATTCAATTTTGACATGTCACGGAAAGCCAAGTCGTTTGAGATTGGTGGGAATGCCATCGCATTTTAGCACCTGTCCAAGGAACGGCAGGGGTCAGGCACTTCGGA